>JAMIIA010000114.1:0-18730 GCA_035913795.1 Bacteroidales bacterium
GATCCAAATTAATAAACTGTTTCAACGGGGTTCTGAAGATGCTCAGTTGGGGATGTCTTTCTGTTTTTGCTACCATTTTGCAAAGCTTTTCAGCAAATTATCAAATTCCTTGCAAATTATATCGCCTTTTTAGTGAAAATTATCAACATAACATGTTAATATACAATAATATAATGCTATTTTAAGGGACGACTAATTAAAATAGCAGACAAGCAAACACCAGAAGGCAAAGCGATTAAAAAAAAGCGCCCCATAAAGAAGCGCTTTGAAGAAAACTATTATCACACCTATTTTATTTATACCCTTCGACATGAACACTTTTCATGGATCGACCTGAAGGATCGGCATTGTTTTTAAAAGAGGCATCCCACTCGAGTGCTTCCGGAGTGCTGCAGGCAATGGAAGGCACAGAGGGCACACATTGTGCAGCTGAATCAGAAGGAAAATGTTCGTTGAAGATAGAACGATAATAATATTCTTCTTTGGTTTTTGGAGTATTGATGGGGAATCGGTATTTGGCATTCTCCATCTGCTGGTCGGAAACCAATTTACCTGTAACCTCTTTCAATGAATCAATCCAACCATAACCAACTCCATCGGAGAATTGTTCTTTTTGCCTCCAGACAACACTCTCGGGCAAGTAATTTTCGAAAGCCTTTCTCACAACCCATTTTTCGATACGACCGTTTTTAATCATTTTGTCTTCGGGATTGATTTGCATAGCCACATCCATAAATTCTTTATCAAGAAATGGCACCCTGCCTTCGACGCCCCATGCCGCTAAAGTTTTATTCGCCCTTAAACAGTCGTAAAGATTGAGTTTTCCGAGTTTGCGCACCGTTTCTTCGTGAAACGCCTTTGCATTGGGAGCCTTGTGAAAATAGAGGTACCCACCAAAAAGTTCGTCGGCCCCTTCGCCTGAGAGCACCATCTTTATTCCCATGGATTTAATTACTCTGGCTAATAGGTACATTGGAGTAGAAGCCCGAATGGTTGTTACATCGTATGTTTCGATGTGATAGATTACATCTTTTAAGGCATCCAGGCCTTCCTGTACAGTAAAATTCACTTCATGATGCACTGTTCCAATAGCATCAGCCACTTTTCGGGCTGCGGCAAGGTCTGGCGAACCCACTAAGCCAATAGCAAAAGAATGCAACTGTGGCCACCACATACTGTGCCCAACCCCTTCGCTTACATCCTTTTCAGAATACTTTTTTGCCAGGGCAGAGGTTACCGAAGAATCGAGCCCGCCCGAAAGCAAAACACCATAAGGCACATCGGACATAAGTTGGCGGTGAACAGCTTTTTCCAATGCCTGCTGAATCTCTTCGATGCTGGTTTTGTTATCTTTTACAGCATCGTATTCAGACCAACTGCGGTTATACCATTTTTTAATAACTCCCTCTTTGCTGTATAAATAATGCCCAGGTTTAAACTCTTCGATGTGGTTGCAATACCCTTCGAGTCCTTTCAGTTCGGAAGAGACATAGAAATTCCCTAGCCGGTCCCAGCCCATATACAAAGGAATTATACCTATATGATCGCGGGCTATCAGGTAAGAATCTTCAATTTCATCGTAAAGTGCAAAAGCAAATATTCCGTTCAGGTCTTCGAGAAAGTCTATACCCTTCTTTTTGTATAAGGAGAGTATGACCTCACAGTCGGAGTTTGTTTGAAACTCATACACATCTTCGGTCTGTTTTTTAATTTCTTTGTAATTGTATATTTCGCCATTTACAGCTAATATATGCTTACGGTCTTTACTAAAAAGTGGTTGATTTCCCGATTGAGGGTCCACAATCGACAGCCGCTCATGAGCAAGTATAGATTTCTGCCCGCAATAAATGCCCGACCAGTCGGGACCGCGATGACGAAGTCTTTTAGCCTGTATGAGTACTTGTTCACGTAAATTTGCCGAGTCTGTCTTCAGATCGAAAACCCCAATTATTCCGCACATATAAATTAATAGTTAAAATATTTACCTTAAAAGACGCATTAAATAATATCTGGACAAAAAATTATTTTACAACTGTATACAAACGAACAAATATAATAATTTTAAAGAAAACTGCAAGAATAGGGTGTGTAATTAACATTATTCTTTTAACTTTGCTTACATTTTTATAACATTATTGCCATATTCGTTTACAATCATATCTATACATCATGAAAAGCGACCATATTTATCAAATCGATGAACTCGATGAAAAGATTCTGAACATACTCACAAAAAATGCCCGTATTCCTTTTCTCGAAGTAGCCCGCGAATGCGGCGTATCGGGTGCCGCCATTCATCAGCGGGTTCAGCGTTTATCGAAACTGGGTATTATTAACGGTTCGCAGTTTACTGTGAACCCAAAAAAACTGGGATACAATACTTGTGCTTACATTGGTATTTTTTTAGACAATGCGGCCATGTTCAACGATGTTTCTTCACGCTTGTTAAGAATTCCTGAAATTGTACAATGTCATTATACCACGGGGCAATATTCAATGTTCCTGAAAGTATATACCAAGGACAATGAGCATTTACGCATAGTGCTTGCTGATAAAATACAGGCTATACCAGGCATCATGAGAACCGAAACTTTTATTTCGTTGGAAGTACTTGCCGACAGGCACATACCTTCGCTTGAAAAAGAAAAATAAAAGAGTTCTGCACTATCAGGATGAAAGCTGAAGAATGTAGCTCAATTTCTCCCAATCGGCTACATGACAGTCATCTGTTGCAATAATAATAACTCCGGTTCGGGTTAAATCATTCAAATACCTGAGAAATGTGGATTTATCTACATGACAATAGGCTGCCATGTCCTCGGCGGTCAGTAAAGACCACATACGCATTTCTTTAAACGCCTTGTTTTTATTGTATTCTGCAATCCAGGTTACTACCCTTTGAAAAGGAGGGTAGAACACAAGGGATTTAATCCGGTCGAGTAAAACCAGGATAAACTGACTCTGATATCTTTTTATTGCAAGGGCAAACTCAGGTTCCAGCATAATCAAGTCCCTTATTGGCATATAGTCCCAGACATAAATTTCAGATTCAGTCACAGTCTTAAAATAGCAAGGGTAATTCACAGCCTGAAGAATTCCCATCAATCCGATAATCTCGCCCGGCAGAATATACTGTACAGGGAGTGCCGATGAATGGTATTCAATTCCAACGCATATCAAGCCTGATTTTACAATGTACACATTTTGGTTGTTTTGACCCTCGGAAGTTAAAAGAGAACCTTTCTTAAATGTTTTAAGTTGCTGCGGACTGGCAACCTCTTCTAAAAGCGAAAGAAAGCTTGTTTCGCGAATTAAAGTATGCATCTATTTAGTATTTAATTTGCACACAATTATAAATATACAAAAAATAAAACAACAGATCTTACGATTTCCGACTTATTTGCACTGCGACCAAATTCCAATTCTATGATTTACCAACTCTGGCATTAATTTTCTTCTGCGATCGCTATAATACTAACATATAGAATCAGTCTTAATAATTAAATAATACTAATTTTTTATTGAGACTAAAACAAATTTCTACTTTTACCGCCAATTCAAGTTTTAAATCCCTCATGACATCATTCAGTCTAGTATTCTTTCCGCATTTTATTCTTTCCCTGCTCGTACCTTTTTTCATTCAAACAGAAAATTTAAAAGTACCTGACTATGCGGGTGAACGTATGGAATACAGTCTCAAAGCGGGGGCCTTTAACGTGGGTAAACTCGATATTGAATTCAGAAATGACACCATGAACTGCCCGGCCTATATTATTTGCAATGCCCGAAGCACAGGTGCTATTACGATAATAAAAAATGTGCATTACATGTTCGATGCCTGCATGGACACTTCCACCGGACATGCCATTAAAAGCAGCCGGATAATTCGCGAAGGGAACCATTACGATTATGACCAGGTACGATATAACCGTAAAGCACGCAGCGACTCGGCTCTGGCTATTTTGGCAACAAAAGACACCCTTGTAATTTCAAAAGAAGCGTATGATATTCTGGTCGCTTTCTTTCAGTTCAGAAAGAATTACATTCATCCGGATTTGAAAGAAAACAGTTTTATTCGTTTAAAAACATTTTTTGTTGATACGCCCTGGGACCTAAATATACGTTACGCAGGAAAAGAAGCCATTAAAACAGAATATGGCACGGTTACCTGCTACAAATTCTTTCCGCAAACCATGGTGAGCCACTACTTTAAAACCACAGAGGATATAACTATCTGGGTTACGGCAAACAAAAGCCTGATACCCGTAAAATTTGAGGCTAGAATGAAGGTAGCTACTTTTACTGCAGACTTGCAAAATTATGTATTGCCAAAAAAATAAGTGTTTGGGGCAAAACAGCGATTTTTGGTAGTCTAGAAGGTAATTTATAACTTCCCTTTTCAATATTACTGCCAGAAATGCCTTTTTACCAAACGAACCAAAATGGTTTTCAGCTTGAATTAAACCGCCGCATCGAAAGGTATTTTACTCAAAATAATCAGGTAAAATTTGGTAACAGGGCAATGTTCTTTAAAATAACAATTGCCCTTACAGCCTGGAGTTTAAGTAGTGTAGCCTTGTACCTTTTACCCGGCTCATTTTCGGGACTTATTTTCTTGTACCTTCTGCATGCACTTACCTCCTTATTTGTAATCTTTAACGTAGGCCACGATGCTGTTCATCAGGCTATTTCAGATAATAAGAAAACTAACCAGGCCTTTTCGTGGGTATTTAACCTTCTGGGTGGTAACCGCTATTCGTGGTACCTGAAACACAACCTTGGTCATCACCGCTTTACAAACATTCACAGTCTCGATCCGGATATTGACACTAGCCCGCTTTTTCGGGTTTCGCCTCATACCAAGCTGCTCTGGCACTATCGCTTCCAGCATTTTTATATTATTCCCCTTTATTGCCTGCTTTCGCTTGTATTAATTTTTGTATTCGATCCAAAAATTGTTACCGAAATCCTGAAAAAATAAGAGGTAGAAGTCTTTTCTTTCAATGGTTTGTTTTAATATCGACGAAACTGGGCTACCTATTTTACATGATTTACCTGCCCTGGCAAGTTTTACCCTTTACGCTGCTCCAAGTACTTGTTGGTTTTCTTGCCATGCATGGCCTTTTAGGCTTGTGCATTGCTCTTGTACTTCTGCCCTCGCACTTCATTGGCGGAACAAGGTTTTATCTGAAACCTTCTGCTGGCTTCCAACCACATAGCTGGGCCGAACACCAACTTCTTACCACCATCGACATAGCTCCTGAAAGCAAATTTCTTAATTTTTTACTGGGTGGGTTAAACACCAATGTCCTGCATCATATTTATCCAAAATTAGCCCACATTCATCTTCCCTACCTCAGTATTATTCTTGACCAAACAGCCCATGATTATCGGTTACCTTATAAAAAGTTAACTTTAAAAAAAGCTATCGCCGAACACTTTCGCTTTTTAAAAGAAATGGGCAATAATCCAAACATCGAACACACAAACTAACAAAACAGGAATGACAACGCATCAGACAAATACCGAAATTGAGAAACTCGATTTGCTCATTGCCAACGTTTGGCAACATATCTTTTCATCCACTGCAGCCAAAGAGTTTATTGAAACATTTATGGGAAAAGATAAACGGGTATATGCCCTCTATATGTGTCAGGTTTACCATTATGCCTATTATGCAGCGCGAAATCTGGAACTTGCTGGTGCCAATACATCCAACAAAGAAACCTGGCTGATGCATCATTTCTTTGAGCATGCCATGGAAGAAACTGGGCATGAACTAATGGCGGCTAAAGATTTGCTGGCAATAGGCGTTCCGCTGAACAAAGACCTTTCGAATATACCACCTCCTTTGCCCGAAACCGAAGTGCTTGTGGCCTACGTTAGGCATCTTTCCACCGGAACTGAACCCTACAAAAGCCTTGGTTATCATTATTGGATTGAACAGCCGTATGCCCATATACTACCCTTTATGCAATTATTAAAGAGCAACATGTTGTTAACCGACAAGCAAATGTCATTTTACATACAGCATATGGAAATCGACAAGAAACATGGGGCCGACATGCAAAAAATACTCAAACGTATTTGTACCACACCCGAACACTGGGAGAACATCCGCGAAGTCACTCAAACCAGTCTTGAACTAACACATAAAATGCTCACAGCTGTGATTAGGGAATATAAAGTCCTTGCAGAAGGCAAAAAAAGCCCATACGCAATACTGAACCAAACAGTCAGTTAAAACTCTATGCACTTCGCCATTATCTCACCACCAGTGCCAGGTCATTTATACCCAAACGGATTAATCGGTCTGGAACTGAAAACCAGAGGACATAAAGTGACAGTTTTTAACATGCCCGATACGAAAGGTTTTGTTGAAAAATTAGGGCTGATTTTCGTTCCGGTTGGAGAAAACCTATTCCCTGCCGGAAGTTGGAACAAAAAATGGAACGTAGCCCGCACAGGAAGCAATTTATGGCGCGATACACGAATTCTTAAGGAACATATACATCTCGCTTCCTGCATGCTTGAAGAACTGCCAACCTTAATGAAGCAATTAAAAGTAGATGTGATTCTGGCCGATCAATTGCAACCTCAAGCTTCTACCCTGGCAGAAATGCTACGAATCCCTTTTGTTACCCTGTGCTCGATATTGCCTTTGCATGCTGACATTACTGGGCAAATTCCTGCTAGTTTTGCCTGGTGGCAGCCAACCAACACAGCATTTATTCGAGCAATTAATCGTCTTAGCCATCAGGCTGTTAGATTGCTTGCGTTGGGCTATCTAAGAATGATTAATAAGAAAAGAAAAGCAATAAAGCTTGCACCTTTAAGTCATTTAGAACTAAGCTTTTCAACCCGATTGCAAATAGGTGTCATTCCAGAGGCATTCGATTTTGCACGACCGACAATAAAAAACTATGTCTCCGTAGGGCCTTCGACGCTCAATAGAAAGGAAGACCCACTTGATTTACTATTCTCAGAAGAAAAGCCTATTGTATATGTTTCTTTCGGAACAATTCGCAATAAAATTGACAGGATGTATCGGCTTGTTGTAAAAGTAGCCAAAAAAAATCCGCAATGGCAGTTTGTGCTCTCCAAAGGAGGATGGACAGGAAACTCTATGGAGCTTGGGAAAATTCCTGAGAATGTTTGTATTTTAGAATTTGCCCCTCAGCTCGAAATTCTAAAAAAAGCTAGCTGCTTTATAACCCATGCGGGTCCGGGATCGGTAATGGAAAGCATTTATTATGGAGTACCCCTTCTGGCGTTGCCGGTTTCCGACGATCAGCCGGCGGTTGCAGCCAGAATCAAATACCATCAACTAGGACTTGTAGCAGGCTGGCGAACCATCACTGCTAAGTCGATGCAACATGCACTGAGAATGTTAATTGAAGATAAATCTTATTCGCAACGGTGCTGCCATATGGCTGCTAAGTTTAAAAAGCTTGGTGGTGCTTCCTCGGCGGCAGACCTGATAGAAAAGTGCTTTAGCGTCGAAAAGGAGGTCTCTTTCCATAGGTAAGATAACGCCAAAACCACTCCAGTGGGCCATAATAATAATGTTTTAACCAAATGGTCGACAGTATTATCAGCACAGACCAGACAAAAATTATCACCATAAATTGCTGATAGTGCTCAAGCTTACCGAATAATCCCAATCCGTAGCCGTAAAAAATAAATCCGCAGATTACGGATGTGAGAATATAATTGGTAAAAGCCATTTTTCCGGTTGAGGTCATGCTAGCCTTAAAACCTGCCATACGTGGAGATAAAACAATAAGCATTACAATGCCAATATAGGCCAGCGAAGAGGCAATACTTCCGAATAAATTATAAAGGAAACCATAAATCATCGAATATTCCATTGCCCAGTTATGCTGGTAATTTTGCCATATTCCAATCAAACTTAGCGATAAACCTACCGGAAGCCCGATAAAAATCATCTTCCGGTAAAATGCAGGCGGTTTGGAAGCAGTTAGCACCCCAGATTTAAAAAGTGACATTCCGAAAAACATCATGGCCGAAACCCTCCAGAAATAAAAATTAATAAAGTGATGGGTATGCTCGTATTTTAATGTAGGCAACCAATGCTTAATAAGATCGCCATAACTTCCCCTCGTGGCAGCAATCTCCTTCACTATCTGATCAGGGGTGGGTTGCCAGGCCATCATGTTGCTCTGGAGAACTGCGTCAGTCCAGTGTTTCACCTGAATGCCCGCACCTATGGCAAATAGCACTGGCACCATAAAAAAGGCTGCCGCCAGCCACATAAGCTTTTTTGAGGAAAAATTACGAAAAAGAAATACAAAGACTCCACAAATGCTATACGCCACCAGAATGTCGCCATACCAGATAAGGTTAGAATGAATAAGCCCAAAAACAAAGAGCCAGAAATTTCTTCGAAGCTGAACTTTCCATGGATGAGCTCCCTGTTGCTTTTTTCTTTCGTAAAGTAGAATAATACCTGCGCCAAAAAGCATAGAAAAAATATTGATAAATTTTTCGCTGGCCACCAATTGGCTAAACCACCAGACAATTTTATTTATGCCCGTAAAATCGCCATATGCAAATGGGTTGGAATACGCAGCTTTTATAATAGCAAAGCTTTGAATATTCATAATAAGTATACCCAGAATGGCAATTCCCCGGAGCAAGTCAAGAGACTGTATACGCTCTTTAGGCAGACAGGCCTCTTTGTAGATTGGTGGGTGCATTATTCAATTGAAATTTCTGGTGGCAAAAGTAGTTTAATTTGGAATATCTACCCCATTATGGAAAGTATATTGCCATAGTAAAGGAATATTATAAAGCCATATAAACGATTTTATTAATTTTAGGCTTGGAACTTAAACTAGCATTATGAAAGACAAACCCGGGTTATTGACATCGACTCTAAAAGAACTCACACAACCTTTTATTGACCTGGCGCATACCTCAAGAGCTCTATTAGGTGTTAACCTCTCCTATGTCATCGAAGGGATTACCTACTTTGGAGTAGTGGGATTGCTTACGCTCTTTTTTAACGAAAATATTAGGCTTACCGACAAAGTGTCGGGCTATATGGTGGGCTTTCTCACGGGTGGCATTACCCTTGCTATGCTGCTTCTTGGGGCAACTGTAGATTGGATAGGAGTGCGAAAGGCCTTTTTGATTTCACTTTTGCTGATGCTTATCGGTCGCATTGTGCTCACCCTTTCACCTTCTGCGGCAACCACCGGCTTAGGATCACCTGCTTTCTGGATGTCGGGTTTTGGTCTTTTAGGTATCGTACTCGGATATGGAATTTACCAGCCTGCGGCCTATGCTGCCGTGAAGAAATTTACCAGCTCAAGAAACTCAGCCATGGGGTATGCCATGCTCTATGCCCTGATGAACCTGGGAGGTTTTTTACCTGGAATTATTTCGCCACCCATAAGAAGGGCGCACGGAATCACTGGCGTTTTCTGGGTGTTTGTTGCGCTTACCGTGGTTGGTATGCTAATAGTCACTCTTCTTATAACTAAAAAAGCCGAAAAGGAAGCCACACAAAATGCCCTGGCAGAAGACCCTACCCCTTCGATAGATTCTGAAAATCCGGGACCAGACGAAATGAAAGGCAAAGAAAAACTTCGTTATTACATGAAGAATTTTCCGCTTAAAGATTTTCGTTTTCTGTTTTTTATTTTTGCCCTCATTCCGGTTCAAACATTGTTTGCCCACAATTGGCTCACCCTGCCCGCTTATACCAGTCGCGCATTCGATGGTTTTGTACAAAACAATTTCGAGTTTTTTGTAAATCTTAACCCCATACTCATTTTTGTACTTACTCCTATTATCACCGGTCTTACAATGCACCGCGACACCTATAAAATGATGATAGCCGGCACATTGATCATGTCTCTTCCTGCCTTTATTCTTACCCTTGGCCCCAGCCTCAACACCCTGATGGCTTACCTGATATTAATGACCATTGGCGAAGCAATGTGGCAACCCCGCTTTTTACAATGGGTGGCAGATATAGCCCCAAAGGGAATGGTAGGAATCTATATGGGAATCGGGCAGTTCCCCTGGTTCTTAACAAAGATAGTAACAGCCACTTATTCCGGATGGTTCCTGGCAAATTATTGCCCTGCCGATGCCCAGCCAGAAAGCCTGCAGACCGAATTTATGTGGCTTGTTTATGCCTGCATTGCAGTAAGCTCGCCAGTTCTGCTTATTCTTGCCCGTAAATGGATGAGAAAAGGATTTAAAGTGGCACACGGCAAATAAAACTTAGATATTACTTCCTTAAAAATAACCTGAATGAACGAATATTTTGTCTTCGGACTGCTGGCCTTCACTTCATTTTTTACACTGGTAAATCCGCTTGGCTCGCTACCAGTCTTTTTAACCATGACCGCCAACCTGGATGCAAAGCACCGCGACCGGACAGCGCTTAAGGCAGTGGTTGTGGCCCTTTTTACCATGGTGTTTTTTATGTATACCGGTAAATTGCTCTTTAGTTTTTTCGGAATTTCAATAAATAGTTTTCGTATTGTGGGCGGTGTAATATTTTTTATTATGGGCATGGACATGCTTCAGGCAAGGCTGGGTACAATAAAGGTACAGGAAACTGAAATTAAGAAATATGTTAACGATATTTCGGTTACACCGCTGGCCATTCCCCATATTTGCGGCCCCGGAGCCATTACCAACTCCATTGTGCTGATGGGAGATGCCAACGATGCAGGAAAAAAGATTGCTCTCTTCATTGGCACACTTGCTGTTTTAATCATAACCTATCTGGTGTATTACGGGGGATCGAAACTGGTAAACATACTAGGGCAAACCGGGCTCAATGTGCTTACACGTCTTATGGGCCTTATTGTGATGGTGATCGCAGTCGAGTTCTTTTTTAGCGGACTAAAACCAATATTACTCAATATTTTCCCCCATGCTGCCTTTTAGTGTGTTGGTTCAGATACTCACCTGAGTTTATTACAAGGTAAATGAACAAAAAAGTTCTTGTCGGTATTAGCGGAGGCATTGACAGTGCTGTTACAGCCCTGCAGTTAAACCAAGAAGGTTATGAGGTGCTTGGCATTCATCTGAAAATGGTAGATGAGCCAACCGAATTGCAACAGCGTATTGATCAGATTGCCGGTGTACTTCAGATTGAAATCCTTTCCTTCGACAGCCGTGATGCTTTTAAAAACACTGTTATTGAAGCTTTCCGCCGCGAACACCTTGCAGGATATACACCAAGCCCTTGCGCCACCTGCAACCCATACCTAAAATGGCAACAGCTGCGAAATACAGCCCAGCAGCATGGCATTGACCATATTGCTACCGGACATTACATTCAATCGGTGCAAAAAGATGGCGTCTGGTATCTGAAAAAGGGCAACGATCCGCTCAAGGATCAATCTTATTTCTTATGGGGACTAGATCAGGAGATACTTCAACGCATTATTACTCCACTCGGCATACTTACTAAGCAACAAGTGAAAGAAATAGCCCAATCGTCTGGATTGCGTTTTCTTACAACTCAAAAAGAAAGCACTGGTCTTTGCTTTGCACAGGACCTAGGCTATTCCGAACTAATTAAAAAGTACATTCCCGAGGCCATTGATATTCCAAAAGGACCAGTAGTGAATCTGGAAGGTTCCAGAATAGGTGAACACGAAGGATATATCTACTATACCATCGGACAGAAAAAAAATATTACGTGGTTAAACAATGTCGATAAAGATTTATGCATTATTAAAATTCTGCCCGAAACCAATACCCTTTTAGCCGGGTTGCCCGAAATCCTCTGGACTAAAAACTTTCAAGTCGGCGACTGCCGGATTAGCAATGAGAAATTCTTGCTGGAAAGTAAAGAAATTGAAGTAAAAGTGCGGGGTTATGGCTTAAATCCAGATGGATTTGCCAGAATTGAAAAAACAGGGCATTGCCATTACTCGGTTTCACTTGAGAAGGCAGCATGGGCTATGGCGCCTGGCCAACCTGTTGTTTTTTATCATAACAGGCTTTTATTGGGCGGAGGTATCTGCCAATAGGATACCATTATCCGGTAACGAACACCTAATGTGCAAAAAGCGCACACAAAAAACGCTCTAATTATTTATCAATATGCTTAAATTTCATACATTTAGGCAATCTGGTTGAAAAATTGTTTCCCCTAAGTCGTTGTTCTAACTAGATAAAAATATGCACTTTCTGTTTTCTCACGCTTTTTGCCGTGCTGGAGTGGTTTTCATATTGCTATGCATACCTATTTTGGGCTTTGCACAAAAACGTCAATACCAAACACAGAAACTCTCCGCAGGAAACTTACAAATTGATGGCATCATTGACGAAGCAGCCTGGGAGGCTGTAGAATGGTCTGGTGAGTTTACCCAGACCACACCTTACGAAAAACAAGCCCCCAGTCAGCCTACTCAGTTTAAGATGCTTTACGACGACAATAACCTTTACATTGCCATCAAGGCTTTTGACTCGGCACCCGACAGCATTGTGCGCCGCATGTCGCGGCGAGATGGTTTTGAGGGCGACTGGGTGGAGGTCACTGTCGACAGTTATCACGACTTACTTACCGCATTCTCATTTACAGTTTCAGCTGCCGGGGTAAAAGGTGATGAAAAAATTACCAACAATAGTAATTTCGACTCCAATTGGGACCCTATCTGGTATGTGAAAACAAGTATCAATCAAGATGGTTGGGTGGCAGAAATGCGCATTCCCTTTACTCAACTCCGATTCGGAAAACAGGAAGAATATGTTTGGGGTTTGCAAGTTAGCCGAAAGTTATTTCGTAAAGACGAAAATTCGGTTTGGCAGTTTATTTCGCCACAGGCCAGTGGGTGGGTAAATCATTTTGGAGAAATTTATGGCATTGCGCACATTCAACCAAAAAAACAAAGGGACATTACACCTTATGTGTTAGGACGACTAGAAACCTATGAAAAAGAAGAAGGAAATCCTTATTCTCTGGGAAGCGAGCTATCAGCCTCCGCAGGATTGGACAGCAAGATAGGACTTACCAACGACCTTACCCTTGATATTACGGTGAATCCTGATTTTGGTCAGGTAGAAGCAGATCCTTCTGAGGTAAATCTGACTACTTTCGAAACCTACTTCCCCGAAAAAAGAATGTTCTTTATTGAAGGCAGAAATATTCTTAGCCACGAAATTACTCCCGCAGGACCCTTTTATCGCGATAATCTATTTTATTCCCGTCGGGTGGGAACACAACCTAGTATCTGGCCCGAGTTGGACGACAACTACAACGAATATGTCGACATGCCCGATAATACTACCATACTTACGGCCGTTAAACTTACCGGAAAAACCAGAAAAGGTCTGTCAATCGGTATTATAGAAAACCTAACCCAGGAAGAAAAAGCTGAAATTGCCAGAGAAATACCCAATGGTACTAATCCAAGCTATGCGTTTCGAAGCGAAATTGCCGAACCCCTTACGAATTACTTTGCCAGCCGGTTGGAACAGGACCTGAACAATTCGAATACACGGGTAAGTGCTATGTTTACAGCTATGAACAGAAGCCTGCCTACTCCGGAACTGAAGCAGGCCCTGCCAGTTTCTGCATACAGTGGCGGAGTAAGTTTTAACCATGAGTGGAAGGAAAAAACCTATTATTTTAACCTAAATCTGGTTGCAAGTGAAGTGCAGGGTAGTGCAGAAAATATTTCGGAAATGCAAAACAATTCACCACACTATTTTCAGCGCACAGATGCACCACATCTCTCAGTAGACAGCAGCAAAACAAAATTAACCGGCACAGGAGGCTCCATTCAACTGGGGAAAGCCGGCAACGGTAAATGGAGATTTTTAGGCTGGGTTACCTATCGTTCGCCCGAACTTAACCTGAATGATATGGGTTACATGTTGCGAAACGACGAGGTTCAGGAAATATTCTGGGTGCAATTTAGGGAAAATGCCCCAAAAGGATTTTACCGCAGCTATTCCATTAATTTCAACCAGTGGTTGGGCACTACCACAGCACCCGAATACCTATACCTTGGCTTTAACCTGAATGGTGGTGTACAATACAAAAATCATTGGGAAACATGGACAGGATTCTCACGCGATGCCCGCTCTGTATCGACTCAAACTCTGCGAGGAGGACCCTCTTTGCTTTATGATGGATATACCGACCTGTTTTTTTATGCCAACACCGACGGCAGAAAAAAATTTCAGGTTGGATTAGGAGTCTCAGGTGGTGCTCATGATGGGTTAACCTCCAAAAACCAATCGATTTTTGGCGAACTGGGCCTACAAATATCCGATGCAATAAAACTGACATTCGAGCCGGCTTTTAGCACCAGCAGCGATGAACTGGCCTATGTTTCTAATGCCGGTTATCAGGAGCTGACCCGCTATGTTCGGGGCACTATCACCCGACAAGATTTGAGCCTTGTCATGCGGTTCACAATCAACCTTACTCCCGATTTTACCATACAGGGCTATGCATTACCTTTTGTTTCGACCGCCAGTTATAACGAATTTAAATACATAACCGACTCAAAAGCACCCACCTTCGAAAACCGCTTTTTAACTTATGCTCCCGAGCAGATTAGCTTTGAAAACGATGAATACATGGTGGATGAAAATCTAGACGGTGAAACTGATTATAGTTTCAATCCGAACTACAAAGTGTTAGATTTTAACTCCAATCTGGTGTTACGGTGGGAATACCTACCCGGTTCGACCCTCTACATTGTATGGTCGCAGAACCGCAACAGTGAAACTACTGAAAGCTCACCCCATTTGAACAAAGATATATACAACCTGTTCTACCATACTTACCCATCGAATGTAATTTTGGTTAAACTCTCATACAGGTTGGGATTGTAATTCCCTTTTAAACGCATGAACAAGTATTCATACCTTTCTATGCCTTATATCCGTTTAAAAGTATCTTAAATATTCTAATTGGAACATAGCGCCGAATAAGAATCAGCTGCGAACAAAAATAAAAAACATCATTCTTTTCGCTTTCTTAATTTAGTATCTTCGCAAGCTTAAAATAACTTTATAAATACACGATTAACACTTTGACATTTAACGATTTTAATCTCGACGACAGCTTAATAGAAGGAATTGAAGCTCTTGGTTTTGAAACACCAAGCCCAATACAAGCAAAAGCCATCCCCATTATTCTGCAGGGCAAAGACCTGATTGCCTCCGCCCAAACCGGCACCGGAAAAACTGCTGCTTTTTTATTGCCTATTATTCAAAGGCTCATAACCGCCAAACAACACAGCAAGGCCAAAGCACTCATTGTGGTGCCTACCCGCGAATTAGCCATACAGATTGACCAGATGCTAGAAGGCATTTCCTATTTTACACCCATCAGTTCGGTGGCTGTATATGGAGGGAGCGACGGATCGCTTTTTCAGAAAGAAAAACATGCACTTTCCAGTGGTGCAGAAATAATAATCAGCACTCCTGGACGCTTAAAGATGCACCTGAACATGGACAATGTCGATTTCAGCCATCTCGAATACCTGGTGCTCGACGAAGCCGATCGCATGCTCGACATGGGTTTCCTTGAAGACATTATGAAGATCATCTCATACCTGCCAAAGAAAAGACAAAACCTGCTATTTTCTGCCACCATGCCGAAAAAGATCAGGGAGCTGGCGCACACAATATTGTATAAGCCTGAAGAAATCAGTATTTCAGTGTCGAAACCTGCCGAAAAGATTAAACATTCAGCTTTTGTTGTTTATGACAGCCAAAAGGTTAAGCTGGTAAGTTATCTGCTCAACGAAAAAAAGTTTACATCGGTGCTCATTTTCTGCTCTACAAAAGCAAGTACGAAACAGCTTGCACGCGAACTGAAAACAAAAAACTTTAAGGTCGAAGACATCCATTCCGACCTGGAACAGAACCAACGCGAGAAAGTGTTGAACGATTTTAAGTCCAAGGCCATTAATATACTGGTAGCCACCGATATTATGTCGCGTGGTATCGACGTAGAAGATATTGACCTTGTTATCAACTACGACGTACCGCACGACGGAGAAGATTACATTCACCGCATTGGTCGCACAGCCCGTGCTGCTGCAGAAGGTATGGCATTTACCTTTGTAACCGATAAAGAACAAATTAAGTTTAGTCGTATCGAAAAGCTTTTAGGCAAAGAAGTTACAAAAGAGGTGCTGCCTGAATTTCTTGGCGATGCCCCAACGTTTAAAACAAAACCTTCCGGGGAACATCACCACCGTAAAAAGTCGTTTTACAACAAAGGTTACAAAGGTAAAGGTTCGGGACCAAAGCAGAAACAAAGCTCATAATAACTCAGTCGGAAGCTTATTTGCAAAAAACATCGAATCCGTAAGCCCTATTAAGGTTCACGGATTTTTTTGTTGTTTTAGCGTTGATTCCTTATGCCTTATTGAAATACCTCGTTTTTTCCGAAAAGCATTTAATTCACTAAATACCTGCGGATAAAATATTCAATAGAAATCTGACCCGTTTCCGGCAGAATCAAACTATATTTGTTTAGAATTAATCTAAATAACAAATGAGATGTTCCACATGTCCTTCGAGGGCACTCCTACATACTACTTCGCAAACCGAAAACGATATCTCGTGCGGAAAACTCGATGCCTACGATTGGTTAAAAGATATGCCCAATTCTCCGGAAGGAAAAAAACTTGTCGAAGTACGGTTTAAAAATACACGCAAAGAATTTTTCTACAACGAAAAAAACCTCGACCTGAAGAGGGGCGAATATGTGGCTGTGGAAGCAGAGCGCGGTCATGACATTGGTCAGGTAACGCTCATTGGCGCCATTGCTGAGATGCAGTTAAATCGGAAGAACCCAAAGCTTGCAAGTAAAAGAATAGTTTATCGGAAGGCTACTGCAGCCGACCTGGAAAAATGGCAGATGGCACGATTAAAGGAGCGTTCTACCCTTACAAAGGCAAGACAAACTGCAGAAAATCTCAATCTCGAAATGAAAATTAGCGATGTGGAATATCAGGGCGATGGCAGCAAAGCTACCTTTTATTACATTGCCGAAGGGCGGGTCGATTTTCGGGAGTTAATAAGGCATTATGCCCAATCGTTTAGCGTTAAAATCGAGATGCGCCAGATAGGTTCACGCCAGGAGGCTGCCCTGATCGGGGGCATAGGTTCGTGTGGAAAGGAACTCTGTTGTTCTACCTGGCGCACAAACCTGAACACGGTTTTAACCCAGGCAGCCAAAATACAAGACTTGCCACACAATGCCCAGAAATTGACAGGCCAGTGCGGCAAACTAAAATGCTGTTTAATGTATGAGCTGGGCACATACCTTGAAGCTCAGGAGGATTTTCCGGATATATTACTCGAACTGGAGGTGGATAAAGGAATTGCTTATCCGCACAAAAAAGACTTGCTTAAACGCATTATATATTACAGCTATGTGCCAAATAACAGCAGCCACCTTATTGCCGTACCCCTCGAAAGGGTGAAGGAAATAATTCAGCTTAATAAAAAAGGAATTAAACCCGAGTTGAAAGAAGAGGCTTTGCAGGTACCAGAGATAAACTTTATCACAGAAGAAAACGACATCAACCGATTTAACAAGAAGCCAAAGCACACGGATGCATCGGCAAATAAAAGCAAACAGGTTTTTCACAGAAAACACCAAAAGGGTAAAAATTCTGGCAGACCTTCAAGACCAATGTAAAAAATTGACTTCTGATTTGTCGTTTTGTAACTTGCATTTTTCGAACAACTTTTAAGAATGAAAGCAATAGCTGCGTTTTTATTTCTGATAGGTTTATGCGGTTTTCAAGATAACAGTATGCAGGCAGAGCGGAATAAAATGGTGAATGATCAGATTGTAGCCAGAGGAATAAAGGATAAAGCTACCCTCGATGCCATGAGAAAAGTGCCCAGGCATCTTTTTGTTCCATCACAACTCGTGGAAAAGGCCTATTTCGATCATCCACTTTCTATTGGTTACGGACAAACCATTTCGCAACCCTACATTGTAGCTTATATGACCGAGGCACTGCAGCTTCAAGCTTCGGATAGGGTGCTTGAAATCGGAACGGGATCGGGCTATCAGGCAGCAATTCTGGCTGAAATAGTGAACGAAGTAGTAACGATAGAAATTGTAAAACCCCTGGCAATGGAAGCCAAAGAGCGACTAACCCAGCTAGGATACTCCAATGTTACCGTGCTTGCAGGCGACGGCTACCAGGGCTATAAACCCCGGGCACCCTACAATGCAATTGTTGTTACAGCAGCACCCGAAAGCATTCCCCCTCCCCTGCTGGAGCAATTGGCCGAAGGAGGCAGGATGGTTATTCCCGTTGGCGCGGTAAATGCCATTCAATACCTTAAACTGGTGGAAAGGAAAAACGGAAAAATTATTGAACAATCGCTATTGCCTGTGAGGTTTGTACCCTTTACCGGCGAGGCCGAAGGAAAATAAGCAATTAATTACATTTTTCGTCTTTTTTCAGACTAATTACAACTGTTTATATCTTTTCCTGACTTCGACATAAAACTTGCATCAATTTCATAAGTATCACATATATAGTGTAATAAGAAATTATTTTGATTGTTTTTGGGTGACCCAGCGTCTTTTTTTATCTTTATTTCATGTTTGTCCGTGAAAAGGTTAATAAGAGTGGGGTTGTCAGCGTTCAGGTAATAGTCAAAGTCAATGGAAAGTCCAAGTTGGTAAAGACTGTAGGGAGTTCAATTGATACTAATGTCATTGCAGATCTTGTAAATC
>JAMIIA010000115.1:0-2794 GCA_035913795.1 Bacteroidales bacterium
TTTTAAACGATAGCGTTTTCTGTGGATAAAGTTTTGCCGACGACACTCGAGCAATTTGAACATCATCAGGAGATTGAAGATGAAGAAGATCAAGCTGGCTATCATTGCACTTGAAGAAAATTATCTGGAGCGACTTGCAAATCGCCTTCGTGGAGAGAAAGACATCACCCTCCTCCAAACCATCATCATCAAAGATTATGAGATCGATATGAAACAGTTTATCGCCTTCGTGGAGCTAATGATCAAGCAGCCGCCAGATATTCTCCTCTTTGATCAGGCCACTTTGCGGGATTCTGCGGCACTGGATTTGGAAGCAATCCTTGACTATAGGGGAAAATTGAAAGCAACGAAGGTCATCGTCGTCGGCGAACACTACATCGAGGAAAACGTTATAGCGATGATCCAGGGGGGTGTGCAGGGGTTTTTCCGCAAAGCGTTGGGTGACGAGCAACTTATTAAATGTATTCGTGTGGTCGCCCGGGGGGAGACCTGGTTCGACGCGGCGCTGATCACACAAGTTTTAGATCAATGCACCAGAGAAGTATGGAGGAACAAAGATCAGCTTAAATCCCTCACCCATCTGAATCTGGCAAAACTGGAAATGCTTTCCCCGCGGGAGATGGAGGTTCTGGCACTGATCAGCCATAGCATGACCAATGAAGAGATTGCCGAAAAGCTTTTCTTAAGCCCCAAGACCGTTAAGACTCATCTGCGTAACGTCTTCGAGAAAGCCGGAATCCGGAATCGGGTCGAGGCCGCGCTTTTGTATGCGCGTTATGTCCAAATGTCGCATTAGTTGTTTTCACAACGGAATCAATTCATCATTGATGTTTTTGATTTTCGGAAATGGTCAGGTCTGCGTACTACCAGGACAAGGGAAGAAAATTGACGAGATTTTTCAGGAAATCCTCCGAGAGCCTTCATTGCGTTCAGCCAGCCGCGCCATTTCATACAAACAATTTAATTCTTTAATTCGTTCCTGCAGGGCTATTTCATCACTATTGATTCGATTTTACCTATTTTATGATTGCCTATATCATATGTGCAATTATTGTGCATTATTAGAGTATTTACAGCAGAAATGTTTTTGGCTATTTTAATATCAAATAAGGTGGCAAATGTATTTTTCAGGCATAATGACCTGCAATCCATCATGTGAACTGTTAAATATAACCATTACATTCATATAATGGAGGCCATCAATGATTTACACATTCATATTTACCTGCCCTGCCCCTTGTGAACGTTCAATCGTAGTTGAAGCCAGCGACGACGATGAAGCTTTAGATAAGCTCATTAAGGCCGGAGCTTTGGCTTGCCGGAACGAGGAAAGCCATAATCACTGCGGTTTGGTTCATCTTATTACGCACCCGCTTCCGCCCAAGCAGCTCAGGGAAGCCGTCCGATTGAATATGCATGCAGGAGATCTTCCAACAAGGGAAGCTATGCCCTGATGAGTATAGTCGTCTTGGCCCATATTGGTCAGTGACGTATATCAAGAAGCCTATTATCTTCTCTAACCATAAGCGGAAACAGCGCAAAAAATTAAAATAAGTAAGCAGCTATATTTCTTACAGAAGGATTATAATAGATCAGAAAAAAATTGCCAAACAAATGATTGAATTGAGTAAAACTGCTTTTGACCATAACTTTAATATGTTGAAATCATTGCATGAACAAGCAGTAAAAGTTGTCCATAAATTCTAGGAAAAGTCACCTTTTTTCCCCGAAGAAGGAAAAAAGGTTATCAACGGCTGGGGGAATATTTATCAACAATGTTGTGATGATTGTAAAAATATTGCTAACAGTAATTTTACAAAAGCTAACGATTTTTTTAGCGAAGGCAAATAGCCGCTTATCCTCGAAAATGTTTGTGTCGAAATAAGCATATTTCCGGCTAAAACAGATGGGGGCTTAACTGGTAAATTGAATTTGAAAACATATTATCAGAAAAGGAGAAGAATATGCCCACATATGAATATAAATGCCAAGGCTGTAAAAAAAAATTTTTATTAATCCGAAGTATTTCCGAGCATGAAAAGACCGGTGTTTCATGTCCTAAGTGTAAAAGCACAAATGTAAAGTCGATCCTCTCTATATTTACCGCCAAGACCAGCAAAAAAAGCTGAGAAGAGGTATGTTTATGTTCCCGCCATCAAAAGGCAAAACAAGCCTTGATTTTGTGGCAACATGTTACATGAAATACTGTTACTTTTGGGTTGATAAATAACAATAAGAAAGTGTGCTTTGTATAAAAAAATATTGGTTCCTCTTGATGGTTCGGCACTGGCAGAATGTGCGTTGCCTCATGCTCTAAATCTAATAAAAAATAAATGCGGCAAGGAAGTGACCATCATAAATGTTTCATTTTTTAAAAAGATGCCTATTGAATATTGGACTCCGCTAAGGGGCAAGTCCAGAATGTATTTGGAAGATGTGGAATTACGGCTTGCCGCCGAGGGGATCAAGGTAGAAACGGAATATTTGGAGGGTGATCGGCCTGCGGAAGTCATTACAGACTATGCGTGGGGAAAAGGCATGGACCTGATCATTATTGCCACGTAAAAATATGGTGGTCTTAGAAAGGTTTAAAATATGAGTCGTTTATCCGTTTTGCAAGCTGCTTACAAATCAGGGCGACATGGCATCACACCGGCGTGCAATGCCTGTCAGGGAAAAAGTCAAGGGTTGTCAAAAGGAAAGTCACCCTATGCAAAAAAGAAAATGAATCGAAGCTTGTTCGCACCACGGCCAGCGAACCCGCGCTAAAAAAAGATCCGCCCGGCACGAGGAA
>JAMIIA010000116.1:0-65663 GCA_035913795.1 Bacteroidales bacterium
AAGAACTCTTCCAACGTATTAGTTAAAATGATACTTTTGTTATTACTCCTGATATTCATGGTTGATAATTGTATTGGTAAAACAATATCAACTAATTGAATATCAGGATATTAACCTAATTTTTTGATGTGTTTTTACTAACTTTTAACTATAAGTTATTAACTATCAATATATTATGTGTTTTTTGTCATGTACTTAGTACTACAGTATAACTGCCATTATGCTCTGCCAGCGAAAGCAAAATACCATCGCTGTGCTTTAAAATTGTTAAAAAGTCTTGAGCAGCTTTTGGAAATCCTACTTCTTGCTCTACGTCAACCGAAAACAGAGGAAGCGGAAAATCGTTTAGGTCGAGGAGTTGAAATTGAACCTCATCTAAAAGACTGGCAGCGTAATTAGCCAATTCTTTGTTGATCGACTTCCTGCTGCTGCTGCCGGCAAAAACAATTACATTTTTCATTTCCAAAAGTGTTAGTAAAATATGCCTCAAACAAATACTCAATCCAATGCAGCTTTGCTTTTGTGAATTTTATACTATATAAAATGCACCGGCAAACCAAGTTGTTCCTGAACCGATTCTTTTTGTCTGGTCACCCCTAAGAAATAACCGCCACCCCCCGAACCACAAATTTTAAGTGCGTACTTACCGGAGGAAAGTCCCTTTTCGAAAAGTGGCAATACCGGGGGTGGTATCAGTTCTGACATATTTTCGCACTGAAAGGCGGAAAGACTCCGGAACGACTCCATAAATGCCTCAACCCGAAGGTTAAGTATGTGTTGTATGGCACCGTTGGAGTGTTTTTGATAGGCCATGCGGAAGGTGGAAGCAAATTCAAGGTCGTTGATCTTATCCATAAACTGCGTCACAAGATCGCCCGTTTTGCCTGGCACCTGACTGTCGACCAAAAATAACTGCAGTTTGCGGCGCGAAGGGATGATGCGCTCTTCCGGTAACATTATACGCCCACTTTTTTGCACCAGCACCGGATTCTGAATGAGCGATACTAATGGATCGATACCCGAACTACGACCGTGAAAATAAGACTCCATCAGGGCAAGACTCGTTTTAAGTGCGCGCAAATCTACCTTGGTATTTCTGCCTTTCACTTCGAAATAGTTATCGAAAACAGCTGCCACAAAGGCTCCGGAACTTCCCAAACCATAATTGTACGGAATGTTGCTGTTAAACCACAAGCCTCTTTTTATGTCTTTCTCAAGTTGAGAAATTTTAAAAACAAAGGGCAACACACCTTCAAGAGATCGAAGGTGAAATAAAAAACCCTCCCATACCGAAGTGTCTCCATGTGGTTTAAGACTCAGTTTCCCATAAAAAGGATAATAAGGCATAGCCAAAGCATCGAGTCCCATTAGCACCCCGTACTCGCCAAAAAGGAGTATTTTCGAAGGATATTTTCGCCGCGCTATCGCCATTAAGCAGTACTAATTAAATTCATCCAACAACAACTCCGGTCCATTACCAATGCTGTCTAAAATAAACTTATTGCCAACACAATGTACGGCAAGTTCATTCTCTATAAAAGGTCTTATCAATTCATCTTCCTCGGCAGGAAAAATAACATGGATGTTGGGGCCTGCATCGATGGTAAAACAGATCTTCGCCTGGGTATTTTTTCTAAAATCCCTGATTTTTTGAATAATAAGAAGCGATTCAGGTGCAAGTAGTGTAAACCAAGGCTTGGCTGTCATCATCATGGCATGCAAACTTAATGCTTCATGTTCCAGAATAAAGGCAAAGCTGTCGAAATCACCCTTTCTCATGGCTACAATCAGCTCAGTAAAATTCTTCCGGGCACTTTCGAACCTTGCTTTGGCATAAGGGTGGTCGTTCATGAGGCTATGGCCCAAACTGCTCGAAACTTCTTTCTGGCTGTTATCAACGATCAGAATCACATCGCGCAAACATTTAAACTGCTTATGCACTGGAATTTTTAGTTCTGTGGCATAAATGTCTGATGTACCCATTAGACTTTCATGTTGCCCCCATACAGAGAAACCTCGAAATAACGAACGACTGGCACTTCCTGAGCCAATTCGGGCCAATTCCGAAACCCATGTGTAAAAATTATCTTCACCCTTGGTGCCGAATCTTTGCTCAATACTGCCAAGACATAGAGCCAGGGCACTCAAGGCACTGGCCGAGGAGGCAATTCCAGCAGAATGGGGAAAACTATTGCTGCTTTCAATGTGCATTTTGAAGTTATCGAGAATACTAAGCTTATCGGAAAGTTTATTCAAAAACTCACCAACTCGAAGCGAGAATTTCTCGTTCCGCTCACCCTCGAAATAAAAGTCGAAATCGATACCAGGGCCTGCTTTCTTTTCGAAGAGAACAACTTTGGTTTCAGTGAAACACTTGTCGAGGGTCATGCTCAATGAAGGATTTTGTGGCAGCTGATTACCATGTTTGCCCCAATATTTTATAAAGGCTATGTTCGAGGGACTTTTCCAGGAAACTTGTGCGATTTCTTTCACTGTATTTTTTTTAAAGCACTATATCGTTAAAAGGAATAATCACTGAAAGCGAAAATTGTTCAAAATAGCTCTCTACGTAATGCCTGTCGGCTATAGTTGCTGCAAGTAAAAAATCACCTCCCCAGGCACCCAGTGACTTGATGGCACCATCGAAACCGGTAAATCTACTTTCAGCTACAGGTCTAACATTCAGGAATTTCGAAACAAGTTTTTCGTGTTCTGAAATTAGCTGTAAAAAAACATCGAACGAGGTGCAATTCAATATTTTTTGTGTGAGGCTACTCATTGCATCTACATCGTTTAATATTTCCTCAGAAACAGGAACAAACTCAATAAGATGCGACTCTGTACTTTTTTTTTGTCCCGAATACACAAAATAAAGCTTATCCAAAAAATCTTTTTGAAACTTTACAGGAGTAATCAGGCGATCGGTGGCCGATTTTTTTTTGTAAAGCAATGGCCCTTTTCCCCGGGCACAGGCAATATCGTATCCCGAGCCCTTCGATACCTTTTGGTGCAATAAAAAAGCATCGATACCGGCCCAGACAGCTATGTTGTTAATTAATGTTGAACTGGTTCCCAGGCCCCAGGCTACAGGAAAATCAGCCATAGTATTGACTTCAAACCCTTCACTTTCCCTCAGAAACAAAGGATTCAGATTCTGAGCCGATTGCAAAATACGAATAAGAAATTGGGCTTTATCTAAAGAAGAGGTTTTAAGAATACTCCAATTGGAGCAATTCAACTCTGTCTCAAACCAAAGTCCTTCAGGATCTGAAGCTTTCCAGAGGATGATGCCTGGTATGTTAGTCTGTTTCACCTCCAGTGTTTGCCCATAACGAACAGGGAGAGCAATTGCCTTGGCGCCATACATAACCAGGTATTCGCCTGTTAAGAGTATTTTTCCGTTAGAATAATGATAAAAACTCAATCTTGTACTTTTATTTTCACCGGTAAACCCGGTTTTCGTTTTTATTAAAGCAGGGCTTTAAGATCTATTTATGGCGTAGTTCGCTAATAAATTCTTCTACTGCCGAATGACTAATTGTTTTGCCGGCAAAGAAGTTTTGAGCAAGCTGCTTCTCCTCTTCGGATGCATCGAAAGCCGCCAATAAATTCGAAAGGTGCATTTTCATGTGTCCTTTCTGTATACCGGTAGTTACCAATGCACTTACAGCAGCATAATTCGATGCCAGTCCAGCTGCGGCTATCACCTTCATCAACTCATCGGCAGATAAATTGCCTAAGATTTCGAGAGAAAGTTTAGCAAGTGGATGCAAAGAAGTAATGCCTCCCACCGTTCCGACCTGCATAGGAAATATCGCTTCGAAATGAAACTGGTTACCAGATATCCAGGCCTGAGAAAGGCTTCGGTATTGACCCGATCGTGAGGCATACGCATGCCCGTTGGCTTCGATGGCTCTCCAGTCGTTACCAGTGGCCAATGCAACCGAATCGATGCCATTGAAAATACCTTTGTTGTGGGTCACTGCGCGGCTTACATCTGCCTGAGCTATTTCAACTGCCTCGACAAAACGATTGGCAAATGCCCTGGCATCATGTCCAGATTTTACTTCGCTGAATGATTCAACCGGGCATTCAACATAAACCTTCACCGCATTATCGGGAGAATAATTCGAAAGAATTGACATAATAAGCTCAAAGGAAAATCCCTTCGTATCGGCATCGTCGGCTATACATACACTTAGCTCCTGGGCAATATTCTCCAGGCACGAATTCATATAATTGGCTCCCATGGCGTTGACTGTATTGAAGCCTACCTCTATCTGAAAATAGTTGTTTATCTGGTCAGTTTTATCGATAAGGTTAATCGCCCTAATCCCTCCTCCGCGGCTTGCCATTTTTTGGTTAATTGCTTCTACTGCTGAAAGCAGTCGTGGTGTCCAGGTATTCAGCTTTTCGAATAGTAAATCAGCAGGGGCTGATGTTTTAAAATGAACATGTCCCTTTTTTAAGTTACCCACAATTTCGCACCTGAAACCGCCATGATTGTGCCAAAATCCGGCACTTTTTGCAGCAGCAGCCACCACCGAACTTTCTTCGGTAACAAAGGGTACCATGTATTCTTTATTATCGACAAAGAAATTTGGAACGACACTATAAGGGAAAGGGAAAATGCTAATGACGTTTTCGCTGAATTGCTCAATTAGACTTTGAACCTCCAGGTTGGTCAGATTGCTTTGATCAAACAGATCATAGGAACCATGCTTTTTTATCAGATTAAGAATAATGGTTTGCTTTTCTTCCTTTGACAAGCGCGAAAAACCTTTAATCATGATAATTGGTGTTTAAACGCAGGTAAGCCTTGGCAAGTCGAAGTCCTCTGTCTTGTAACTCGATAAAGCGATAAAGCTCTTCGTAGCTTTCCTTCGCATGTTTTAGCACAGATGAAGCCATGCCATATATCGCCGGTAACTTACTTTTTTCCATCAGATAATACCCATCGAGAAAAGTTTTAATACCTCCTGAAAGAATAATTTCATTGCAGCGTAAATCGCCTTTTAAAGCCAGTTGATTAATGAAGTCTACCATTTGCACTGCCGACTGTCCGATATAGGCCATGGGCTTGAATGTTTCAAGCACCTGGTTATCAGCACGGAAAAGTTCGAGTAAAGAGAAATTAGTGCCGCCATAAGCCCCAAATTCTACAGCCTGCAAGGGTAACTGCAACAGGCGCTGGAGACTTTGAGGGCCCATACCCTGTCCTACTTCTTTTACAATAACCGGGTATTTGGCAACAGACAGCAAAGTCTCGATAACCTCAATGGGGGGCCGTTCAATTTTGTTTCCTTCGGGTTGAAACCACTCCTGAAGTGGATTTACATGCACAATAAGCCCATCGGCACTCAGTTTTTCGATGAGTCTTGCTATCTTATCCTGTTGCTGACCTTGGAGCAACAAATCGACCTGAGCGATGCCCAAATTGGCATATAAAGGTAAATGATCACCAATAAAAGTGCGTACATTAAAATCCTTCAGGTATGTATCGTCGTCGAGCAGTGCCCTACAGGAGCCAAGCCCCATTCCCATGCCAAAATCTTTGCACACACGGGCAATATTTTCGTTGATGGTGCGGGCCATGGCTGTTCCACCTGTCATGGAAGAAACCCATATTGGGCTATTTAATTTCTTACCAAGAAACGAAAACGGTTCTTGCTTAGTGGAGGGATGGGCAGAAAGGATTGGTTCGTAAAAAAATCGCCTGTCGTGCTCTAACGCGTTGGTTTGAGATTTAAAAGCCAGTTCGATATGATCTTTTTTTCGATCTTCCATGAATGGGGTTCTTTGAGGGTCACTAAGAGGAATTAGTCAATGTTTGAAGATTGTTATCCCTGTTCAAAATCAAATTCGTCTGTTTAATCACTGTCTTTCATAATTTTTCTCGAAATTACCAGGCGAAGAATTTCTGAGGTGCCCTCGCCGATTTCCAAAAGTTTCTGGTCGCGATAAAAACGCTCTATGTGGTTTTCTTTTAAGAATCCATATCCACCAAAAATCTGCATGGCCTCATTTACAATTTCACCGGCAATTTCTGAACAATATAACTTGGCCATGGCTGCCTGTTTACCATATTCTTTGCCAGAGTCTTTTAGCCAGCATGCGTTATAAAGCGTATTGCGGGCATGTTCTATTTTCATGGCCATATCGGCCAGCTTAAACGAAATAGTTTGAAAATGACTGATAGGTTTACCAAACTGCATTCGCTTTTTCGAATACGCTTTGGCCATGGCATACGCACCTTCTGCTAAACCAAGACCCATGGCAGCCACCGACAGGCGACCTGAATCGAGGGTTTTAAGCATAATCTTGCTTCCTTGCCCGCGACCGCCCAGAAGATTTTCTTCAGACACCTGGCAATTATTAAATTTTAATTCTGCATTATTTACCGCCCGCCATAATAGCTTTCCACGCATGACTTTTCCTGTAAAACCAGCTGCGTTGCGATCGACCAGTACAGCCGAGAGCTCCTTTTTATCGTGAATGGTATCTGTAATTGCCAGAATGGTAATTCCATTGGTAATTTCTGAATAACCATTCGTAATAAATATTTTGTGACCGTTTATATTGAATTTTCCCTGAGCAATTTCAGCTGTAGTTTCAACGCCCAGCGCATCGGAGCCTGCATTGCGCTCGGTTAATCCAAAAGCCCAAAGGTTTTGTCCCGTGCAAAGCGCAGGCAGTCGGCTGGCTTTTTGTTTTTCATTGCCAAATTCAAGGATGGGACCCACACCAAGCGAATTATGTGCAGTTAGGCAAGCTGCCACCGAACTGTCAACTCTGGCAAGCTCTTCCACAACCATAATATAAGAAAGAGTATCTTTTCCCTGACCACCGTATTGCTTGGGCACCTGCATACCAAATACCTTTAGCTCACCGAGCTTTTTAATAAGATCAACCGGAAATTCTTCGGCCTCGTCGTACTTTGTAATTACAGGTTTTACTTCCTTCTCGGCAAATTCACGAACTAAATTCTTTAATTTAAGATGTTCGTCGTTAATCAGAATGTTCATAAAATTATACAGTTGTATTTATAAGTATAAGGCGCATATTTTCTGCTACCTGATGGCCCTCTTCTACAAAAATCTGCTCTACTCTACCCTCTGCGGGAGCAAGAATATTATTTTCCGTTTTCATCGACTCAATGGTCATAAGCAAATCGCCATTATGCACTTGGTCTTCAGGCTTTACCCTAATCGAGAGTATTTTACCAAACAAGGGCGAGAAAACCTGGTTAGAATGGTTACCTTGAGGTTTGCCGTCGAGAAATTTACTTGTTAGTGCCATGCTGAGTAAATTCTCACTTTGTAATTTACGGGTTTGCCCATTGTAAGAATACCATTCAAAATCGCCTTTACTTGAGGCAGCAAAATTTACGGTAAATAATGCGCCATTCACCTGCAGTACCAATGTATCCTCAGCAAGCCTTATCAGGTTAACATCAAAGCTACGATTCTGAAATTCAAATCCAAAACCGTATCTGCTGGAGTTTAACATTGAAAGAGAAAATTCTTGTTCGTCGACCTTTATTTTAATTCTTCGCAGCAAATTATCAGGGCCAAACCATTTCCAGATATTGCTAAAATTCTCCTGGCTTTTAGTAAAATGTCTGAAAATAAAAGCAGCAAGGAAAGGATAGACTTCGAGAGTCTCTCGATTCTTAACAATCTGAGCAAGAAAAATGGGATGCTGATTCTCAAGAAAAACTGTAGAAACATTATTCTTCCGATAATGCTTATCGAGAACTATCTGCTTTAGGTAATCAATATTTGAAGTGATGCCGAGTATCACCAACTCCGAAAGTTTCTGGTTTAACAAATCAATCGCTTCATTGCGGCTGACACCATGCACTACCAGCTTTCCGAGTAAGGAATCGAAGTGGGGAGTAATAGCTGTATTTTGCTCAATATAAGTATCAAAGCGCACGTTGCCAGGCATTTTTAAGAAACCAATTTTTCCTGCCGAAGGCCTGAAATTATTCCATGGATCTTCGGCATAAATGCGAGCTTCGATCGAATGCCCTTTCACGTTAAGGTTTTTAAGGGCTTTCGAAAATCCTATGCCAATAGCAATGTTTATCTGCTCCTCCACTATATCTACCCCAGTAATCATCTCGGTCACAGCATGTTCTACCTGTATGCGAGTGTTCATTTCAAGAAACCAAAAATTCTCGCCACTTACCAAAAATTCAACGGTGCCGGCACCTGTATAATTCAGTTGGGCAGCAAAACGAACTGCTGCTGCATGAAGCTTTTCCCTTAGTTCGGAGGATATACCTGGTGCAGGAGCCTCTTCGATTACCTTCTGGTGATTACGCTGCAGGCTGCATTCTCGCTCAAAAAGATGAATTATTTCTCCGTGCTCGTTACCTAAAATCTGTACTTCTATGTGACGGGCATTTTCGAGGTAAGGTTCAAGCATCAGCTCATCGTTTCCAAAATACTGCAGGGCTTCGCGTCTGGCCGATTCGATTAGTGATGGAAAAGAGTGCGCATCGCGGGCAATTTTTAAACCCTTTCCCCCACCACCTGCCACAGCTTTAATTAACACCGGAAAAGTAAGTGACTCGGGGTTTGGCAGGGCTGAATTATTGAGGCTTTCACCTTCCAGCACTGGCACAAGCGCCTCGCGGGCTACCTGTTTGGCTTTCGATTTCAAACCCATAAGGCGAATAACAGAACTTGATGGTCCAATGAATTTAATTTTATTTTCTTCACAGGCTTGGGCAAATAAATGATTTTCGGATAAAAATCCATATCCGGGATGAATGGCATCGCAGCCAGAGTCGATGGCAACCCGTATAAGCTTTTCGATGTTTAAGAAATTGTCGGAAAGTGCTCCTGAACCTAAATCGAACGAAAAATCAGCTTCGCGCACATAGGATACATCCTTTTCATCACGATGGTACACTGCCACACTTTCAATCCCTAAGCTCGAAAGCGTTTGGATGATTCGTCTGGCAATGGTGCCTCTGTTTGCGATTAATACCCTTTTCATACCCGATTCAGAAATGCATTAATGTTTAGAGCTTTTGCACAAATAACATGAAAAATAACTCATTTGTTCAACCATTGCTCATGGTTTTGTTTAATCTTTTCGAAAAAACTTCGAAAGAAGGTTTTGTGCCTCCCCGGTTTTAATGAGTGAAGCAATCATTTTACTGGCTTCACTGAATTTTTCGGACGATACCGTCCCTTGCTCCACCATACGGAACAATTGTTTCATACTTCTTATCGCAGGTCTGGGTTGGGTAAGTAGCAATTCGGTAAGAGTTTGGTAATTCAGGTCTCGTGTGTCAGCTTTAACTACCTCATCTACCAATGAAATTGATGCGGCATAGTTTTCATCAAAACGTTCGCCGGTAAGAAAAAGCTTTTTAGCTTTCGAGGGTCCGATGCGCTCCACTACATAGGGTGCAATGGTAGCAGGTACGAGGCCAAGCTTTATTTCGCTAAAGGAAAAGGTGGTTCCGGGAGCACTCATTACATAATCGCAAGCCGAAAAAAGGCCTATTCCTCCGCCGTAAACGGTTCCATGAACCATAGCCAGAGTTATCTGTGGCAAATGGTAAAGCATGGAGATCATCTTGCCCAATTCAGAAAACTCATCGCTTATTTCTTCTTGCGTCAATTGGCTCATGCTTTGAATCCAATTTAAATCGGCCCCGGCACAAAAGCTCTGGCCTTTACCCACAAGATTTAAGAGCACCGCATCAGAATTCGTGGCAAGTTCTCCAAATACCTCCTGCAATTCAGCAATTAAAAGCGGATCGAGTGCATTCCGCTTCTCAGGCCTGTTAAGCTTGAGTATTACAAGGGGTCCGTTGTTAAAAACTTCAAGGGTCTGGTAATTTGTTTTCATTAGAAATAGGTTTGTTCTTTAATGGCCTCCTGAAACGGACATGTTACTGAATGAATTAAACGTTTTGTTAAAAACTCAACCTTTACTATCGATTGATGTTGCGGCATTCTCCTTAATGTTTTTAATATCGAATTTAAACCTGTACACCATGGTATTGAAATACTAGAAGGTAAGAGCCTTTTACATTCTAAAAATACCAAAATTGTTTTTGTTTTCTTCCTTTCTGTAAACCACCGAAAATAACAATCCGAGCACCTTACGTGTATCTATGGGGTCGACAATGCCATCGTCCCAAAGCCTTGATGTGCTGAAATAGACAGAACTTTCCTTTTCGAACTGTTTTACCAGGTCATTTCCTTTTGCACCAATGGATTCCAGTACCTGTTGGGCCTGAATACCACCCATTACCGAGATTTTAGAATTGGGCCACATTAGCAGAAAGTCGGGATCAAAAGCCCTGCCCGCCATGGCATAGTTGCCGGCACCATAAGAGCCACCAAATACAAGCGTAATTTTTGGAATCCGGGCATTGGCCACGGCATGAATCAGCTTGGCACCATCGCGGGCAATTCCTTTGTGCTCATGCGATTTGCCGACAATAAAACCGGTAATGTTTTGAAGAAATAAAAGAGGTATGTTTCTAAACTCACAAAGCTCAATAAAATGGGCTCCTTTCAGGGCACTCTCAGAATTTAAAAATCCGTTGTTGGCGATAATCCCAACATTTTTTCCGTACAAATGTGCAAACCCTGTTATAAGTGTTTTTCCATATTCACTCTTAAATTCATGAAAGTTGCTGCCATCCACAATCCGTATTATTATCTCGTAAGCATTGATTGTTTTTTTCGTGTCGGGAGTTATCAGACCATAAAGTTCGTGCAAGGGGTAAACAGGTTCTTCAGCCACGGACTCCAATTTATCGAGCTTACGGGTATGCAATGTTTCAAAGATATTTCGGCAAAGGCGTATGGCATCAGTATCGCTCTCGGCCAAATAATCAGCCACGCCCGATATTTTTGTATGAACCTCGCCACCGCCAAGCTCCTCAGCAGTAACTTCCTCTCCGGTAGCAGCCTTAACAAGTGGTGGCCCACCAATAAAAATGGTGCCCTGGTTACGCACAATAATAGTTTCGTCGCTCATGGCTGGAATGTAGGCTCCTCCAGCGGTGCAAGAGCCCATTACAACCGAAATTTGTGGAATACCAGCACCTGACAAACGCGCCTGGTTAAAAAATATGCGCCCAAAATCGAACCTGTCGGGAAAAACTTCGGCCTGCTGGGGCAAAAAGATGCCTCCAGAATCGACCAGGTATACACAGGGCAATTGATTCTGCCAGGCTATCTCCTGAGCTCTAATATGTTTTTTAATGGTTTCGCGCACATAAGTGCCACCCTTCACGGTAGCATCGTTAGCTACAATTACAGCTGGTTTGCCAGCAATTACGCCGATTCCGGTTACAATACCTGCCGAAGGGAAACTATTGTCGTATTGATCTATAGCCGCTAATGCAGACAATTCATAAAAAGGGGTTTGTGGATCAATCAAAAGACTAATCCGTTCGCGAGCCAATAGTTTACCTCGTTGAATATGCTTTTCGATTGAATCAGCATTCGGGTGATTCACAGTAGCGCGCAGTCTGGCTTTGTAATCATCTAGAACCTGATTAAAATATTCGTAATTGCTTTTATACTGTTCCGAATTGATATCGAGGGTGCTTTCAATTTCTCTGTAACTCATATTCCCTTAGTTTATAGCAACAATTTAACACAATTTCCGGGTTTATGTTTATCAAATCATTAACACCTGGCATGAAAACTTATTTTCGCCAAGCCTGTTTAGGAAACATAATCATTAAGTATGAAACAGCTTTTCGCTCTCTTTATTCTAAACACCTTGCTTTTAACACCTCTTAAGAGTCAGCAGATAACTACTTTGAATTTCGAAGAGTTGGAACCATACCTGCAACGCCAATCCGATTCACTTTATATGATTCACTTTTGGGCCACATGGTGTGTTCCATGCATAAAAGAAATGCCGGCTATTCAGCAGATAGCAAATGTCTATTCGAACTCGAAATTAAATATTTTATTGGTGAGTCTGGACATGCCCGGACAGATCGAAGCAAGGCTTTTGCCCTTTATCGAAAAGAACCAACTCACTCCGAAAGTTGTATTGTTGAATGATCCTGATTTTAACGCATGGATTGACAAAGTGAGTACTGAATGGGGAGGTGGAATTCCGGCTACCCTCATTTATTCTCCAAAACACCGCGACTTTTATGAAAGAAGTTTCGAATATGAACAACTTAACCAATTAATAAACACTAAACTAAACGAATTATGAAACTAGTTTCAACTTTTCTTTTAATACTTATTAGCATGTCGATGCATGCTCAGGAAGGTTATAAAGTAGGCGACATTGCCGCCGATTTTAAATTAAAAAATGTAGATGGAAAAATGGTGAGCCTGGCAGATTATGAAACAGCAAGCGGTTTTGTTATAATTTTTACCTGTAACCATTGCCCCTATTCAATTGCTTACGAAGACCGAATTATTGCTATCGACATAAAGTATAAAGAACTTGGTTACCCGGTTATTGCTATTAATCCGAATGATACCAGCATTGTCCCAGGAGATTCGTTTGAAGGTATGGTAGTGAGAGCGAAAGAGAAGGGATTTACCTTTCCTTATTTGAGAGATGAAACCCAGGAAACAGCCAATGCCTATGGTGCCCAGCGCACACCGCATGTATATGTTGTGATAAAAGACAACGAAAAGTTAATTGTAGAATACATTGGTGCCATAGACGATAATTACCAGGATGCCGGAGCAGTAACAAAAAATTATTTAACCGATGCTTTGGATGCCTTAATTAAAGGCGAAAAGCCCACTATCGATTTTACCAAAGCCATTGGTTGCACAGTTAAAAGAAAGATGTAATTGCTGCGGTGAAAAAAGCCGAATCATACTTTCAGATTTGGCGTTTTCTATTGGTCAGGAAAATGAGTGATTTTCTGCTTGTAAACCATTTTAATAATGACATTCTAAAATTAAGATATTCTCAGAGAGTCTTTAGAGCTCTCTAAAAGCCCAAAACGGAAGCGTTTTTAAATGAATAAGTTTAAAGCAATGGGGTTATCTCATCTCATTTCGCCCGAAATATGAAAAAAACCTTTATTGCTTCCTTGTTGAACATACTAAAATCGAGTATAATCATAATTTGGGATAGTCCCAACCCTCCTCTAAAGTCTAATTTTTATCTATATTTACAGCTTGTTTGCAGAATTAAAAAGTCGCTTATTCTAAACAACTTTACAAGGAACTATTTAGCACTTTATTATGGAACAATTGTCGGAATTCTATGGAATTTACTTGCTTTCCAATCTGACTGATAAGATTACTTAAACGATGGATAATATATTATCAATACTTATTGGTTTAATCTTTCTAGCAGGCCTTTTTACTCCAATGTTGCATCGTATTTTTGAGAAAAAAACCGGCATTTATTTATCGGTTTTTCCATTATTAATATTCGTTGCGCTCTTTATAGAGCTATTGCAATTGGCTCCGCGAGAGAGTAAGCTGATTGAAACATCCATGGGCTTTCTGCCAGGGATGGAGTTTGCTTTCCGACTGGATGGCTTAAGTATCATATTTGGCTTGTTAATAAGCGGTATCGGATTCTTAATTTTACTGCATGCCGCGCATTATATGGCTAAATACGATCGTCAGCCAAATTTCTACATGTATTTGATGTTCTTTATGGGCGCAATGATTGGAATGGTTTTATCAGATAACCTGATAATATTTTTTGTTTTTTGGGAGATTACCAGTGTGGCTTCTTTTTTTCTCATCGCATTCGACCATCATGCCGAGAAATCAAGACAAGCTGCATTGCAAGCTCTATTAATTACCGGTTTTGGAGGGTTATGCCTACTCTTTGCAATTATTCTTATCGGAAATATTACCGGAACATATGTAATAAGCGAGCTGCTGCAACAGGGCGTTCATCTGGGCAAACACCCACATTATTATCTGATACTAACGCTTACAATTCTTGCAGCCATTACTAAATCGGCTCAGTTTCCCTTTCACTTCTGGTTACCCGGTGCCATGAAGGCTCCTACGCCGGTTAGTGCATACCTGCACAGTGCCACCATGGTCAATGCAGGTATTTTTTTGCTAATGCGTATTTATCCGATTATGGGAGGTACCATGATGTGGAAATACTCATTGATGATTACAGGGGGTATTACCATGTTCCTGGGTGCTTTCTTTTCAATGGGGCAAAGAGATTTTAAGCGTATTCTGGCGTTTACAACCATCAGTGCTTTAGGCACGATGACTCTGCTTATTGGCATTGACACACCTGACTCATTAAAAGCGGCATTGATATTTTTTATTGTTCATGGGCTCTATAAGGGTGGGCTCTTTATGATTGCCGGAATTATTGATAAAAGTACAGGCACGCGCGATATATATGATCTCCATGGACTTTATAAAAATCTTCCGATAACAACAATAATGGCTTTTTTAGCATTGATTTCCATGGCCGGACTTCCGCCAATGCTAGGCTTTATTGGCAAGGAACTCATTTACGAAGCTAAAATGCAATTGCCCGATGTTTCTTGGCTATTGCTACCATTGGGTGTAGGCGCTAATATTTTAATGGTGGCTATTTCTATAACCGTTTTTTATGAGCTATTTATCCCAGACCGAAATAAGCAACCCATACAATTTAATTACATTGAAAAAGATTTGCCCCTAAAATTTATACTAGGACCAATTGTTTTATCATTGGCTGGACTTGTTTTAGGCCTTAGTCCAAAGATTCTTGAGATACCTATCGATAATGGACTTTTTTTTATGGGTAACCAAAATGCCAAAATATCCTTATCACTCTGGCATGGATTTAATGATGTGCTATACTTAAGTATTTTTACGGTACTCTCTGGTATTTTTATTTTTTATATTCGGCGGCCTGTTACCAGGTTAATAGGACAATTAATTACCTGGTTTAACCTTTATCATCTGCCCACTTTATTTACAAATCTTATAAATAAATACCTAAAAACAGCAGCCCAGAACACCAACCTGCTGCAACATGGTTATCACAGATTTTACCTTTTAACTTTTTTCCTCGTTGTCATGGCCCTAATGGGTATCCAAATTTTTCGTATTACTGACATCAATTTACCTGAGCTACCCCACAGTCCGGTCAAGATCCATGTAGCACTTTTACTTGTTGTTACAGCCTTTTCTGTAATATTTGCAGTTTTTGCCAAATCGCGCCTCTCGGCAATCTTGGCTATGGGCATGGTAGGTTATGGAATTGGCATGCTCTATCTCTATTATGGAGCTATTGATCTTGCCATTACACAGTTTTTATCTGAAACATTAGTTATGGTGCTTTTTGTTATGGTAATCTATTATTTACCCGAATTCGCGATATTATCAAGCAAAAAATCGCGTTTACGCGATGGAATAATATCGATTGGGGTAGGTGTTTTTATAACCGCAATTGTGCTTAAAGCTAAATTCATCAATCTGCAAACACCCATATCGGAGTTTTTTGCTGCCAACTCATACACCGAAGCGCATGGCCGTAACATTGTAAACGTAATACTGGTCGATTTTAGAGCTTTAGACACCATGGGAGAGCTTACGGTACTAACATTGGCTGCTGCTGGTGTTTATTCCCTTTTTAGGTTTCAGATTAAAACATTAAAAAAGAAAAAGAAAAAGAATGAAACAAACCTACCAACAGAGTAAAATATATAAAAACCTCATGAGATGTCAAGTGAAAGCATGTTGGCAATAAAAAATCAGGTACATGAACAATATCATTCTTGAAAAAATATCCCACCTCTTTTTAAGGGTCATTGCAATAATCTCAATCATACTTTTATTAAGGGGGCATAACCATCCGGGAGGTGGTTTTATTGGCGGAATTCTTCTGGCAACAGGCTTTATTTACTACGGAATTGTTTTTGGCTCGAAACGCATACAAGCAATCATTTATTTCAACACACGCATTTGGATGGGAATAGGACTTTGCCTGGTGCTGATAGCAGCTATTATTCCTGTTTTTGGTGGACATGCCCCTCTAACCGGATTATGGTATATAAGCGAATGGCCTATTATTGGATCGCTGCATTTAGGCACCCCACTCATATTCGATACTGGAGTTTTTATAGGAGTTACCGGGCTTATTTTATCTATCATTATAACCATTATGGAGGTACTTAAATGGAATACATAATTGCAATTTTTATCGGTTTACTTTACGCATGCGGCGTATATCTTATTCTGCGCAGAAGCATCGTAAAAGTTATTTTGGGTATATTTCTGCTTAGCAATGCTACTAATCTCATAATATTTTTGGCAGCAGGCATTAAACGTGGCGGCATTCCATTTATTTCCGAAGGTGCGGAGAATGTTGATCCGACCACCATTTCAGATCCCTTACCCCAGGCACTTATACTAACTGCAATCGTTATTAACCTGGGCATGTCGGCTTACATTCTGGCTCTTAAATACCGTTACTTTGATGTGACAGGTACGCATGATTTAGATCAACTCAAAAACACTGAACAGCGATGATTTTGTTCGCATTGATATTGATACCTTTCTGCTATTTAATGCTAGGCCTGATGATTAAAAAATCAAGCATTAAAAAACTATTGGCCCTAATATTTGCTGCTTTAAACCTTATTTGGTCGGTTGCATTGTTGCCCATTGTGCAATTACGTGAAATCATTCTGGTTAATATGGGATCATGGGCAGCTCCCTTTGGTATTTCTCTGGTGGCAGACCGTTTTAGTGTACTTATGCTGGTAGTCTCAGCATTTGTCTTTTTTCTTATAACCATCTATTCGACTCAGTCTGTTGATAAGGCAAGACGAAAAAACGGGCATTTCTTCTTCTCATTCGGCATTTTAATGGGCGTAAATGGCAGTTTCTTAGCTGGCGACTTATTTAATCTTTATGTTTGGTTTGAAGTGATGCTTATGTCCTCCTTTATTCTTGTGAGCCTGGGAGGCGAGCGCCAACAGTTAGAGGGTTCGATCAAATACCTGATACTAAATCTTATTTCATCCTTGTTTTTTGTAGCTGGCATTGGCCTTCTGTATGGCAAATTGGGGTCGCTTAATCTGGCAGATTTATCCCAAAAGATGGCTTTAGCAAAAGATAATCTTGCCATTTTGAATCCGGCGCTAATTCTCATCTTTGTCGGATTTTCAATAAAAGGCGCTCTTTTCCCATTCTTTTTCTGGCTACCGGCATCGTACCATACGCCTCCTCCGGCTGTAACGGCTCTTTTTGCTGGTTTGCTTACCAAAGTAGGTATATATTCTCTTATCCGGTTCTATACACTTTTTCTTTATTACGACCACGGATTCTGGAACCAGGTAATTTTATGGATGGGGGGTCTTTCAATGGTTATAGGAGTTATAGCAGCATCATCACAATACGATTTTCGGAAAATATTATCCTTTCATATCATTAGTCAGGTAGGTTATGTCGTAGTTGCACTTAGCTTTTTCACCATAGCAGGACTAACAGCTGCCATTTTCTTTTTGGTGCATAATATGCTTGCCAAAACCAATGCTTTTATGGTTGCCGGCTGGGTTCACCGCGAACGAGGAACTTTGAACCTTAAATTATTGGGAGACATGTTTACTAAAAAACCTGTATGGGGTATTTTGTTCTTTATCTCCGCTTTCAGCCTTGCAGGCTTGCCTCCATTAAGCGGATTTTTTGGAAAATTCCTGGTACTCAAGGCCGGTATCGAAGCCAACCAGATTTTTATAACATTAGTAGCCTTGTTTGTAGGCTTCTTCACACTCTTTTCGATGGTAAAAATTTGGATAGAGGTATTCTGGAAAAAAACACCTGAGAATATTGTCTTACCGTTAACTGTTGATCTAAAACCGGCTAACTGGATGCTATTTTCATCTGTTGTCATGGGAATAGCCATTGTAGCAATGGGTTTATGGGCTGCTCCAATAGTTGAATACTGCCAACTGGCAGCAGAAGATCTTTTAACTCCTTCTAAATACATTAAATATGTTTTGGGATACAATTAAAATGATATTTACCTTAAAGGCTATTAAAAGTCTTTATTACCTCGTGTTGCTCTTTTTTTATTTTTGTTATAACATTATAGAGTCGGGATGGGTAGTAGCATTGCTCATATTAAAGGGTTCAAGAGGTGAGAATGGCGGCATGCTAAACTACACAACCAGGGTGCATAAATCATGGCAATTGGTTATTCTCTTCAATATGTTGAGTATGACACCGGGATCGTTATCCGTGGATCTTCTCGAGGATGGGCGCATCATACAAGTCCACCTGTTAAGTATCGCTGATAAAGATCAGTTTTTGGCTGTAACAGCTAAAATTGAATCGCTACTGATTAAAGCTATTTAGCATGATGGATTCTTCTACATTTCTTCAATTTGCAGCTATCGCAGCCCTATGGATATTGACTATCAGCCTTGCTTTTCCGATATGGCGTCTATTCAAAGGACCTTCATTACCCGACCGGGTTGTGGCACTCGATCAAATTGCGGTAATTATAGTGGGCATGATCATTTGCGACATCATCTACTCTAAAAATGAAATAGAACTAGATGTAGTGCTTATTGTTTCGTTTCTGTTAGCTATAGGTTCGATGATAATTGCCCGTTTTATCTATAAACAAAACAAAGAAAAATGATTGAGTATATTGTTGGAACACTCATAATAATCAGTGCATTAATTGTGCTCATTGCATCTGTTGGAATTGTAAGATTTAATGACCTCTATGCGCGCATGCATGTGGTAACCAAGGTATCGTCGTTTGGACTCTTTTTGTTTCTTATTGCGCTCAACTTGCTATTCATGAAAATTGGGATTGTAATAAAATCAATTATAATTTTTCATGTTGTGATTTTTTTATCCCCCATTTCAGCTTATGTTACCGCTAAGGTAGCTCTATGGTTAGAAGAAAATCCCCTTCCAAAAAATAAGGAAGGATAAAATCAAAATTGATTCACAATTCATTGTTGAATGCACAGTGCAGTAATGGTTTATATCGCTTTCAGAATTGTATGTTTCATGATCAATGAAAATTCAGGCAAGAGGGGTTCTTGTATTATGGCTTTTAAATCGAAAAGGGTTTCAATTTATACTTTGAAACCCTTTTCGATTAAGAATTTGAATTAGTTTTTGCCTATATATTCGACTAAAATAAATTCTTTCAATATTTTAAATTAACGTTTATAAACCATTTTAGTCAGGTTGGTTTGTTCACCGGAAAAACGAACGATATAAACCCCGCTAACAAAATTTTGCATATCGATGGTGAGGTTGCCTAAATTGCTCAGATGTACCTTAGAATATAGCACACGCCCATTCAGGTCAACCAATTGAATAGTCATAATCTCTGCATTACCTTCAGAAAATTCTATTGTCAATTCTTTTTCAACACTGTTTGGGTAAAGCCTAACCCTATCTGAAAGTGCATTATCAATAGAAATTGGCCCTGAGCTAGCCTTTAAAATCAGTGTAGCAAATACATCGGCATTTTGCCAGGCTCTGTTTTGATCGGCAGAGGATACATTATGCAGGCCAATAAAATTTTCGCGGCCATTAGTCTCATCGTTGTCGCAATAGGCCATAGTTAAGCCCATTTCCTTATCGGCTGTAAGGCTTACAGGAGTATTGCTTCCCGACTCACTGTATGTATCGTTAAAAATCTTTACAGCCATCTCCCAGTAATGGGTGTTACCACTGGAGCGAATAAAAGTTTCAACATGGCTGTTATACAACATCGGACTTCCCGATAAATTTAAATCAACAACATCATAGAACTTGCTTACATGGTAGGCAAACGCATTGTAGTTATTCTGATGATTGCCCCCAGATTTATCTTCATCGACAAAAACCTCCAGGCAATCGTCTTCCCAATACTGATCGGTAGGATTTGTGTGATCGTCTGAAAAAATATTGTCGGTTATTTCAGCGAAAACCAATAACCTGTTGGCAGTCCACGCAAACTTTACCCTTCCTGCGAAATCCGAAGCAGATATTGTGGTACCATAGGGGAGCCATATATATTGCAAATTGTACCAGTTTGCTTCAGCCCAGCATGCCTCATCGCTCACACCATCGACGATATAATTATCGGCTTCCACAGCTTCAAAAGAGTCGGGATATACAGCAAAAAGAGGCAAACTAATTATGCATGACATGATAAGAGTAAACGTTTTATTCATGAATCTGGGTTTTGGTATTATTTATACAACTGAAAAGGCATCTTGTAACTGGTTTTTGCCTTTTTTATTTTTCTGCCGTAAAAATACTTTTAATTATCGACTTAAATTCTTGTGATGCAATAGTAATTGGAAGTTTTTCTGCACGACCAAATTCAAGCCACAAACCATCGGAATGATCAAACAAGTTTATTTTCTCCTTTTCTGCCAACCGCAGGTAAAGATCGACAATAGAAAATGCGCCCTCTTCAATCATAAGAGAAAAGATTCTGGTGTTGAGTAAGTGGATTCCACTAAATCCGAAAGCTTCGTCCGCCATACGTCCAGGCACTTTTTTCTGCTCACCACTTTGATTGTTTCTCCAGCCAGCCAAATATTTCTGCCGATCGAATAAAAGACTGCGGCTGGTTTCTCTCTTTTGTACCGCCAGGGTTGCCAGTACTTCGTTGCTCTTGTGCTGGGCAATCATGGCGGTCAGGTTCAGGTCGGTGAGAACATCTACTGCCATCAGCACAATATCCTGCTCACCTTCAAAAAAGGGCGCTGCTTTTTTAAGTCCTCCACCGGTATCGAGTAGCAGATTGCTTTCGTCGGAAATAGCTATTTTATAACCTTGTCTGTTTTTCGATTGGGCATAATCAATGAGTTGCTGGGCAAAATGATGCACATTGATGACTATATCGTCTACACCATGTTTATGTAAAAAACCGATAGCAATATCCATCATCGAATATTCGCCCAGACTTACCAGGGCTTTTGGCGTGTGGTCGGTTAAGGGACGGAGCCTGGTGCCTGTTCCTGCAGCCAATATCATAGCTTTCATTGAATACGCATAGTTTTATTGTAATTGGATAAAATGAACCTGTGAAAGTGATTTCAACTATCTTTTCTCAGGTTTACACAGATACTTTTTAGCAGTGGCAGTCGATTTGCATTTCGTACACTCAAATTTTCCCTCCTTTTTCAACATAGCCTTTTTCTTCTCAGGATCTTTTTTACACATGGTCTTTGTCATACTGCTCCCGGATATTTAATTCGCGATGAAATAACCGCAGGTGCACATCAAAGTTCATTTTTAAATGCAAAAACAATCTCTCAGCACAATAAACCGAGCGATGTCTGCCGCCGGTGCAACCGAAATTAACCGCCAGATGATTAAAATTCCTTTGTTGGTATTTTCTGACGGTGCCATCGATCATCGACGAAATGGAACCGAAGAAATCGTCTGTTTCACTCTCCTTTTCAAGATAGGCCATAACCTCCTGATCTCTTCCAGTGAGAAGCTTGTATTCCTCGTGCATTCCAGGATTATTCAAATTTCGGCAATCGAACACATATCCGCCGCCATTTCCCGACCAGTCGTCAGGAATACCCTTCCGGTATGAGAAACTGGTGATGCTCACTGTAAGCTTTTCATTAGCCTCTGGATGATGAAACCTATCGCGAATAGCTGCAATGGATTGGATAATGGAGCAGATATACGGAAACCGCTCCCGAATAATATCCTGCGCTGCAACCCATAACATGTTATCGATTGCCGGGTTGATGCTTTGCACAAAAAAGGCCTTTTTTTCGAAAATACCTCTGTATCCGTAAGCGCCAAAAGCCTGCAACAAGCGAATCAGCACAAAAGCAGGATAATAAAACAAAAATTCCTCTCTATTAAAGAAGCTATGTTGGCCAAATACTTTTAGGTAATAATCGAGAATTTCGCCACGAAATTCGGATGAAAGATTTGTTTTTGATTCGAACAGAAGCGATGCCAGGTCGTACTGCAAGGCTCCGCGGCGCCCACCCTGAAAATCGATAAACCAGGGCTGATCGTTGAACCACATTATATTGCGCGACTGAAAGTCGCGAAATAGAAAATAATCTGAAGGGGCCTGGAGCAAAAATTCTATTAATTTCTGAAATTCATCCTCGAGCTGTTGCTCATGAAACGACACATAGGTAGTTTTTAGGAAGAAATACTTGAAGTAATTCAAATCCCATTGCATCGACTGGCGACCAAAAGACTCACGCGGGTAGCAAACAGAGAAATCAAGATCGGCAGCCGACTTATACTGAAGCACAGGCATCTGATCAACAACTTTTTTATACATCTCAAGCAATTGTGCCTGACTGGTATTTGTGCTTCCCACAAATTCGAAAAGGGATTTATCCCCCAAATCCTGTTGCAGGTAAATTCCTTTCTCAGTGTCCTTAAAATAAACCTCAGGAACGTTCACTCCATGATTCTTGAGGTGAGAGGCCAGGTAATGAAAAGCGTAGTTTTCCGGTTTGTCGTCGTTATAAGTCCCTATCAGGCTTCCAGCCGGACCTTCAATTCGAAAATACATCCGGTTCGAACCCGACAAGGGTAAGCGGTTAACCGCATTAGCAGGTGTCAATTTCACACTTTCATATGCCCTCAAAAAAAGCCTATGCAATTCCTCTATATTCATTTCTTTTTGTTTAAACCTTCGGCTGCCTTGCTAATAATTTTCCAGGCTTCTGTTATATGCCTTTCAGCAACCCGTGTTTGCCCGCAAACAAACCGCAGAGCAAAGTTATTATTGATAAGCGTATGCGAAAGATATATTTTTCCAGTGGCATTAATTTTTTCTAACAAGGCTTGGTTTAACCCATTGAGTTGCGAAGCCTCACCCTTGCAATAGCGAAAACAGACAATATTCAGATTTCGTGGTATCAGCAACTCGAAATCCGGCGTCTGAAGCACAAAAGTCTCAAACATCTTTCCCAACTCAATATGAAATCGAAGCATGGACTGCAAGCCCTCTGCACCAAACGATCGGATTACAAACCACAATTTCAACGACCGAAACCTTCTACCTAACTGAATTCCCCAATTGCTATAATCCAGATCATCGCTTTCAGCACTCTGCAAATAAGCAGGCACGAGGCTAAAAGTTCTGGTAAGATCTTCCTGGTTTTTAACAAAAAAAGCCGAACAGTCGAAATTTGTAAACAACCATTTATGCGGATTAAAGACAAGGCTGTCTGCACTTTCCAATCCTTTTATGCTTTTTCTAAATTCAGGCAGAATCAGTGCGTTTCCAGAATACGCTGCATCGATATGATACCAGATGTGATACCGGTTGGCTATCTGACCAATTTCGTCTAATTTATCAATTGAACCACTGCCGGTGGTGCCGAGCGCACCCACGATACAAGTTGGAACAAAGCCCATTTGCAGATCGCTAAGTATTGCCTCTTCAAGTTTTTTGGTAATCATTTTAAAATCACCATCGACCTGTATTTTAACCAGATTTTTACTGCCTAAGCCAGCAATACGAACTGCTTTTTCTATCGATGAGTGCGCTTCGGAGGAGCAGTAAACACGATACTTTCGCCCATCGTGTCCGTTTTCATTTACCGAATAGCCAGTAATCTTTTCCCTTGCAGCAAGAATAGCACAAAGTGTAGAAACTGAAGCTGTATCCATAATTACTCCTTTGAAGGCTTCGGGCAAGGCTATTAATTCGCGCAACCACACCATCATTACCCTCTCGAGTTCAGTAGCAGCCGGCGAAGTTATCCATTTCATACCCTGCACCCCTAAGCCTGCCGAAAGTAATTCGGCCAGCACCGATGGATAACTGTTGTTGGCCGGAAAATATGCATGAAAGCCAGGGTGCTGCCAATGTGTAATTCCAGGCATGATAATGCCATCAAAATCTTGGATTATGCGCTCAAATGTTTCTCCTTTCTGTGGAGCACTTTTTGGAAGAAGCGCCTCAATGGAACCAGGACGAATATTAGGCTTTACCGGCAGTTGCTCAATCTCAGTAAAGTAACGATGTAACCATTCCATCATAGAATGTCCTGCTTTGGTAAAATCGTCGAGGTTGTTCATGAGTTTATTGCTATTTTCGAACAAAAATTATTACTATTACATCGAAGTTGAAAATGAAATTCTTAACAAAGCATTGCATTGACAACTATAATTAATAAATTTAATGCAAATCCATTTCAACCATGAGATTAGAAATCTATGATTCCAAGGATCTGAATTTTGTAGAGTTAAATATTACAGGTGGCAATGATACACTTATTCGTTGCGACAAGGAATCGAAATTTATTGACAGTGTGGTTTTTAATGTGTTTACCCCTTGCTTTGAAAATGCCAATAAGCTTTACGAATATTATGGGCCTACCAAATACAATGCCCGCAAAATTATTCCTCTCCGTAACGAACTCATTACTTTTCGCGACAAACTGAAAGCCCTTGCATCGGTGAAGGATTTTGAATCGATGATTTCTGAGCATTTTCTTGGAAGGGAATTTCTGGAAGAACTGCAAAAAAGTATGTCTGACTATGCAAAAAACTGGGGCCACTACCGCGACTCAATAATTAAAATTAACATCGATCTTATTGCCATTACTGAAAAATGCGCCGACGAGGAAAGAATTCTCTGGGTAGTTGGATATTAATTTTTATAACAAAATCAATTCTGCTGCATTCCACTTTCTATTGAGTGTAGGGTATTTTAATGCCTCCGAAAGCTTGTCCAAAAAATCGTTGCGGATCATTTCTTTGGCTCCTAAACTGTGCAAATGACGGGTAGGTTGCTGTGCATCGATAAATTGAAAACCAAACTGCCTGCACCAGCCAACCAGATAATAAAAAGCAACTTTACTGCTATTGGGTTCGAGAAAAAACATCGATTCACCAAAAAATGCTTTACCAAGAGAAACTCCATACAAGCCTCCTACTAAAACTCCATTATAAAAGGTTTCGAACGAATGTGCCAGCCCCATACGGTGCAATTCTTTATAGGCGTTTCGCATTTCCAAGGTAATCCATGTCCCCCCCTGCCCGGGTCGGTCCCTTTTTCTGCAATGCTCTATGACGTCACCAAAACAAGTGTCGATTCTGAGTTCGAATTTTTCACTGGCTACCACTTGTTTTAAGCTTTTTGACAAGCGAAATTCCTCTGGAATCAGCACCATTCTTGGGTTCGGACTCCACCAAAGAATAGGATCGTCTTCGTTAAACCACGGAAATACCCCCTGAGAATAAGCCGATATCAGAAAATCGGCTGTCAACTCCCCACCTACCGCAATCAAACCTTCGTCATCTGCCTTTCGGGGGTCGGGAAACTGCACCACACTGTTCATTGAATAAGGATTCGTTGAGTAAAACCTGATGGCTTTTTAAACACAGTCTTTTGCACGAAGCTAAATTATTCAATTAAGAACTAGAACCAAAAAGCAAGAAGATTTCTTAGGTCTTCTTTTTCAAGAAGCTATTCACAAAAAAAAGCTGAACCCATAATGGATTCAGCTCTGTGCCCAGGACAGGATTTGAACCTGCACAACCTTGCGATCGCCAGCCCCTCAAGCTGGTGCGTCTACCAATTTCGCCACCTGGGCTTTTGTTTTGTTTAAAGCTCAAAGGTAAGAGTTTTTATTCAACTCTAAAACATTGAACTTTAACTTTAAACTTTGAACTGTAAACTTTAAACCTTAAACTTAATTACGTGCCCAGAACAGGACTCGAACCTGCACAACCTTGCGATCACTAGTCCCTGAAACTAGCGCGTCTACCAATTTCGCCATCTGGGCTTATTTCATTTCTCAAACAAGGTGGTTTTCAAATCTTCCAACTTTTTTGAGCCTATCACGGTTGGCGAGAGCTCGAACAAAAAAATGTTCTCGGTTTCGCCATCTGGGCTTGCCCATCTGAGTTGCCTGTTCTGTGGGGGTGCAAATTTATAAATATTCTTTAAAATTATATCTGGTACATGATTTTTTTTAACAAAGAAAAGGGCAGCCTATTTAAGACTGCCCTATGGTACAAAAATCTGTGTAAACCAAAAACCTATTTCATTGCAGCTTCTTGCTTTTCTTTTAATGTTCTCTTTTGGCTTGTCTGCTTTACTTCCCGAACTGTTATTTTCTCATTGGCCGATTTAAAATACTGTGGATCGTAATCGACATAAGCAGTAAAAATGTTGTGCTTCGCATGTTCCAGGGGCAATGTTTTTATGAAGTTAATATCTTCCGCAGCCAGGGTGTAATTGTTGTAATAATTATTGAAAACATCGATATAAAAAATCTCTGACCGCATACCTTTAAAGACTACTGCACCATAAGAATCGGTGTAACCCCTAACCACCGGTTGGTAAAAATTATTGTAATCGTATTCATTGGCATAAACTACCACATTGGCATTGGATATCAGATTTCCAGAATAGTATTCAACAACCTCTACTTCAAGGGTAGTTTCGAACACTTCTATGGTCATATAAGCATAATCAACGCGATTGTTGTAATAAGCAGCCAGTCTTACTTCGTAAACACCTTCGTTTAAGAAATAATGCGATGGAGAAGGCAAATTGGAAAAAGTCCCATCTCCAAAGTCCCATTCAAACTGATTGGCATTGGTAGAGTAATTCGAAAAGTACACCGATTCACCGGGTATTACTAAATCGTAATTTACCTGAAATGCAGCATAGGGGTTTTCTATACCAGAATCGATTATGCAGCTATTTAGAAGGAGTGCTGCAGCGGCTATTAGGAGTAAATTTCTTTTCATGGCTTTATGATTTAATCGTTATGTATCGTTTTTCAAAACATGTGCCAAAAATAAATTAGCATTTATCATTCATCTATTATAGGATGTCAAACAGCTGGTTTTTAAAGTGATATGAAACCAAAAACACTTGCAAAATTTTTACTTGAATGGTTAAATACAATACTTACTCTTACGGCTATCACTTTTTTATTGTTGCTAAAACTACTCTCTAAAAAAGCAGGAAGAAGAGCAAACTATTTGGAGCCAGAAATACAGTATTATTTTTATCTTTGCCTTCCGAAAAAATGAACTCAAGTACGATGATACAAATTACATTTCCAGATAGCAGTATCCGTGAATTTTCAGAAGGTGTGAATGGCCTCGATATAGCCAAAAGCCTTAGCAACAGCCTCGCAAAAGAAGTAGTGGCAGTGAGTGTAGATGAAGAAGTCTGGGATACCACCCGTCCGATTAATAAAAATGCTCATATAAAATTGCACAAATTCGATACCCCGGAAGGCAAACATGCATTCTGGCATTCTTCGGCCCACCTGATGGCTGAGGCAATCGAAACCATCTATCCGGGCACAAAGTTTGGTATAGGCCCTGCTATTGAAAACGGCTTTTATTATGACATTGAACCCGGCAACGGAAAAGTTATTACAGAAGCAGATCTGACAGAAATCGAGGCAAAAATGAAAGAATTGGCCTCCCAAAAAAATACCTACAGCAGGCGTGAGATTAGGAAAGCAGAAGTATTGGATCTATTCAAGAAAAAGGGCGATCACTATAAATGCGAACTAATTGAAGAGCTTGAAGATGGAACCATTACCCTTTATTCGCAGGGTAATTTTACCGATTTATGTCGTGGCCCGCACTTACCCGATACTGGATTTATTAAAGCCATAAAACTATTAAGCGTGGCAGGTGCTTATTGGCGTGGCGATGAAAAACGCCCTCAAATGACCCGAATCTATGGTATTACTTTCCCGAAGCAAGCCATGCTAGACGAATACCTCGAAAAACTTGAGCAAGCCAAAGCCAGAGACCATAGAAAACTTGGTAAAGAACTCGAATTATTCACCTTTTCACCTCGTGTAGGACAGGGATTGCCTTTATGGTTACCAAAAGGAGCGGCCCTGAGAGAACGTCTGCAGGAATTTTTAAAGAGAGTTCAAAAGAATCATGGATACGATTTAGTGATGACTCCGCATATTGGTCAAAAAGAATTGTACGTGATATCGGGCCACTATGAGAAATATGGCAAAGACTCATTCAGGCCCATCACAACCCCACAGGAAGGGGAAGAGTTTTTGCTTAAGCCCATGAACTGCCCCCATCACTGCGAAATTTACAGAAGCAAACCTCACTCCTACAAAGATTTACCCATTCGGTATGCCGAATTCGGAACAGTTTACCGGTACGAACAAAGTGGCGAGTTACATGGTCTTACGCGCGTGCGTGGCTTTACTCAGGACGACGCACACATTTTTTGCAGACCCGATCAATTAAAAGACGAGTTCAAAAAAGTAATCGATATCATTCTTTATATTTTTAAAACACTTGATTTTGCTGACTTTGTCACACAGGTATCGCTGCGCGATAAAGTAAACCGCGAAAAATATATCGGATCGGACGAAAACTGGGAAAAAGCAGAAAAAGCCATTATTGAAGCAGCCAATGAGAAAGGATTAAAAACCGTGGTAGAATATGGTGAAGCTGCTTTCTATGGACCTAAGCTCGATTTTATGGTAAAAGATGCCATCGGACGCACCTGGCAGCTTGGCACCATTCAGGTCGATTATAACCTACCAGAACGTTTTGAACTTGAATACATTGGAAGCGATGACCAACGACACAGGCCAGTAATGATTCACCGCGCGCCATTTGGATCCATGGAACGATTCGTAGCCGTACTTATTGAACACACGGCTGGCAAATTTCCCTTGTGGCTTACCCCTGACCAGGCCATTGTTTTACCCATCAGCGAAAAATATCAGGATTATGCAGAAAATGTTTTAAAATTTCTAAATAATTCCGATATTCGCACCCTGATTGACGAAAGGGCTGAAAAGATAGGCAGAAAAATACGCGATGCAGAGCTGAAGCGCATTCCCTACCTTATTATTGTTGGTGAAAAGGAAGCTGAAAACAACACAATTTCGGTACGCAGACAGGGTGAAGGAGATAAAGGATCGATGTCGCTCGCTGAGTTTATCGAATTGGTTTCGAGCGAAATTAAGCAGCAAACAGCAGAAATAGAATAGTTTTAACATAACATTAGGAGGAATTGACCATAGCGGGACCATACAACAGAGGGCCACAGAGACCCCCATTACGCCAAAAACAAGAGGCACTACACAAGATAAACGACAAAATTAGGGCGAAAACAGTAAGGGTAGTAGGCGACAACCTTAAAGAGCCAGGCGTTTACTCCATTGAGGAGGCATTAAAGCTGGCAGATACCTATGAACTTGATTTGGTGGAAATATCGCCCAATGCAGATCCTCCTGTTTGCAAGGTAGTTGACTACCAGAAGTTTCTTTATCAGCAGAAAAAGAAACAAAAGGAAATGAAGTCAAATGCCGTAAAAATAATTGTAAAAGAGATTCGTTTCGGCCCTCATACCGACGAACACGATTACAACTTTAAAGTAAAGCACGCTATCAAGTTTTTGCAGGAAGGTGCAAAAGTGAAGGCTTACGTATTTTTTAAAGGCCGCACAATAGTGTACAAAGAAGACGGTGAAATATTGTTGTTGAGGTTTGCACAAGACCTTGAAGAATATGGCAAAGTAGAGCAACTGCCAAAACTCGAAGGAAAACGAATGACCATTATGCTCTCGGCCAAACAAGTAAAAAAGAAAAATTAATTTTTTAAATAGTAGCTATGCCGAAAATGAAAACAAATTCTGGAGCTAAAAAGCGATTTTCGCTTACCGGTTCCGGAAAGATTAAAAGAAAGCATGCTTTCAAAAGTCACATTTTAACCAAGAAATCGACAAAGCGCAAGCGTAACCTTACCTACGATGGTTTGGTGCATAAAGCCGATGAGAAAAACGTGAAACTTTTGTTAGCACTTAAGTAAGCAAAAAATAGTATTAACTGAGTGTTTTAGCCCCAAAGTGTTCTTCGTTTATTCGAAAGAAACGCTAGACATTCCAAAAAAGTAGAAAAATGCCAAGGTCAGTAAATGCAGTAGCCTCAAGAGCAAGAAGAAAGAAAATCTTAAGCCGCACACGAGGTCAGTTTGGAAGAAGAAAAAATGTATGGACAGTTGCAAAAAACTCATGGGAGAAAGGTCAACAATATGCCTACAGAGACAGAAGAAGTAAAAAACGTCTTTTCCGTGGTTTATGGATTCAGCGTATCAATGCTGGCGTAAGACAATACGATATGTCTTACTCTGTTTTCATCGGAAAACTCAATAACGCCGGAATTGAGCTCAATCGCAAAGTGTTAGCCGATCTGGCAATGAATCATCCTGAAGCTTTCGAAGCTGTGGTGAAGGCAGTGAAATAACAAACCTGTTAATATATCATAAAGGGAAGCAATTACTTGCTTCCCTTTTTTATTTTTACAAGAAATTAGTTCGAAACTATTGGCGAATAAAAAATACCACCTATGAATATTGCCCTCATTGGTTATGGCAAGATGGGAAAAACCATCGAAAGAATTGCACTGGAAAGAAAGCACAAAATTGTTTTAATTATCGATGAAAACAATGCTTCTGAATTAAATACAGAAAATCTTAAAAAGGCAGATGTAGCTATCGACTTTTCAACACCCTCCAGTGCCTTCCAAAATATACAAGCCTGTTTTGCCGCTGGGGTGCCCGTTGTTTGCGGCACCACCGGATGGCTCGAAAAGAAGCATGAGGTTATTGAGAAAGCAAATGCCGAAAAGAAAGCCTTTTTCTACGCCTCGAATTACAGTATTGGTGTGAATGTCTTTTTTCAGTTAAATAAGTACCTGGCTTCACTAATGAAAAAGGTGCAGGGCTATGAAGTCAGTATGGAAGAAATTCATCATATTCATAAACTCGATGCTCCTAGTGGCACCGCGTTAACCCTTGCTGAAGACATAATCGGCCAAATCGAATACAAAGAACAATGGGTTTTAAATAAACCATCTTCCCATAAAACCATTGGAATAAAAGCCATACGCGAAGGGGAAGTTCCAGGCACTCATATTGTAAACTATCATTCAGAGGTAGACTATTTGCAAATTAAGCATGTTGCCAGCAGCAGGGAAGGGTTTGCTTTGGGAGCAGTGCTGGCGGCTGAATATATAAAAGGCAAAACCGGTTATCATACCATGGATAATCTTCTTCGTTTAGGTTCCTGATTCCCTGCTAATTCTAATTTAAAATCCGAATGCCCTGGTTGCTCAACCCACAGAAAAAAACGTTTACACTAAAAGCAATTCTCAAACTGCTTATTAGCGCTGCTATTTTTTCCCTCTGGGTTCTTTGGGTTGGTGAGCTTTGGTTATTCGCCGGAATAATCGTTCTCATAGACATTCATCTCACGCACTTTGTACGCTGGCAATTTTGGCGAAAAAAGCGAGAAAACGGACATTATAAATTTTGGGGCGAGGCGATTGATGTTATTTTGCTGGCTCTAATTGTAACTCTTTTTCTAAAACTGTTTTTCATCGAAGTATATTCCATTCCAACTTCTTCGATGGAAAAAACTCTGCTGGTGGGCGATTATATTTTAGTGAACAAACTTAGTTACGGACCACGAATGCCTATAACCCCAATCGCCTTGCCAGGTATTCTTAGTAGAATTTTTTCGAAAGAAAACCGCGGTATTTATTCCAATAAAGTACAACTCCCCTATAAGCGCCTAAAGGGATTTTCGAAAATACAACGTGCTGATATCATTGTATTTAATTATCCTATCGCGGATTCTGTGTTAGGTATAAAACCGAAATATGGTATTTTCTCAGCCAAAGGAAGCTTTAGAGAGAAAACAAATGAAACTGCAGCGGTAACAAAATCCATTCCCATAGATAAACGCCAAAATTATATCAAACGAGTCATTGCACTTCCGGCAGACACTTTGCGGATACATCATGGATACGCGTTTGTGAACCAGGTGCGCGAAAAAAAACATCAGGGTTACCAGTTTAATTACCTGGCAAAACCGCCAAGGGAGGCAAATGTTGGAGCCATCTTTAATAGTCTGAAAATCTCGAGGTACGATATCAGTCTGAACGAGTACAATGGAGTCTATGAGTTTCCACTGACTCAAGAGATGTATCAAACCCTGCTCGATTCGGCTTATTTTAAAGCCATTACAAGGCGCGAAACAATTAATCCCGGAGAATCGGCAAAACATATTTTCCCCTCACAAAATAACTTTCGCTGGACCGAAGATAATTTTGGCCCCCTTTTCGTGCCATACAAAGGGATGACTGTTTACTTAAATGCAGAAAATCTGGCACTGTATCGAAGGATTATAGAGGTATATGAGAAAAATACCATTCAGGTAAAAAATAATTTAATATACCTGAATGGCCATGTAAAACAAACCTATACCTTTAGGCTCAATTATTATTTTGTAATGGGCGACAATCGCCACAATTCGAACGATTCGAGATTCTGGGGGTTTGTACCTGAAGACCATATTATTGGCAAAGCGGCAATGATTTGGTTGTCTGTTGACCAAGAAAAAACATTCCCTAAAAATATTCAACCCGATAGATTGATGCAATGGATTGAATAGCACACCGGGAAAGCATTATTTTTTAAATTCACACTACTTTATAATCCAGAATAAACATATAATTAAAACACTCAAGATAGAATGAAAGATTTTTTAAGCCAATTCGATCGAAAAACAAAAATCAGAGGTGGTTTTGCTCTCCTGGTATATTTACTATGGGTAATATGGTTGGGCAACTACTTTTTCCTTTTGGGACTTGCCATTGTTTTTGATATGTACTTCACCAAAAAGGTGAATTGGAGTCCCTGGAAAAAACGTGAAGGTAAAAATCCGGCTATTGTAGAATGGTTCGATGCGCTCATTTTTGCCGTAATTGCCGTTACGATTATAAACATTTTTCTATTTCAGAATTACAAAATCCCTACCGGGTCCATGGAAAAATCGCTACAAATTGGTGATCATCTCTATGTGAGCAAAGTAGCCTATGGGCCGAGAATACCTAATACACCCATTGCTTTACCTTTTATGCAACATACCATTCCTGGCACCCAGAAAAAATCATACATCGATTGGCCCTCATGGGACTATAAACGACTAAAAGGATTTTCGAAGGTAAAACGCTTCGATCCGGTAGTTTTCAATTTCCCTGCCGGCGATACAGTGTGCATCGAGCAACAGAATGTAAGTTACTATTCGATAGTGCGCGACCGGATGTATGAATTGAAAACAAGAGACACTGAAAACAACCAGACAATCAAAACAGATCAGCAATATTATGCCCAGGCTCGCAGCGAAGTTTGGAAACACTTTACCATTGTGGTAAGGCCAGTTGACAAAAAAGATAACTACATAAAAAGGTGTGTGGCAATTGCAGGCGACACCTTGCAGATTATCGACGGGGTTGTTTATATAAACGGCGAAAAGGAACCTACCATCGAAGGCAGACAATTTGCCTATAACATTTATACCAATGGCAAGCCGCTTAACAAACGTACGCTCAACAAATTGGGGGTATATTCAGAGGATCTGAGCCGACAAAATAACGAGGTGTATTATCATGTGCCTCTTACCGATTTTATGAAGTCTGAAGTAGAAACCTACCGCAATGTAGTGGCTATTGAACGATTTAATGCGAAAGATTTCTATCCGAATTACAACATCTTTCCGCAGAACCCAATGTATAACTGGAACCTCGACAACTTTGGTCCGCTATACATTCCGGCCAAAGGAGTCACCGTGGAGCTTAACCTGAAGACCCTTCCCTTATACGATTGGATTATTAGACAATACGAAAAGAATGATCTAATTGTAAGCGACAACACCATTTTCATTAATGGCCAACCTGCTACCAGCTATACTTTTAAAATGGACTATTACTGGATGATGGGCGATAACCGCAACAACAGTCTCGATTCGCGCTATTGGGGATTCGTTCCTGAAGACCACATCATTGGCCGTCCACGTTTTATTTGGTTATCTGTCCACAAGGATAAAAATTTCCCTGCCAATATCCAGCTTAAACGAATGTTTAAACCCATTCATTAACCAGATAAGTTATGCCGTTTTCAGACCAAGAATAAAGAATATTGCCCGGGTTTTTCTCCCGGGTTTTTCTTTTGTAAACCCCTTACTATAAAAAATATCTATTATTAATGATTTTAGTAAAGTAAAAGGTAAATAGTATTATAACAAAAAAACGAGGCACTAAACAAATAATAACTTTTATCAGCATCACTATAAACGAAATATTCTTTCTTTCGGGCGCTTTTAGCCAATTCCAAAACACACCAGATGCACCAGATTATACACAAAGAATACCTTTCTGAAAAGGTTGTGAAATTCGAAATTTCAGCGCCACAAATAGCAAAAAAACGCAGGGCTGGCCATTTTGTAATTATAAAAATAGGCCAAAAAGGCGAAAGGATTCCGTTAACCATTTCGTCGGCGAATATAGATACTGGCACTATCACTCTGATAGTTCAAAAAGTAGGTGTTACCAGCTATAAATTGGCCAACCTCGAAAAAGACGATTACATTACCGATATTGTCGGTCCTCTGGGCCAACCTACCCACATAGAGAATTTTGGAACTGTGTTATGCGCAGGTGGCGGTGTAGGTGTAGCTCCTTTATTGCCAATTGTAGAAGATTTGAAGAAAAAAGGCAACAGGGTTATTACGGTGCTCGCTGCCCGATCGAAAGACCTTGTGATTCTCGAAAAAGAAATACGTGCCTCATCCGACCAGGTAATTATAATGACCGATGATGGCAGTTATGGCAAAAAGGGGCTGGTTACTCAGGGTATGGAAGAAATAATATTGAACGAAAAAATTGATCTTGCCATCACCATTGGTCCTGCCGTTATGATGAAATACACAAGCCTTCTAACAAAAAAATACTCCATCCCAACTCTGGCAAGTTTAAACAGTATTATGGTCGATGGTACCGGAATGTGCGGTGCCTGCAGGGTAAGAGTAGATAGCAAAACAAAATTCGTATGTGTCGATGGTCCTGAGTTTGATGCGCACCAGATCGATTTCGACGAGCTTCTTATGCGCCTGGGCGGATACCAACAAGATGAGTTGAAGGCCTTAGATTCTTATTCTAAAATGAATAATTAAAAGTATGACAGGGACCCCAAATTCGAATTCTGGCCGTAATGAGCCATGGAGAGTTGAATTACGCGAAAGAATAAAAGCAAAAGAACGCAGTGCAATCGAAAGGGTAAAAATGCCCGAAACAGAAGCACGCACTCGCATAAAAAGCAATGTTGAAGTGAATAGCGGCATTTCGCGTCAACAGGCTCAACAAGAAGCCAAACGTTGCCTCGATTGCACAACTCCAACCTGTATCGATGGTTGTCCTGTAGGTATTGACATACCTGGTTTTATCAAACACATCGAAGCCGGTAACATGGAAGAGGCTGTTCGCACCATGAAAAGAACCAATACTTTTCCGGCCGTGTGCGGCCGTGTTTGTCCACAGGAAGTGCAATGCGAAGCAAAATGCACCTATATTAAAATAAAGAAACCTGCCGTAGCAATAGGTTACCTCGAACGCTATATTGCCGATTTCGAAATAGAAAGTTGCAGCACCTTTGTACCTCGGTTAAAACCGGCCAACCACATTAAAGTTGCTGTCGTGGGGTCCGGACCAGCCGGAATGGCTGCTGCTAGCGACCTGGCAAAAGGCGGATTCGATGTAACCGTATTCGAAGCCCTGCACGATTTCGGTGGTGTGCTTCGGTATGGCATACCAGAATTCAGATTACCCAATTATATTATCGACAGAGAAGTAAATCTGCTGAAGCAAATGGGGGTGAAATTTTTAAAGAATTTCATCGTAGGAAAGACAGCTTCATTCGAAGATCTAAAAGAGGAAGGGTATCGTGGATTTTTTGTGGGCAGCGGAGCCGGATTACCGAATTTTATGAACATCCCAGGAGAAAACTACAACGGGATACTCTCTGCCAACGAATACCTTACCCGTGTAAACTTAATGGGAGCCAGCCAGCCTGGATTCGATACTCCTGTTTTAAAAGGCACACATGTAGCAGTCATTGGGGGTGGAAATACCGCAATGGATTCTGTGCGCACGGCACTTAGGATGGGCGCTAAAAGGGCTATGATTGTTTACCGCCGTTCCCTCGATGAAATGCCTGCCCGTAAAGAGGAAATTACCCATGCCATCGAAGAAGGAATTGAAATACATACACTTACCAACCCTATTGAGTATCTGGCCGATTCGAAGGGACGTGTTAACAGAATGGTCGTTCAAAAAATGGAACTGGGCGAACCCGACAGCTCCGGACGCAGAAAACCTATTGCAATAGCCGGATCGGAATACAGCATTGATGTTGACCTGGTTATTGTAAGCGTAGGAGTATCGCCAAACCCAATTATTGCGCAAAGCACACCCGAATTAAAAGTTTCGAAATGGGGAACCATAGAGGTAGACACCACCACAATGAATTCGAACTTACCCGGAATTTTTGCAGGAGGTGATATTGTGCGAGGAGGAGCCACGGTTATTCTTGCCATGGGCGATGGAAGAAAAGCAGCAGCCGCCATGGGCAGTTACATAAAAAGTCTGATACAGGCCTAGCCAAAAAACTGTCGAAAAATTGCACAAACATGCTGATTTCCTCCAAACGCAGAAATAATTTTGGTGAGGAATCCAATTAGTCTTTGTGAAAGGAAATTCGTTTTCTTCCGCGAATAATTGTTATTCTCTCTGAGTGGAGAACCAAATTTCTTCAAAATCAATGCAGTTTTACTATTTTAGTCAGCGAATTCTTTTTGCGGTATCTTTTAATACAAAGAAATATTATTCCTCGTTTTTGCTTCTGCATTAAATGTTCGGCCGAAAAAGGAAGTAATACAGTTTAAGAAAAATGAAAATACTCTATTACCATTGTTTTGCTGGTATAAGTGGCGATATGAACCTGGCTGCCATGGTAGACCTAGGCGTACCCATCGATTACCTAAAAAAAGAACTGCAGAAATTGCCAGTAAAAGACTATACCATTTTGGCTTCGCACGACGAACGGATGGGAATAAGCGGAACAAAAATAGAGGTGAACCTGAAGAAAACGAAACCCTCACTCCTGCATCAATCCAATCATCAACACAACGAACACAGGAGCTATGCCGATATAAAGAAACTAATTCTTCACTCAGCCCTCGACGAAAAGGTGAAGACCACCAGCCTGCAAATTTTTGATAAAATAGCTGTTGCGGAAGCTAAAATACACAACAAACCAGTCGACACCATTCATTTTCATGAGGTAGGTGCTACAGACTCAATTGTCGATGTAGTTGGAGCTGCCATTTGTTACCATTTCATTGCCCCCGATAAAGTGCTATGCTCCACCATTGAGTTGGGAGGTGGAATGGTGAATTGTGCTCATGGAATCTTCCCGGTACCAGCGCCTGCCACCGCAGAAATACTGGCTGAGAAACCAGTTCGACTGGGTACTGTAGATGTTGAAACAACTACACCTACAGGAGCCGCTATTCTTGCAAGCTTGGTGGATGAATATACCGACAAGCTCGAATTTCGGCTGTCGAAAACTGCCTATGGTATTGGTCACCGGAAAATGAAAATACCCAATGTGCTTAGAGTGCATCTTGCAGAAGGTGTCGAAAATGACGACCTTCAGCTGGCTTCGGCAACAATCATTGAAACCAACATCGATGACATGCCTGCCGAGCATTTTGAATACCTGATTGACTTATTAATGGCAGCCGGTGCACAAGATGTTTATTTAACCCCGGTGATTATGAAAAAATCGCGGCCAGCAACAAAAATTAGTGTGCTCTGTGCCGAAAGCGAACAAGAAGAATTGGGTCGTATACTCCTTACCGAAAGCAGTTCTCTGGGTATACGTAGTTACAAGGTGAAAAAAAGTATGCTTCGTCGTCAGGTAGTGCAGGTAAATACCATTTACGGTATCATCGATGTAAAACTCGGATGGTTAGGAAACAAGCTTTTAAAAACCAAACCTGAGTTCGACCAGTGCCGGAAAGCTGCCCAGCAATACAATATTTCGCTTAGTGCTGTTCTCAGCGAGGTTCAGAAAAAAATACAGAATATTGAATTATGAAAGAAGCCTCAATAAATAAAATTCTCGAAGCAGTAAGTCGTGGTGAGTTGGATGTGGCCAATGCCATGGCACAACTAAAAGATTTTGGTTATAAAGACCTTGGTTTCGCAAAAATCGATAACCATCGGCCATTGCGAACTGGTTACCCTGAGGTAATATTCTGTGAAGGTAAAACACCGGCTCAGGTTGCAGAAATCTTCCGCTATATGAACGAAGGTGACCAGAACATCCTAGGAACAAGGGCCAGCAAGGAAGTTTTTGATGCAGTAAAAGAACAATGCCCCCAGACCGAATACCACCCACTGGCACGCACCATTGCAATTAAAAAAGATAACACCATCACAACCAAAACTCATATTGCCCTGATCGCAGCTGGCACCAGTGATTTGCCAGTAGCCGAAGAAGCTGCCGTAACAGCAGAGATATTCGGAAACACCCTTAAACGTTATTACGATGTGGGTGTTGCCGGCATCCACCGGTTTTATCACAACATCGACGAAATAAGGGAAGCAAAGGTAATTATTGTGGTAGCTGGCATGGAAGGTGCCCTGCCAAGTATTGTTGGCGGAGCCGTGGATAAACCAGTAATAGCCGTTCCCACATCAGTGGGTTATGGTGCAGCCTTTCATGGTTTGGCAGCTCTGCTTGGAATGCTTACTTCCTGTGCCAGCGGAGTTTCGGTAGTAAACATCGACAATGGCTTTGGCGCAGGTTACCTTGCCAGCATGATTAACAAGCTTTAATAGCACTGTAAATTTTCGATGCTACCCTATGCAATTAGCTGAGGAAACTGCCTATCTTTCGACGGCCTACTTGCCCAATGTGCAATACATATCGAAATTGCTTCAGCATTCTGGTCCGGTGATAGATATACATGAAACCTATCAGAAACAGTCTTTCCGAAACAGATGCCAGATTCTTGGGGCTAATGGCATACTCGAATTGAGCATTCCGGTAGTAAAACCCTTTGGCAATCGCTCTGCTACCAAGGATATTCTGATTGAATACGAAACAAACTGGATGCAAGTGCATTGGAAGGCTATCCTCTCGTGTTATAACCACTCGCCCTTTTTCGAAATTTTCGCGCAGGAACTGGCACACCTCTATGAAACGAAAGAGAAATACCTGATTGATTTTAATCAGAAAGTATTGCTACAATTGATGTCTTCCTTAGACTTTAATTTGTCGTTAAATTTTTCCGATGAATTCCCTGGTAATAACACAGGCAGATTTGACTTCAGGAACTCCATACATCCGAAAGAAAACAAACAAAAACCCGACCCGCAATTTAAACCTACTCCCTATTACCAGGTATTTAGTGCAAAATTCGGTTTTGTTCCGAACCTGAGTTTTCTCGACCTTATGCTCAATGAGGGACCACAGACTATTGCTATCTGCAAAAACTCTTACCTGCAAACCGAATAAGCTCTTTTTTCAGAAAAATTTGGCAATTATCCCGAACCCAAACAAATATTCGATGCATTGTGGCATCCTTCACGCCATTTCCGTTCGTCAATAAAAAAATAAGCTTTACCCATAGAAAATCCGATTCGTTATGGCAGGATTGTTGCTTATCACCAGATAAAGGCTGCCCATGTAAAATCAATTGAAGCTGGGAATCAGAATCACTAACTTTAGTTGAATTTGCAATGAGCAAATAGCCACAAAACCAAAAGTTATGAAACATCTTCAAATACATACCAGACTGGATAGGCAAGAAGCCCAATCCATTGAAGTATCGATCAACGGATTAAGCAGTCTAACCATACAAAATACCGAAAGTTTTGTACCTATGTTGTTAAGCCTGGTGGCAAAACCCAATACAAATCTATCTCTGAGTGTGCGAAATATCCGGTTTATCGACAGCAAAGGTTTCGATTGCTTAAACCTGCTATCAAGTGTCGCTGAGAGATCGAACTCGAACTTTAACCTGATTGATGTAGAGCCTAACCTGATGGAATTAATTAACATGGTGAAACAATACAGCATCTGGCATTTAAAACATGTATATCCGATAGAGCCTAAACCCAACGTAGCATAGACATTACAATAATCTGAGTGCTTAGTAATTCAGTTTTCTTGTCCCAAACCATTTCTTTCAACATTAGCTGTTGCCAAAATTAATTGCACACTATCGTCCTGATTAAGTATCTCCCCTGCAAATTTTTATGCCTTCACTTTGCAAATGAAGAAAATAGTTAATTTCGCAGCCATTAAATCCAGAGTATTAATAAATCAATTATAGCATGAATTATAAGGTAGTTTCGGCTGAGGAGGCTGTGAAGAGTATCAAGTCAGGCGATCGCGTTCACCTGAGCAGTGTAGCAGTTACACCGCATGCCCTTATCAAGGCAATGGTGGAAAGAGGACGAAAAAAAGAGCTTAACAATGTAAAAATCCATCATATTCATACGGAAGGTCCCGCTCCTTATGCCGATGCTGAATTTGAAGGCGTATTTCAACTCGAATCCTTTTTTGTAGGCGGCAACGTGCGCAAGGCAACCCAGGCAGGTTATGCCGATTACATTCCGGTATTTCTTTGCGAAACACAAAAACTGATACGTCAGGGTTACCTTCCTATTAATGTAGTGATGGTTCAGGTTTCACCTCCCGATAAACATGGATATGTTTCGCTTGGCACATCGGTCGATGCCACCCTAGCAGCCATCGAAACTGCTGGTATTGTAATTGCTCAGGTAAACAAATACGTACCCCGTACATGGGGCGATGCCCAAATTAATATTCGCGATATTGATTTGTTTGTAGAACACGACGAACCGCTATATCTGCACCACAACCCACCGATTACAGAGATAGAAGCAGCCATTGGTAGAAATGTAGCTGCCTTGGTAGAGGATGGAGCTTGCCTTCAGATGGGAATAGGGGGTATTCCTAATGCAGTTTTGGCTCAATTAGGAAGCCATAAAGATCTGGGCGTTCATTCCGAAATGTTCTCCGACGGGCTTCTGCCCCTTATTGAAAAGGGAGTTGTAAACGGAAAACGTAAACAAATCGATAACGGCAAAATTGTGGCTTCTTTTATAATGGGAACCGAAAAATTATATGAATTTGTCGACGACAACCCGATGGTTGCCATGATGGATGTGAAGCATACCAATTCGGTACCCAGCATTCGCTTAAACCATAAAGTCACTGCCATCAACTCGGCACTTTCGGTTGATATTACCGGACAGGTTTGTGCTGACTCTATTGGTATCAAACATTATTCGGGTGTTGGTGGTCAAATTGATTTTATTCGTGGTGCCGGATATTCCGAAGGTGGTAAACCCATTATTGCAATTCCATCTGTTACTGCAAAAGGCGTTTCGAAAATTGCCCCAACCCTTCTCGAAGGCTCAGGAGTCGTAACCACACGTGCCAATATGCACTGGCTGGTAACAGAGCATGGTGCTGTTAATTTGTACGGAAAAACACTGCAAGAAAGAGCTAAACTTATTATCTCTATTGCGCACCCCAACCACCGCGAAGCTTTAGACAAAGCAGCTTTTGAAAGATTTGGTCCCCATTTTCATTATATTGGATAAAACAAGGTATTTCCTCCTAATAAAATGGTTGCCCCAAATGGCAACCATTTTTTTTATCTGTCTGAAAAGTACACTTTTGAAGAAATTATCAAAATAGATTACGAAATCAATTCCTCCGGAAGAATAAATGAAAGAATCGAAAGGGGGAAATAGCAATTCAAGTATCTTTGATTATTCAGCAACACAAAACCAAATGGAACTATTTTTCACCGACTACTTCGCCCTCTTTTTAATCATTTGCCTGGGTTTTATTCTCGGAAACACTAAAATAAAAGGAATTTCACTCGATGTATCAGCTATAATATTTGTTTCACTCCTATTTGGTCACCTGGGTGTTTCTTTGCCCGATATTCTTGGTACCATAGGTCTGATCTTATTTATTTATACAATAGGCATGCAGGCGGGGCCCGGTTTTTTTGACTCGTTTAAAACGCATGGTCGCAAGCTTGTTGTTTTGGCTGTAATTGTTACCCTATCGGCCTCGATAATAACCCTGGCCAGTATTTGGCTCCTGCATATCGACAAAAATATAGCCATCGGGTTGCTTTCCGGAGCACTCACGAGCACTCCCGGCCTGGCCGCTGCCATAGTAAGTACCCAATCATCGTTAGCATCCATTGGTTATGGTATTGCTTATCCGTTTGGAGTAATCGGGGTAATTTTGTTTGTGCGGCTTTACCCCCGCTTGCTTAAAGTGAATATTGCAAAGGAAGAAGAAGCCTATGAGGCTGTGACACGATCTCACTACGACGAGTTATCTCCACGTAATTTTTCGGTTGAAAACGAAAATGTTATCGGAAAATCGCTCTCAGAATTGCGAATACGCACCATTACCCAAGCTGTAATTTCCAGAGTTTACAAAAATGGTGAGGCATTTCCCCCCTCCCCGGATACTATACTTCAAAAAGGAGACCTGATAAGGGCGGTTGGCACCAACGAAGCATTACGCCGAATTGAATTACTTATCGGCCATTCTACCGAGAAAGAGATTCCCATGGGGGAAAATTTTGAACTCCAGTCGGTACTGGTTACCAACAAAGAAGTGGTGAATAAACCGCTTGCCGAATTTAACCTCTGGGGTAACTATCAGGCCACCATTACACGGGTCAGACGAAGTGGAATTGACATTACCCCCAACCCCCAACTGCGCGTTCTGATGGGCGACAAGCTAATGGTAGCCTGCAGCCGCGATAACATGAAACAAGTTGTAAGCCTCTTTGGCAACAACGATAAAAAGCTTTCCGACACTGATTTTTTTCCCATCGCAGCAGGTATTGTACTTGGTATTTTATTAGGACAGCTTTCCATTTCTTTTGGCGATTCATTCACGTTCAATTTAGGACTTACCGGTGGAATTCTAATTACCTCTTTGCTGTTGGGTCGCATTGGTAAAACAGGTAAAGTATTATGGACCATGTCAGCCAGCGCAAACCAATTACTGCGCCAACTAGGACTCATGTTCTTTCTTGCCTCTGTTGGCACTAAAGCAGGAGCAACACTCATAGAAACTTTTTCTACTTACGGCATCATGCTCTTTTTCATTGGCGCTGTATTGACTGTTTTTCCAATGATTGTAGCAGCCCTTGCTGCAAGAATTATTTATAAAATGAATGTGCTTACTATGCTTGGAGCTCTTACAGGAGCAATGACCAGCACACCTGGTCTGGCTGCGGTGGACCCCATGACCGACACAAATGCTCCTTCTGTTGCCTACGCTACGGTATATCCCATTGCCATGGTATTTTTAATTGTCTGCATTCAGGTGTTATGCCTCTTTTAATTCAATGAAAATGATTATCGAGCACCTCATAACAGGCAAAATATATTATACCGTTTTTTTTTCTTAGCTTGAAGCCAAATTAGATCAAAGCCAACATTGGCTGTAAAACCAATAATTGAAAGAAGTATATGCGAAATGGTTCGAATTTTAGCGACATAGCCGACAGAATAGAAAAACTCATTGCAAGTTGGGAAGTTAGATTGCTTCAATTGCCCATGGAGGCACGCACCGAACGCTTTAACAAGCAAAACCGAAGTATCAAGCAGATTCTCGGACACATGATTGATTCGGCCTGCAACAACCATCAACGCATTGTCCGGCTTCAGTACAACGAAAAGCTTGAATTTCCGGATTACAGACCGGAGAACGACATCTGGATAAAAGTGCAGCATTACCAGACCGAAGACTGGAGTCTGATGATTAACCTTTGGAAATACTACAACCTCCATTTGTGCCACCTCTTTTTAAATGTAGATGAAAACTGCCTGGCGAATTGCTGGATCGATGCCGATGGAATGCAGGTAACTTTGCGGGAAATGATGGAAGGCTACCTGGTTCATTTCGAATTGCACCTCTACGAAATTGATGACCTGTTAACCCAAAAAACATAGTAATCTCTTAGAAGAAGAAAGGCTCCGGAAAAACTTCCGGAGCCTTTTTTTTATTATCCTTCATTAATCGAACTAAAAACGCCAACCCATGGTTGCCATTATCCGGTGTGCCTTCATATCAAGGTTGGCTGACGGAGCATAGTCAACTCCATCGAGGTTAACCTGGTACAATATTTCGCGTTCGTCGTAATTGGTATACTGGTATGCAATATCAAAAAAGAATACCTCATCGCGAATGCCTAAGCCACCTGTATAGCTGATCCGGTAAGCATCCCAGTTTTCTTCGGTTTCGGCATAAGGGCTGCCATAAAATCCTATTCCACCCCTCAGATAAGTTTTGCCCAACCTTAACTCTGTTCCACTCTTTATATTAAGGGCATCTTTGTATATTACTGCAATGTTTTCATTCTCTATATCAAAATCAGAAACTGGCCCCATTCGCATAGAGGCATAATTGATATAATCCATGTCGGCACTTACAATTAAAAATTTTCCCATTACAACTGCCGCGCTGGCTGTAAGCTTCGCAGGTGTTGTAACCTGATACTCGTTCTCGAGGTATTCAATGTTGTTGCCATTTTCATCGATAGGATACAAGACTTCAGTATTATCATTCAGAAATACCGACGAAATATTGGTGCTGTATTGCTCATTCAGGTTGTAATATACAGGCGAATGGACAGAAGCTCCAATTCTTAAAAAATTAACCGGTTTAAGAATAAATCCGAATTTGGCTGCGAAGCCATTGCCGGTTACATCGAGTGACTCGTTGTAGTTAAAATAATTATACTCGCGAAAGTTAGCGTCGTACTCTTTAAAAGTCCTGTCCATGGTATATCGCACGATGTGCCAACCCAGTGTACCACCCACATAGAAAAATTCATTAAAGTTGAATCCCATACTAAAAGTCCACTCGTTGATGCGGCCTGTTTCGTTATTCACCACACGCTGTTCGGTTTCTCTAAATGTACCATTCTCGTAATAACCATAATCTGGGTCATCGTTTAGAAAATAGCCAATCTCATTATCGTAATCGATAACATAGGCATCATAGAATAAAGCCGATCCAAAGGCGTCGAGACCATATTCATTGGACAAACCTGCCTGGTAATGACCAAAAGAAGTACTAGGGTTATCGCCATCGATTACCGAATTTCGATGAAAATTGGCCAGTCTGTTAAAACCTATTCCCATGTTTAATGCCTTTAGAACACCCTCTTTAATTGGGATATTGGCTACATAACCCAGGTTGCTGATATTGAAGTTGGTTTTACTTTCCTCCACCACGTTGCCGAAATACCTTGAGGTGGTATTCTTGAAATATAGTTCGGGTGTAAAGGTAAATTCAGAAGCCCTGTAAACACCAAGCCCTGCAGGGTTATTGCTCAAAGTAGAAAAATCGCCTCCGAGCGCACCAAAAGCGCCACCCATAGCCACCGAGCGGGCTGTTCCGCCAATAGAATGCTGCGAATACCGTAAAGCATCGACATGACTTTGGCTCAGGCTGTTTAGCAGGCCTGCAAACAATAGTAGGAATGTGATATTTAGTTTCATGACTTGTAGATTGAAGAAATACTTTTTTTTATTTACGTCGGGTTGTGCTTCCTCCTGAACTACTACCAGAACTGGTACCTGAACTGCCCGACGAACTTCTTGAAGGTGTTGATACCGATGAATTCGAAGGGGCACTGGTACTTCTCGATGTGTTATTAGAAGGTTCAGAATAAGTGCGTTGCGGGGCAGAGCTACCACTATTGGATGGCGCTGTGCGCGTATTGTTCGAACTACCCGAGTTAGAAGGTCGTTGATAGGTACTATTTCCGGCGCCAGAACCGGAGCTCTGGGTTGGGCGGTTTGTTGATGGCACTGAATATGTGCGTTGTGGGCTTGTGCTATTGTTGTTTACAGGTGCAGGGTTGGTGTTTACTGAACTACCCGATGAAGTAGGTCGCTGATACGTGCCACTGCCTTCGCCAGTTCCAGAACTTTGAGTCGGGCGTGTATTTGATGGACTCGTATAGGTTGTACTCCTGGTATTATCGCCTGACCTGTTGTAGGTATTTGTTGGGCGAGAATATCCTGAACTACTATTTCCAGAAGGACGACTATAGCCACTCGTATTTCCACCATCACTATCGGTTGATTTATATGTGCCAGAAGATTGCTGCGAACCGGACGGGGTGGTCCGAACTGGTGTGCTACCTGATGAGGAGCCTCTGGTTTGAGTTGAAGCAGCGCCTGTACTCACACTACCACCATAAGATCTGGTAGACACATTGCTGTTCGATTGAGAAGCTGCACCCGAAGTACTATTCACTACAGGTCTACGGGTATTTGCACTTACCGAGCCACCACGAACACTTGTAGTAGAGGTGCTTGAAGCCGAATACCGTCTACCATTTGCTACCGAAGTAGTTTTATAATAGGGTTCAGAATAATAATACGAAGGATAAGAATGGTGATAGTAACTCACCGAATAGCGACTGTAATAAGGATAAGGACTATAATAATAATAAGGCGAATACCAGGGATCGTAATAAGTAGAATAATAGTAACTGGGGTATCCGTAAGAAACTCCCCAACCCCATCCAGAATAGGGATAACCCGAGTACATGCTTACACTGTACCGTACAGAAGGACTACTGACCACTGGCTCGTAGTATCCACAAGATATGCAATCGTCGTTAAAGCGGTTTATCTCCGATTCGTAATCGGTATCAACATAATAATTATCGACATAGTCGTAATTTTCAGCAGGTTCTTCATTTATAGCTTCGGTTGCAGTACCGGCGACAACCACTGCTCCAGCCTGGCTATTATCCTGATCTGCCGACTCTTTTAACGCAAGTTGAGCTTCAAGCTCTTGAATACGGGCTTCTTTTTCTTTGAGTTCGGCCTCTTGTCTTGCTTTCTCGTCCTTTTTCGCATTATAATAAAGGTCGTCATTTTCACTGTAGGAAGACTGTTTGATGCTGGCACAAGAAGAAAGAACCAGCATTATTAAAGTGAGGTAAAATAAGGTGCTTTTCATGGCCATCCCTCCGTCTTTTGGTTGTGTATTTAAAATAATATTTGTTTACTTTGCACAAATTTCGATTTAATATTTCAAATACCATACCAAAAAACTGCAATGGCAAAAGAATTAACCAGCAGAAAAGAGAATTACTCGCAGTGGTACAACGACCTTGTGATGAAGGCCGATTTGGCCGAAAATTCAGCTGTAAGAGGTTGCATGGTTATTAAACCCTATGGTTATGCCATCTGGGAAAAAATGCAGGCTGCGCTTGATAAAATGTTCAAAGAAACCGGGCATATGAATGCTTATTTTCCTTTGTTCATTCCAAAATCATTTTTTAGCAAGGAGGCTGCACATGTTGAAGGTTTCGCCAAAGAATGTGCCGTAGTAACTCACTATCGTTTGAGAACCTCAGACGATGGAAAAGGAATTGTGGTTGACGAAAACGCAAAACTGGAAGAAGAACTCATTGTGCGCCCTACCTCCGAAACCATAATCTGGCACACCTACAAAAACTGGATACAATCCTACCGCGACCTTCCGATCTTAATCAACCAATGGGCAAATGTGGTTCGCTGGGAAATGCGCACCCGCTTGTTTTTGCGTACGGCTGAATTTCTATGGCAGGAAGGCCACACAGCACATGCTACTCAGGAGGAGGCGGTGGAAGAAACAAAAAAAATGCTCGAAGTGTACGCTCACTTTGCGGAGAGTTTTATGGCTTTGCCCGTGTTAAAAGGGCTTAAATCGGCCAACGAACGCTTTGCCGGTGCACTCGACACCTATTGCATCGAAGCGTTGATGCAAGATGGAAAAGCCTTACAGGCTGGCACCTCTCACTTCCTCGGACAAAATTTTGCAAAGGCATTCGACGTGAAATACCTGAGTAAAGAAAGTAAGCTAGAATATGTGTGGGCTACTTCCTGGGGAGTATCGACCCGCTTAATGGGTGCACTTATCATGGCGCATTCCGATGACAATGGATTGGTATTGCCACCCAAACTGGCCCCTTACCATGTAGTTATTGTGCCAATCTATAAAACAACCGAACAGCTCGCTGCCATTTCCGAACAAGCGCTTCAGATAAAAAAGAACCTCGAAGCGAAAGGCATTTCTGTTAAGTACGACAACCGCGATACGCATAAACCAGGCTGGAAATTTGCCGAATATGAATTAAAGGGTTTCCCGGTTCGTATTGCTATCGGACCACGTGACCTGGAAAATAGCACAGCCGAAATAGCGCGCCGCGACACTCTTGAGAAAGAAATTGTGGCCCTCGAGAATATTGCCAACTATGTACCCGATTTGCTGGAAGCCATTCAGGAGAATATTTACAGGAAAGCCTATGATTTTCGCGCTGAAAATACTCTCAAAGCCGAAACCTGGGACGAGTTTGTGGACATCATAGAAAATAAAGGTGGTTTTGTTTTGGCCCACTGGGATGGCACCACCGAAACTGAAATAACTATTAAGGATAAAACCAAGGCTACCATTCGCTGCATTCCACTCGAATCGTCGGATGAGGGACCAGGAAAATGTATATTCACCGGAAAGCCATCAGCCCGAAGAGTGGTTTTTGCACGATCATATTAATACATTCAAACTTCTGTCAGACGCTGGTTTTATTATCCGGCGTTTTTATACTTTTGCTGCAGCTGCAAATACTGGGGTGATTAGCTCTTTGATAGTTCTGTAAATGCTTGTTGGAAGAAATGCTTGGGAGAAATACAATCAATCAATTATAGATTTTTTGCCTATGTTTCTTTTCTATGAATTTTATCAGTATAAGATTCAATATCCTTTTATTATTTCCCAGTTCTAATTAATAATAAACTTTTAAGATGAGAATTTTCTTTATTGCCTTTACTGCTGCGACATTCATACTGTCGTGCAAACAACCTGAAACGAAACCGATTTCGGAAATGCAAAAAAAAGTAGACCAATTTGCGAGTTTTACACTTACATCCGACACCTCGGATTTGTCGGACAACGAAAAAGAGATGCTTCGTATTTTTATTGAGACCGCCGAAATTATGGACAATTTGTTCTGGCAGCAGGCATATGGCGAAAAGCATCAGGCTCTTGAACTTACAACCGATTCGGTTGCACAAAAATTTATTCTTATTAATTATGGGCCCTGGGAACGCTTGAATGGGAACTTGCCATTTATAGAGGGGATTGGTGAAAAACCACTTGGCGCTCAATTTTACCCTGTAGATATGAGCAAGGAAGAATTTGAAGCCTTTCAGGCCGAAGACAAAACCTCATTGTATACCATTATCCGGCGCGACACTGCCGGTAAGTTGGTGAGTATACCTTATCATATAGCCTACGAAGCTGAGTTGAAAAGAGCTTCTCAACTGCTAAAAAAAGCAGCCACCCTTGCCGACGATCCAGGCCTTAAAACCTATCTCGAACTTAGAAGTGAGGCGCTTCTTACAAGCAATTACCTGGCAAGTGACCTGGCCTGGATGGATATGAAAACCAACCGCCTCGATTTTGTAGTAGGCCCCATTGAAAACTACGAAGACCAATTGTATAACTACAAAGCAGCTTTCGAGGCCTATGTGCTTATAAAAGATTTGGAGTGGTCGAAAAAACTGGATCGTTATGCTGCCTTGCTGCCTGCGCTTCAGAAGAAATTACCTGTTGAAGAGCGCTACAAAGCCGAAACACCAGGCACCAACTCCGACCTGGGTGCGTACGATGTAGTATATTATGCCGGCGATTGCAATGCAGGCAGTAAAACCATAGCCATTAACCTGCCCAACGACCCCATTGTGCATAAAGAAAAAGGAAGCCGAAGGCTTCAACTTAAAAATGCCATGCAGGCCAAGTACGAAAAAATTATGGTGCCAATTGCGCAAACACTTATTAACCCAGATCAACAAAAGCACCTGACTTTCGACGCGTTCTTCGAAAACACCATGCTTCACGAAGTGGCCCATGGAATTGGCATCAGCTATACCATCACTACCGGCGAAGAAGTACGTACAGCGATGAAAGATAAATCGTCGGCGCTGGAAGAAGGCAAAGCCGATATTCTGGGCGTTTTCCTTGTAAAAGAACTCATTGATATGGGCGAACTGAAAACCGATATTATGAACAATTATGTGACCTTCACCGCCGGCCTTTTTCGTTCGATTCGATTTGGTGCTTCCAGTGCACACGGAGTATCTAACCTCATACGCTACAACTACTTTCTGGAGCAGAGTGCTTTTAGCCGTTCAACCCAAGGAATTTATACCATCGATGCGGCGAAAATGGAAACAGCCATCAACAGCCTTTCGGGAATTATCTTAAAAATTCAAGGGGATGGCGACTATGCGGCTGCTGTAGACCTGATAGAAAGGTACGGTAAGGTTTCGGCCGAACTGCAGCAGGATCTGGACAAAATTAATCAGCAGAATATTCCCGTCGACATTGTGTTCGAACAGGGTACCAAAGTACTGGGGTTAAGCGATTGCAATAAAACAAAATGCACCGAAAAGAAAATGTGCTGCAAAGAGAAAAAATAAGCGCAACTAATAATACTGAACTGCCGGCAGAATTTCCTTCCTGCCGGCAGTGCTTTTTTATGTCAAATGGTGTTTTTGCCCTCCTCCTCAAGAATAGCGGGTAAAATTGAGTAAAAGCACTCTGCTTTTTGTTTTTAATACTTATTCAAACATTGAATTAACCGAGTAATCTTATCTCAGGAATGCTTTTTTGAATAACTTTAAAGTTCAACCTACAAGAAACTATTTAAAGAATTAACCATGAAACCAGGAAATTCATTCATAACCGGACTGTTAGCCGGAGCATTAGTTGGTGGAGTGATTGCTTTGCTTTACGCCCCAAAAAGCGGTAAAGAAACACGCGAACAAATCAAGCGAAAACTTGCAGATCTTGAAGCAGAATTTGAGACTCTAAAAGAAAAAGCTGCGGGCAAATCGGAACAAATCAGAAAAGACATAGAGGCCAAGCTAGCTGAGTTACGTAAAGACCTGGAAGCATTTTCCAGCAACAATTAATCAAATAAACTACATCATGTTTGAAGATATCGATACCCTTAAAAAAAATCTTCAGGAATATATTGAACTAAAATTAGATTTGATACGGCTGCACATTGCCGAAAATCTATCGAAAATATTTACTACAGCTGCTAGCCTGGCTGTTATCGGGTATTTGCTGTTTTTTATTATACTGTTTCTTTCGCTGGCTGCCGGCTTTTTTATTTCGAGCCGTTTAGATTCGTATGAACTTGGATTTTTAAGCGTGGCTTTGTTTTATGTGTTTGTACTCATTGCATTTATTATTCTAAAAAAACACTTTATTGAACGTCCAATTATAAAGGCTATGATTAAATTGTTTTTTCCAATATTTACCGACAATGAAAAGAAGAGTTGACCATCGGTACTCCGATATAACTTCGTTCGAAGATTTTCGAATAGAAAAAGAGCGACTAATACTACAGACTAAGATTATTGAGATGAACCTGAATTTTACGTATTTGAAAATCCGTAATTTTTTCTCCATTTCAAATGCACTTTATGCAATTGGGCAGGAATTTATTATGCCTAAAATAACCGGCTTTTTTAACGATCTTTTAAAAAAGGCTGACAAATAGCCATTTGTAGCCAAAGACAAATATCAGCTTATATTAGCTGCTGGTATTCCTTACTCCCTTTTAGCTTCAACGCTTTTCTCATTGTCTGTATTAACCCATTCGTTATAAAGCTTATATCCCAAAGACATAACGATTGCTCCGGTAAACAGACCAATAAAACCGGAAATAATGAAGCCTCCAATCACTCCGATAAAAATTACAAGCATAGGCACAGGGGCCCCTTTGCCAAGCAATATTGGCCTTAAGATATTGTCTGATGTCCCTACAATCATTAATAAAACTGTCCAGACTATAGCTGGTCCCGTATCTTTTACTGCAAATAAATATAGGATGATAGGCACTGTGATGATGAACAAAGGTATTTGTAGGATAGCAAGAACAAAAATGAACAATGTCAATATACCAGCATAAGGAATGTCGGCAGCCACTAATAATATCCCATCCAATAATGCCAATATCAGGGCCACACCAATAATTCCCTTCACGACATTGCTCACCGTTTTTATTATTAAATCAGCAAATTCATCGCCTCTGTCACCGGCTACCTTTCTGAAGAGTTTCCGGATTTCTTCTCCAGCCTGATTATAGACTAATAAAAAACCTGCGATAATTAAAGATATAATGATTTGCAGTGCACCACTGGTAGTACTCAAAATTCCTTTTGCTAAAAGGCTTCCGAACTGCAATAACTGGTCCTGATATTTAATAAGGGTTTGTTCAATGTTCTCCGAGCTTGATTGCCATCTTTCATAAAGCTTTTCGCCGATTATTGGCCATTCCTTAACTTTTTCGGTTGGTGGTGGAATAGTTAAACTCCCGTTATCAAAGCTTTCTTTTAATATTTTTATTTCATCGATAAGTGCACTGGTTAAAAAGTAGCTGGGAATAACCACAATGGCTAAAATGGACGTAATGATTATAACCGAAGCTAGCTTTGGCTTTCCTCCCATTTTCGTGGAGAGCTTGTTGTGAAGCGGGAACAATGCCAGGGAAAGTATAAGGCTCCAAAGTATTACGCTCACAAAAGGGTACATGAGTAGCAGACACCAGCTAATAATTAATATAATTATGAACAGTCTGATTGTGGTATCATACACCGAGATTTCCGCCTTTTTATTATTCATTTTGTAGCTGTGTTTTTTTGTGGGAACGAGCACCGGCTCTATTCATGCTCTTGCCGCATAAAGATATTAAAAATGGTCGAAGGCTAGCTATGCACCAATCTTATTACTCTTTAAAAAACGCGTTAACTTAAAGTACCATGCTGCTTTTAGTTTTAAAAGTTTGGTACAAAAGGTAAGTCATCTTTGATTTAAACAAAATTCGTCCAGAAGTTTAGAGCTTTCAATCGCTCCACTTGCAAGAATTCCATCGCATGGATTCTATGCTAACAAGGAACAATGCGTTCAGCCAGAGTTAATTAAAATAGTCTGAGAAGGGTTCGCAATTGTTGAAATATTGATGAGGGGTCAGGCCAGATAATTTCTGAAAATCATTTATCATGTGCGCCTGATCATAATAACCACATTGGTAGGTTAAATCGGTAAGATTTATGCTTTTATCTTTTGATTTTCTATCTATTGCATGTTGAAACCGAATAATTCTTAAGAATTGCTTTGGAGAAGTTCCAATGATGTTTGAAAAATTTCTTTCAAACTGTTTTCGGCTATAACAGGCTTCTAAAGCCAATTCATGAATTCCAAAATGCCCTTTCGATTGATTAATTTTATTAATGCAGCTATTAATTCTTTCGAAGGAATAGTTTAGTGCTTTATTTTTCAGAATTCTTAAAAAGCATTCTTCTACAATAGCAATTCTTTCTGCAAACGTTTTGGCTTCAGCAATTTTAGTTTCTATCTCATCTACATCATTTTTAAATATCAACCGGAGCGGAACATTCTGATCGTACAGTTCCTGCACTGGCATATCGATAAAAGCCGATAACCCATGGGGTTGAAAGATGATTGAAAACAGTGAAATTTTTCCGGTTATTTTAAGCTCGTAATATTCTTTTAGCTGACCTGTTATTAAGGTGAAATCGTTAATGGATTTGTTTCTGCTGTCTGAAGTTGGCTTATTGTCGATATAAAAGATTAGTTCCAATAATCCGCTCGGAACAATGCGCTGAATGTGCTCCTTACCATTCGGAATGCAATTTTCTAAGGTCCAATAGTGCTTAATGAACCTGGATAATTGAACCGATGGTTTGGCGATATTATAAAACATTGCTTGTTAAACTGAAATTCAAATTTAGAATTTTAAAGATAGATTATGGCTTAGTTTTTCTAAACCATAATCTATTCAGTAAGCTGCTATTGATCCCCATAAAGTCCCACCTTGTTTCCTTCGCAATCGATAAAAATTGCAAAGTAACCTCTGCCATCAGCTTCAATCTTAGTTTTTGGTTGAACAATGCTGCCACCATTGGCCTTTATTCTTTCAATTGCTCCTTCCAGGTCTTTTTCTGCATTAAAGCTTACTAATGCACCATCTTTACCCGGTTTAAAGTTTGGCGCAAAAGAAATAGCGCCTTCACCACCCGGAAAACAAGCCATTTTTTCTTCGCCAAAATCAAGTGCTTGCAAGTCCATTCTTAAAACTGCGTTGTAAAATCTTACAGCCCGCTTAAAATCTACTGTTGGGATTTCTACCCAGGAAATTAGTTTTGTCATTGTTTTTCTTTTTTAGTAATTAAAAAGTTTACTCAGTAAAAGTAATTTCACGAAAACTCTCAAAATTGGAAAATCGCGACATTCTGAGGGTTGATACCCATTTTAGATAGAAAGTAAAAAAGATTAACACACCGCATTGGCTGCCGATTAATGGCTAACACCTTCAATCGGTTGCTTGCTGCAATTGTTTCGTCAAAAATATTACTACCACAGAGGCTTCGAGCGAAGTAAACACCTGGTAACCATCGTTATCTGTTACAAAGATATGAAAATGATACTCTTCGATATTTGTGTTAGTGAAAATTGTATTGGAATAATAATCGATGTTTCGAAGGCTAACGCTTGACGAGCTGCCCACCCATTGTATATTGCTTTTTCCGATAAAGGAAACTTCACCAGTGATACCCGAAGTAAATAGCACATGCGGGAATTGGTAAAACAAATTTTCCTTTCGCCTCGGAAATTGCACCTTTTTTTTTGTGATAAATTAGATTAGTACCCACAAAGGGAGTATGGTATTTGTCGTAAACAAATCCTTCGATCTATTTCTAACCACTTACCAGATCATAAACACTAAAAAAAAGAAAGAAACAACCAATGTCGTTTTGCTATTATATGCCTCGTACTTCGGGTTGCCTTTTTTCAATTTAGATTACTAAAAGTTTAAAAAAATCAATCCGCCCTTGTCATAGTAAGTTTACCATGATGAATGCCTTTGACTGCAATAAGCTTATCGGCCAATTCGGTAAGTACCGAAGCTTTTCCTTTCACGGCAATAATCTCCAGGCAATTGTCGTGGTTTAAATGAAAATGTTGAGAAGAAAGTATCTCATGAAAATAGCGATGCTGAACCTTGGTGAGATTCTTTTGTAAATCGTTTTTATGATGATCGTAAACCAAGGTAATTGACCCAGCCACAATGTTGTCGCATTGCCACTTTTTGTTGGCCAGGTTGTTTTTGATAAGGTTGCGGATAGCCTGCGAACGGTTTGTAAAATGATTTTCTTCTGCAAATGCATCAAGCGCTTCGAGTAATTCTTTTTCGAGCGATACACCAAACCGAACAACAGACATAAGCGTGCTACTAATTTAAGATTTTGTGCGATATCGGGTAAATTTATAAAAAAATACACAATACCAAATTGCTAAAATTATTAGTACAAAAACTATGGAGGGCCTATCTGGAGAATACACATGAAACATAATACTTTCGTCGCTAGCCAAAACAAAATTTTTCGATTAAATTAACAAGCTGAAATCTGCTACAATCTCCCTAAAGCAAATAACTATGACAGCCATGAAAATGAAAATACTGCTACTTTGCGCAAGTCTGCTATTAATCTCACGGCTTACTGCACAAGATGGCCACTACTGGACGCAACAGTATGGAACCCGTTCGATGCTTTTAAACGGATCGGTTATAGGAGGTGTAGAAGACCTTGGGGCGGTTTATTATAACCCTGCCCGCCTTAGCCAGATCGATAACCCTGTTTTTTTTGATAAGTGCCGATGTGTATGAAGTAACACGCATTAAGGTTAGCGACGCCTTTGGCGAAGATAAAAATGCTGCCAAACAAGAAGTAAAAGGTGTACCCAGCCTGGCTGCAGGTACATTTAAAGTTCCCTGGCTTAAAAAGCATAGCTTTGCATGGGCTATTTTGGTGCGAAACAATTCCGACCTTAGTTTTTCTTATGGCAACGAGGTTTACGACGATGTGATCGAAGCCTTTCCGGGAAAAGAATACCTTGGTGCCCAATTGTCCGTTACGGTAAAAGGAAACGAACAATGGACAGGGTTCTCATGGGCCTATCCGCTTACCGACAGGCTTAGCATTGGTGCTTCGGGGTATCTATCACTTTACACCCAATCCAAAGGTCTAAAACTAGACCTGCAAGCTCTCTCCGACAGCAAGCAAACGGCTATTTACAAGTATAACAGAAGTATGAACCTCGAACAATACAGCCTGTTAGGAAAATTTGGCCTTGCCTATAGGGCAGACCAATTTCTTGCCGGATTTACATTCTTATCTCCCTCTCTTTTTCTTAAAGGTAAAGGATCTTACCAATATGAGCAGTTATTTAGTGGAATAGAGGGCTACTCAATAAACGACGATGTGTATACCACCAACTCGCAAAGCAACCTACAATCGCGATACAAATCGACAATGGCCATTGGAGCAGGCATTACTTACTTCGTTGGAAAAAGCAAATTGCATCTTAGTTCCGAATGGTTTAATGGTTTACCAAAGTACACCCTCTACGAAGCTTCGGACCATTACAGCCAGAGCAACGGCGACACTATAGGCTTTAAACTGGTTGATGAGCTGAAAGCAGTGATTAATGTAGGTTTTGGAGTTGAATATTATATCAACGATAAAATATCGGGTTACCTAAGTGCCAGCACCGATTATTCGCCCGTAACCTCAAATCTTTCTCGCTTTGTTACAAACGAATCTGAAGTAAGCAATAACACATCAACTGCCAATTATTTTCATTATGGAGGGGGAATTGTATTGCATCTCAACGGAGCCGATATTACTTTGGGGGCCAATTATATGGGTGCTAAACAAGAATTCGCCCGACCAATCAATTTTCCCGACGATGGAACGGATGATATATTGGATACCAGCCAGACCGGAACTTTTGAATGGGACCGCCTGCATGTTGTGTTTAGTTTTTCGCTCCCCTTCTTAAAAGATGTTCAAACAAAAGTAGAGGATAAACTAGGTTTTTAAAAACAATTAACTTCGCATTTACAGTTCTAAAAATTTCAATTGTTCACAGGCAGTTGCGCTATCCGGCCATATTATTTTCATGCCAGAGCAAGCGTTTAATTGTTGAAATCTTTCTTCATTTAGAATTAGTATAAATTCCTGTTTCAGTTAGGCTGATAATCATTTTTTGCTACATTTGAACTTCTCATGCGCAATAGCATAGCAAGTAAGCGTATATGTATAATCTAAATAAAACCGTTAAAATATGTCGAATGTAAAACGTGTGTACAGCTTCGGTAATAAGAAAGCCGAAGGAAAAGCAGACATGAAAAACCTGCTTGGTGGAAAAGGTGCCAACCTGGCCGAAATGAACCTGATCGGGATCCCCGTGCCTCCTGGCTTTACCATTACCACAGATACCTGTACAGAATACAATCAGCTTGGAAAAGAAAAAGTAGTTGCCCTGCTTAAAAGTGAAGTGGAAGCAGCCATGAAGAGTGTAGAGCAAATAATGGGAATGGGCTTCGGCTCGAAAGAAAACCCTTTGCTCATGTCGGTGCGATCAGGTGCCCGCGTATCGATGCCCGGTATGATGGACACAGTTCTTAACCTTGGAATGAATGATGAAGCAGTAGCTGCTATCGCCAAAAAAACCGGCAACGAACGTTTTGCCTGGGACTCATACCGTCGTTTTGTACAAATGTATGGCGATGTTGTATTAGGCATGAAACCCGAATCGAAAGAAGATATTGACCCTTTCGAGGAAATTATGGAAGAAATAAAAGAAGAAAGAGGGGTAATGAACGATACTGACCTTGAAGTAGAAGACCTTAAAAAGTTAGTAGCGAAATTCAAGACAGCCGTTAAAAAGGTGACAGGTCACGATTTTCCTGCCGATCCATGGGAGCAACTTTGGGGCTCGGTGTGCGCTGTATTCGATAGCTGGATGAACCCACGCGCTAAATATTATCGTGCAATGAGTCAGATTCCTGAAGAATGGGGCACAGCAGTAAACGTTCAAGCCATGGTTTTTGGCAATATGGGTAGCAACTCCGGAACAGGTGTAGCATTTACCCGCGATGCTGCCACTGGCGAAGATGTGTTTAATGGAGAATACCTTATTAATGCGCAAGGCGAAGACGTTGTTGCAGGTGTTAGAACCCCGCAGCAGATTACCAAAGCTGGCTCGCTTCAATGGGCTCAGTTGGCTGGCATTTCTGAAAAAGACAGGGCAACCAAATATCCTTCGCTCGAAGAGGCTATGCCTGCAGCATACAAAGAACTCGACGAAACGCAAGAATTGCTCGAAAAATACTTCAAAGACATGCAGGACCTTGAATTTACCATTCAGGATGGCAAACTCTGGATGCTACAAACACGCAACGGTAAACGTACTGCAGCAGCTATGGTAAAAATTGCCATGGATATGCTTAAGCAAGGTATGATTGATGAAAAAGCAGCCCTTCTGCGTCAGCAACCAAACAAACTCGATGAATTACTTCACCCGGTATTCGATAAGTCGGCTATCAAAGCTGCCAATGTGTTGGCAAAGGGATTGCCCGCCTCGCCAGGTGCCGCTACTGGCCAGCTGGTGTTCCACGCCGATGAGGCATCGAAATTTCCGGTAACCATATTGGCCCGTATCGAAACTTCGCCAGAAGACCTTGAAGGAATGGATATTGCCAAAGGAATTCTTACTGCCCGTGGTGGTATGACCTCGCACGCGGCGGTTGTAGCCCGCGGTATGGGCAAATGCTGCGTATCGGGTGCCGGAGAATGTAAAATAGATGGAAAAGCCCGCACACTAACCGCCAAAGGCAAGATATTCAAAGAAGGCGATTGGATTTCGCTTAACGGCTCAACCGGTGAGGTATACGAAGGCAAGATTAAAACTATCGATCCTGAGTTGAGTGGCGATTTTGGCGAAATTATGGTACTGGCCGATAAATACCGTAAAATTGATGTACGTGCCAACGCTGAAACTGAGCGCGATTGCAAAGTTGCACGCGAATTTGGTGCTCAGGGTATCGGACTTTGCCGCACCGAGCACATGTTTTTCGAAGGAGAACGACTTGTGCGTATGCGCGAAATGATACTGGCCGAAGATGAAGCTGGTCGTCGTGCTGCTCTTGCCAAACTTCTTCCTATTCAGCGTCAGGACTTTGCCGATGTTTTCAAAGCTATGGCAGGCCTGCCCGTAACCATACGGCTTCTCGATCCACCTCTGCATGAGTTTGTTCCTCACGAAGAACAAAACCAAAAAGAAATGGCCAAAGAAATGGGCGTTTCAGTAGAACTAATTAAGAAAAAAGTAGAAGACCTGCACGAGTTTAATCCTATGCTGGGCCACCGTGGCTGCCGCTTAGGAAATACTTATCCTGAAATTACCGAAATGCAGGCCCGCGCTATTATCGAAGCAGCGCTCGACCTGAAAAAACAAGGTATTACCACCTTCCCCGAAATAATGATTCCTTTGGTAGGCATGGTAAAAGAACTGAAAATGCAGGAAGATATCGTGCGTAAAACCATCGACAAGGTTTTTGAAGAAAGAAAAGATAAAATCGAATACATGGTAGGTACGATGATTGAAATTCCACGTGCGGCAATTATTGCTGATAAGATTGCCGAAGTAGCCGAATTTTTCTCTTTTGGCACCAACGACCTTACTCAGATGGGTTTTGGATTTTCACGCGACGATGCCGGAAAATTCCTTCCTATCTATATCGAAAAAGGTATTCTGAAAACCGATCCATTCCAGGTTCTCGACCAGGAAGGAATTGGACAGCTTATCGAAATGGGAATACAAAAAGGTCGCAGCACCCGCAACAAACTAAAAGTGGGTATTTGTGGCGAGCACGGTGGTGAACCAAGTTCGGTTGAGTTTTGCGTGCGTGCCGGAATGAACTATGTTTCCTGTTCACCTTTCCGCATTCCAATTGCCCGGCTGGCCGCAGCACAAGCTGCATTGCGCTAAGCACCTAAATTACATTATATAATGCAAAAGGCCTCTTCCTTTGGGAAGGGGCTTTTTTATATCGTAAAATGAAAACTCAGACAAGCCAAAAGGCTTATCTGTTTTTTTCAATTTAAAAGAATCAATTGAAGAGTAAGAATAAGTTGAACTTTCTAACTTAAAACAATACCTGTTTTTTATACAGTCAGAAAACGAATTTAGGATTCGTAAAAATATTTACTCATAAGCTACAGGAAATGATTTACTTGGCAACAAAAATTGGCTTAACTAAAAGACTAAGCCTTGATATGAGACGTGTTAATAAACCCCTTACTCTTTGCCTTTGGAATAACGAAGCGACTTTGAAGAAAACATCGTAAACCAGTGCAAAATAGAGAATCAATACCATACAAACCAGAACCCCAAAATTAAACCAGTAGGTTTCGATATAGAAATTACCTAAACGTTTTACCGGAGAATAAAAATGCGCCCTACCCCACCTGTTTTCCGGCATATGATAGATGGGCTCTGCTTTGCGAATAATGCTATGCTCCTTTACCAGAATCTTCTGTTTTTCGTCGTTGGAAAGCACAATAGCTGAAAGTTCTTCGTTGTAATGCTTCTCCTTGAGATCCAATAATTCCGCTGGATTTTCAAAAAGGGTTTTAATCTTCTCAATTTTATTGTCGCGGCTATCAATGGCTTCGGGGAGTGCCTGAATAAAATAATTACGTACACAATCCAGCATGACCTCAATGTTGCTATAAACAGAAATATTGAATTGTCTGGCCTGTATGGGTTGAAAATCCTGAATGCAAACAGAATTATAATTCTGAAGTTTAAGCATTTCGGTATTGATTAGATCAATTTTATTTCTCAGTTTCTCAAATTCTCCCGGATTCATTGCCAGGTATTTAAGTTCGGCTAATTGTTGCTGAAGGGTGGGTATGTAATAGTTGAGATAATAACCTATTTCAGACACTTTCTGGTCATAAGAATACAATTGACTCTGAAAATCGTTTCTTTTAAACTGATGCACCATGAGAGCTTCATAAGCCCACCGGGTTGGAATCAGATCGCCAATAAGGGGTACGTATTCCTGATGCGTGATATATCTGTTTAATTTATCAAATTGAATCATCGACCCACCCAACAACAGCTGGGGTAAGAGCAATAGTGGAATGAGTATATAAATTGAAATGAGTTTAGTGACACTGGCTGAGATATTTAAACCTATAAATGCAGCAACAAGTGACAAAAGCCAATACTGCAGCCAGAAATGAAACAGCATGCCCTTAATCTCAAGAACTTTGCTGCTGATAATGACAAAAACCAACATCTGGATACCCAATACAATTCCTAAAAAAAGCAACTTTGAATGGAGATAGCTTCTTTTATTCAGGTTCAGGTAAACTTCGTGTTTAAGTATTTTCTTGTGACCAATAATTTCTTCCGCACTAAGCATAAGTCCGATAAAAACAGCCACAATTACACCCATAAACAAGTGCATTGGCAGATTGACATTCCCAAAAAAACTGTATGCAGCCATATCGGTTGATGTTCCGGATTGATACCGAGAAATCCAGCATATAATGATGGCAAGGAGCGGTACCTCAAGTGCATTAATCCACAAAAACTGTTTGTTCGAAATCCGCGCAAAAATATTACGTAGGCTAAAAATCTTCCACTGCTGCCAGGGCTGTGTGTTTTGTGTCTCCGCTTTTGGTAAACTGATTTTTTTTATGGCAGAGAGATTAATTTCCTTGCGCTGATTTTGAGTATAAAGTTGGTACCAATCTTCTGGCGAAATTTGTCTCTCAGCAGTATAATCGCCAAAATCGTCGACCCCGGGTGCTTCAATTATCTGCATAAGATCTTCTGGCCTGACAATTCCGCATTTTAGGCATTCTATACCTGGCGAATGCACCATTTGTAAGGCATTCTTCAGGTAATCAAAAGCTCGAAGAGGTTGACCATAATAGACAAATCTACCCCCTTTATCGAGCAAAATGAGCTTATCAAACTGTTTAAACGAATGGCCCGAAGGTTCCTGCAGGCTGACAAATACCAGTATACCCTTGTAGCTTAGCTGTTTGATCTGATTGATAATTTTTTCCGAATCGTCGATGGATAAACCCGCTACCGGATTATCGACAAAAATGATTTTAGGACTGCGAATTAGCTCGAGCGCCAGATTGATAAGTTTTCTTTGAAGGTCGGTAATGGTTTTGTCCTTTAAGTTTCCGACTTTCTGATCTTTTATTGAGAATATAGACAGACTATGCAACACCTTAAATATCCGACGGTAAATTTTTTCTTTCGAATCATTCTTAAAACATAAACAAGCCCTATAATAAAGATTTTGAAATACACTTAACTCCTCCATCAACAGATCGTCCTCGGGCATATATCCGATTAAACCTTCTATTGCAGGTTTTTCTTTATGAATATCGTGGCCATTTAAAAGAACAACACCCGAGCTTGGCGCAATACTTCCATTGAGCAAGTTAATAAGCAATGATTTTCCTACGCCTCTGCGCCCAACAATTCCTATTAACTGACCTGATTCTTCCATTAGATTAAAAGGTTCCACCATGGCATTTTCCCCGGCTGAAGAATGGGATACTTGGTAGGCCATAAACTCAAGCTTTTGATGATGCTCTTCCTTTAAAAATAGTTTAAGAATATTGCTATACCCTATTTCACCTAAAAGAGGACTTTTAATCGAATCGTCTGAATTAAAAAAACTAATAGTGTTGAGTTCAATCTGCTGGTCGTTAAGGTAAAGCTGATCGTCGGAAACCACTTGTTTAAAAATACACAGATCAATGGCGCGGAGCATCATAAACACTATTTTCCCATTGAGAAACTCGCGATAAATATGCTTAAATCCCTCTTCAGGAGGTGTTTTACTTACAAACAACACCCTGTCTTTATAATGAATTTCCTGGAAACGGTCAAAAACAAACGAAAAGCAATCGTTGAAGAGGAGATCATCGATTCGCAGAGAATGAGCAATGGTTTTAATAAAATCTATTTCATCCAACTCTTTGCATCCGGTTTGCGAAAGAATTTCGAGAATATGGATAAGAACAATTATTCTTTCTTTGCGCGATAAATGGGCATTGATTTCTTCGCAGATAATTACAGCCTTTACCGAAAATAGCGACAATTGTTTCTTTCCTGTTTTTATTTCCCTTTCGCGCATACTGCTATGGTAAAAATCGTACATAATGAGCGATTGATTCACCAAATCCGATTTCACTATAAGCTTCAGGTAATTTCCGATAACTCCGCGAGCAATGGCTGTTTCGCGAATGCTATGCACTTGCGAAACAATAGCAAAAAGACGCATAACCGATTTGAGAACAGGAGCCTTCATACTGCCGTAAATTTCACACCCAACTTAAACTATTATTCTATACAAAGCAAAGTAGTTTTTTAACATCGGTATTTAAGGTTAAAAAATTATAAATTTGAACGTAAAATTTTCAGAGTTGGAGAAGAAGCTATCAGCAAATGTTGAAGAAAGCAGCAAACTGATGATGTCTGACTTTTATATTTTATTGTGAAGCAGAAAGAAAGACTTAGCTTTTGTTTTACTAAGTTGTAAAATGATTGATTTCCTGAAAAATGATTTATCTGTGAAGGCTGCAAACCAATCCATATTCGTTGTAATTCTGCTTTTTTCTTCTCTCTTACTAAAGGCACAATGGGACGAGAAGGGCGATACAATTGGTTTAATGCCAATTCCTCTGCAAACAGATTCTATTTTTATAATAAAAAATGGGTTCCCGATTTCCAACAATCAAAAAAAATCCAATCAATTTTTCGATACTTTGGCTGCCATCACCGGAAAACGAAACTGGTCGAGCGAATTGTATCGTCTCATCGTCCAAAACCCAGCGAAGGAAGATGTAAATACTAAATTAGAAGTAGATCGTTCTCAGGTCTTTGCTGTACACCAAAACAAGATTATTCGTAAAATAATTATCCGCCAATTAGATGTTTTTGGTCCTTCAATTTTCGACACAGCCCACAAAGCAGACAACTGGTCGGAGAAAATGGGAAATTCGGTCCATATCGCAACCAGCAAAAGGTTTATAACCAATTCGTTGTTTTTTGCCGAGGGCGAAAGAGTCGATCCTTACCTTATTGCTCATAACGAAAGGGTATTACGCAGTATACCCAGCATTCAGGATTCCAGGTTTTACATAATTCCGGTGGAGGGATCGTGGAACGAAGTAGATATATTGATAGTAACCAAAGACGTAATGCCTTATGGTTTTAGCTGGGAGGTATTTGATGTAGCTTATGGACAAGCAAGTATATGGAATACCAATCTTCTGGGTTTCGGGCATGGTTTTAATTATACGGTTTATTACAACCTGAACAGGGAACCAAATTACGGTTACAGTCTGGCCTATCGCATAAATAACATAAGCAATACCTTTTTTAGTTTGGATTTACAACATACTAACCGGGATAAATACCTTTCTTCAAGTTTCAATATAGAACGAAATTTTATTTCACCAGTTATTCGTTTTGCAGGGGGCTTAGCCTCTGGAAAAACAAAACGAATTTTTTCCCTCGAAACCATAGACTCTACCTTAGGAAATACTACCGCTGAAAACATCTACAACGATATCTGGGGTGGGTATTCACAGCCCATTGAAAGCACAAATGATTTTAACCTGCGCAAAGACTTTTTCGTTACTGCCCGGACCCATACAATTAATTTTATCGAACGGCCAGAAGTAAGAGAAAACTACCTTTACCAATACCACAATCGCAGATTATATTTGTTATCTACAGGCCTTGTCTGGCAGGGATACCATATCACCAACCTGGTTTACAACTTCGGAAACACCGAAGACTTACCCTATGGAGCGATGATTAAATTAACAGGAGGGTATGAAGAAAGTGAATTTTCGAATCGACCCTATTTTGGTTCCACCATTAGCGTCTCCAAATATTTCTCAAAATATGGATACTTTTTATCGGGACTCGATATAGGTGGATTTTACAGGAGCGAAATTGAACAAGGAACCATTAATTATAACTTTCAGTATATCACCCCTTTGATGGGAAGTTTCAGGCATCAATGCCGGAACTTTGTTACTCTTCAATATGTAAATGGCATTAACCGCTTCGAGGATGAATTTACAGCCATTGAAAGCCGGTATAAAATTCGTGGTATCAACAACCAATTGATAAGGGGTAATAAACGTATGAACATCAGCAATGAACTGGTTTATTATTCTCCGCAATATATTCTTGGTTTTCGTTTTGTATATTACTGTTTTGCCGATGCCTTAATAGTTAACTCGAACAATAATTATTTGTATCACAACCCTGTATACATAAGCACCGGTGTTGGGGTAAGAATTCGGAACGAACGCCTCATTTTCAATACCATACAATTACAATTTACCTTATTCCCCCTCACTCCAGGCCTAAATGAAAACGACAAGGAATACCTCAATTTTACCAATTATCCCCAGTACCGTATTCCAGAGTTTGCTGAACGTAAGCCCCAGCAGGTAAAATTTTAAAAAAACCTTTACTCCCTTATCAAACTTTTTTAGCGACATCGTGTTATTCTAGGTAGTTCAATTTAAAACTCAATAAATAAATTGTTGATACATTATTATGCCAGAAAAATACGAAATGATTATATTATGAAAAAATAAATGTCATGAATATAATCAAATTTATAGAGGACTTCCCTGATGAACACAGCTGTAAAGAGCATCTCAAAGGCATAAGAGAGAATCAGGGTTTAGTTTGTAAAAAATGTGGAAGCAAACAACATTATTGGTTAAAAGCAAAATA
>JAMIIA010000117.1:0-23793 GCA_035913795.1 Bacteroidales bacterium
AAGAACTCTTCCAACGTATTAGTTAAAATGATACTTTTGTTATTACTCCTGATATTCATGGTTGATAATTGTATTGGTAAAACAATATCAACTAATTGAATATCAGGATATTAACCTAATTTTTTGATGTGTTTTTACTAACTTTTAACTATAAGTTATTAACTATCAATATATTATGTGTTTTTTGTCATGTACTTAGATATTTTTATGTCGTTTAATCCAATCTGTCCTTTGTAAATACTTTTCTCTTTATTGAATGCGTTAATTCTTGCATGTAAGTCAACCGGGTCTGTCTTTGATGCTTTCTCAACCGTATCAATCCCTAAATCAAACAGCATTCTGGCAAAAGTCACTCCAACCCATTTAATCCTTGATAAGTCAGATAATTTAGTTAATTCTAATGTATCTTTTTCGCTTATCCCGGTATAATCAGCGAGTTTCTGTCTGTCGGTTTTTGAGATTACTTTGTTATAAAATTTTTCTGTCGTGCTAATTCCAATTTTCTTCAGCTTCTCCACCGTATCATTTGAAATGCCTTTAAAATCAGCAATTTTATTTGGCTTTGGTAACATACTATTTAATTCTCTCTGCAAAATGGTGAGATATTCACCCGACAAAATCTCGACTTTTGATAGTTCAGCAAACTTGTCTTTTTTTCGGAGTAATTGATTTAAATCTTTTACATTTTTAATCCCGATACTCTTTAAATATCCAAATCGCTCCTCCAATTTTTCTTTCAGAATCAACCTGCTCGGTGGTAGATAGGCAGATTTCAATTTGGCTTTATAATTGTCCACCGTAATTTTCTCCAAATCAATGTAGTAAGCCATGTTTATAGCTTTAGGGTTTTATCAAATCTGCTATCCAGGCATCCACTCAAATCTGTTGTTACAAATTTACCATTGTAAAACAGACTGAAAATTGTTGCAGGCGTGGGAGCAATCTGTGCTTTCTCCATGGTATTGAGTTTAATAAGCTTTAAGGGTAATTTCCTTTTCTCCGCTGCCTCCATTAACGATGTGTTTACATGGTACTCAGAGAATGGGCAGCGATTGGAATAATAAACCACTAATCCATTTTTATCGTCACATGCTCCGCTTTTTACAGAATCTTTAAATTTTGGATCGTTGGCTTTTGGATTTATCTTTTTTACAAGCAAGCTGAATCCCGAAGTTGTTTTCTCGCAGGTTTCAAAACCTTGTTTTAACAGCCATTTAGTATCACTCATAAAGTGAAATTTACTTGATCCCACCACTGTCACTAATCCGTCTTTTCCCTGCGATATTGCGTCTTCCATTGTAAGTCGTAACAATTCATTTCCATAACCTTTTCCTTTAAACTGTCCAGAAACCCAAAAACAATTAATCTGTAAATAGTTAGGTGCATATACAGGAACCCAGGCTTTTTCGGCCGGCCCATACTCAATAAACACTTTCGCACGGGCATCAATCCTGCGAAAAACGTAGCCATTATCAAATTCCTTCTTCAACCAATTTTTCTTTAGTTCATAACTGTCTTTGCATTTCTTATCAGAAATTGCACAGCAGATGTGTTCCCGATCAATATTTTTTTTGTTTAGCAGGATTATATTTTCCATTTTACTTTGTTTATTTTGATTGATAAATAAGAGAACCTGCAGCAGGCAAGTTCTCTTAAATGCTTAAATTGGCTTGACAGGCACACAAATATCCACGATAAATTTCCCGTCTTTTGGCTCCTCGGGGTACATCTCGAAACATGGTTTATCGTCGGGTTGGTAGCCGCTTGCCGGAAACCATTGCCCATAGACCCAGCTCCAGGCTTCCTGAAAATCCTGGGCGCCAAGTTCAAATCGGGCAATTACATACTTCGCAGCCTCAATTTCCATTTTCCCGACCTCGCCGTCGACCTTTGTATCAGCTGACACGGTAATGCAAACACTCATTCTAAGTTTGTCTTCGATGGTTACATTTGGATCGTCGTGATAAATAACCAGTGATTTGAAGTCTTTACCACCGATTAATCCACGCGGACCCGCCCATGAAAACAGCCTGTTCCAAATTCGCTCGAATAGTGCACCATCGCCTTTATAAGGGCCAATGTGCCTGATGTAAGCAAGGGTCATTTTCGGAAGTTCTTTGACTTCCACACTTTTGTTTAGTTTCATATTTGTCCTCCATTGAATGGTTTTTAGATCAGGACAAAAATATTGGGTTGGCTTCTCATCACTTTGATGTCTATTGCTATCTTGTTGACTTATATTGCTATTGTTTGATTTTTTTACTCTGTATTGAGTAGCTGATATCTGGAAATAGTTTTTAAAATTCCGCGAAAATATCGAAATGTCCGAAAAACCACATTTGTAAGCTATTTGGGAGATGCTTTCTTTTTTATTTGTCGCAATGAGCGTAGCTGCTCGTTCAATCCTCAGTCGCAAAATAAATTGAAAAGGAGTTTCGCCGACAATTGAATGAAATATTCTATTGAAATGAAATTTAGAAAAATTAGCAATTTTTGCTAATTCCTCTAGTGTCATTGATTTCTCTAAATTGGTTTCGATATAGTCAAATGTCTTGTTAATTCGCGAGATATATTCTGAATGGATGGTATTTTCTACGGGCATGATTTTATGAATAATTGGGAGTTTTTCTGCATTTGTTGCCAATGCCCGCAGAATATGGTGTTGTTTGGAGTTGCGAGCATGTTTAGCTAAAGTTGATCTTCGATTCCTTTTGTTTTAAATTTTGATAAGTAGATCTGATGCATCCTAAAAAATTACTGCCAACAGCCTAATAGTTATAAATATCACCCCACTGTTTCCTGAACTTTTCTGTGAGTTCATTCTCGCGTGCATTACTCTGGGGTTTATAAAGTATGGTTCCCTTTATCTCGTCGGGAAGGTATATTTCTTTTACAAAATTGCCTTCGTATTGGTGGGCATATTGGTATTCTTTTCCATAACCCAGGTCTTTCATAAGTTTGGTAGGGGCGTTGCGCAGGTGCAGGGGTACAGACAAATCGCCAGTTTTACTCACCAGGGCTTGTGCCTCGTTAATGGCCTGGTAGGCCGAGTTACTTTTGGGCGAGGTAGCCAGGTAGATAGCTGTTTGTGAGAGTATGATGCGCGACTCAGGCCATCCGATCATATTCACCGCTTCGAAACAGGTTTTGGCTATGAGCAGGGCATTGGGATTGGCAAGCCCAACGTCTTCAGCAGCCAGTATCAGCATTCGACGGGCAATGAAACGCACATCTTCGCCACCTTCAATCATACGGGCCAACCAATATACAGCTGCATTCGGGTCGCTACCGCGCAGTGACTTGATAAAGGCCGAAATAATGTCGTAATGCTGTTCGCCATTTTTGTCATACACAGCCATGTTGGCCTGCAGGTGCGTTTTTACGGTTTCGTTGTCGATCAGCAGTTCGCTTACATTTTCCTGCAGCAAGGCATTGACTATAATCTCGAGCAGGTTTAACAGTTTTCTGGCATCCCCTCCGGAGTAGCGCAACAGGGCTTCGTATTCTTCTACTTTTATGGTGAGTTTTTTTAGCAGGGCATCCTTTTCTATGGCTCTGTTCAGTATGGTAACCAAATCGTCTTTTTCGAGGTTTTTTAGAATATACACCTGGCAGCGCGAAAGGAGTGGTGAAATAACTTCGAAAGATGGGTTTTCGGTTGTGGCGCCAATGAGGGTAATGGTTCCTGCTTCCACGGCACCCAGGAGTGAATCTTGCTGGGCTTTGTTAAAACGGTGAATCTCGTCGATAAACAACACAGGGTTAGGCGAATGGAAGAATTGTGTTTTTTTTGCTTTTTCGAGTAATTCGCGCACATCTTTTACTCCGGCATGCACAGCATTTAAACCATAAAACGGGCGTTTTAAGGTGTTGGCAACGATGCGTGCAAGGGTTGTTTTACCCACACCAGGCGGCCCCCAGAGAATGAACGAGGGTATGTTACCCGATTCAATACTTTTACGCAGCATGGCTCCCGGACCAGCCAGGTGTTGCTGCCCGATATAATCGTCCAAAGTAATGGGACGCATGCGGTCGGCCAGGGGTTGATTGCTTGCAATGTCTGCTGTCATCTTTTTATGAAGTAGCTGGCAATTTATTAAAAAAAACACTAAGAAAGCGGTTTCTTTTACCTTCTTAAAAAAGCTTAAAATGAACTGCCTGCTTTTCGGTTAACCCTTGAATTAAACTATATTTGTTCTACCTAAAAAATCCAGCAATGACTTTTAAAGACAAAGTTGTTATTATCACCGGGGCCTCCTCGGGAATTGGTCTGGCCTGTGCACATGCCTTTTCACAGGCGGGTGCAAAAGTAGTACTTGCTGCCCGTTCGCAGGATAAACTTCAGGAGGTGGCTGCAGAATTGTCCTGCAACGGTCAATCATGCCTGGCCGTAAAAACTGATGTGAAAGTGGAGGACGATTGCAAACACATGGTAGAAAAAACCATCGAGAAGTTTGGAAAAATCGATATTCTGATCAACAACGCTGGCATTTCGATGCGGGCCTTGTTTGATGAAGTAGAAATGGATGTGTTGCGTAAGGTAATGGATGTAAATTTTTGGGGAACGGTGTATTGCACCAAATACGCTTTGCCACATATAATCAAAACCAAAGGCAGCATTGTAGGAATATCAAGTATTGCCGGCTTTCACGGATTGCCTGGTCGCAGTGCTTATTCTGCCTCGAAGGCTGCAATGCACGGCTTTTTAGAGAGTGTACGCATAGAAAATATGAAATCCGGAATTCAGGTACTGATTCTTGCCGCCGGCTTCACCGCTTCGAACATTCGATTTAGTGCCCTCGATGCACACGGGAATCCGCAAGGCGAAACTCCACAACCCGAAGAACGTCTTACACCGCCAGAAAAAGTGGCGAAAAATGTGATGCGTTCCATCCGTAAGCGCAAACGCAACCGCATTATGACCACCGAAGGGCAAATGATGGTGTTTCTTCAGCGTATCATTCCTCGCCTGGTAGATATAACCATCTACAAAAAGTTTAAAAGTGAACCCAATTCACCCATCAAATAATGCTCGAAGACAAAATTACTTTTCGTGTACGTTATGCCGAAGTCGACCGGATGGGTTATGCGCATCATGGTAATTATGCGGCTTATTTCGAAATGGGGCGCACTGAGCTGATGCGAAAGGCAGGGGTGGTTTACAAGGAACTGGAAGACCAGGGCATCATTTTACCGCTTTCTGAGTTCAGTGTAAACTATTACAAACCAGCGGTGTATGACGATGAGCTAAGTCTTGTGACCAGACTGGAACCTCCTTCCGGTGTGCGACTGGTGTTTAAATATTTTCTGTATAATCCTGCCAACGAATTGCTGGCCGAAGGCATTACTCCACTTGTTTTTGTCGACCGCAACTCCCGTAAACCCATACGCCCACCCAAAGAAATTATCCGTTTGTTGGATGCGAATTTCAAAACGCAGTAGCAAAACCACAGCTTTCAATTTACTACCTTTGTTGACAGAATTCCTGATATGATCGATGAATTAAACCATATCGACGAGAAATACAAAAATGCCTTTAAGGTATTGCTGGCCGATATCAAAAAGCGCAAGGAGGTGGATAGTACCGAAAACCTTGAGCGGGCCTATCTCGAGCTCGTGCAATCGCGCCAACTCGAAAAGCGATCGGGAGGTAAAGATTTTGTGCTTAGCATGGTGGAGGCCGCACGCATCGGGGTGAATGATATTGGTCTTGGCCGTACTTCGCTTATCAGTCTTTTTGTTTACCATGCAGTTGAAATTAAGCAAATCGATATTTCGGCTATTGATAAAAAGTATGGGCAGGCAGCTGCGCTCATTGTCGATGGCCTCTCCAAAGTAGGAAGTATAGAAGAGAAAACGGTTTCGTCGCAGGCAGAAAATTTCAGGCGTTTGCTTCTTAACCTGGCAAAAGATGTACGGGTGATCCTGATTATTCTGGCCGAAAGGCTTGAATACATGCGCGAACTCAAGCACATGAGTCAGGAAGAACAGATCAGGGTTGCAAGCGAAGCAGCCTATTTGTATGCCCCTCTTGCTCATAGGCTTGGTCTGTATCTGGTTAAAACCGAGATGGAAGATATATCCCTGAAATATACCGACCGCAAGACTTATAGAATGATTGCCCAGAAGCTCGACGAAACCATGCGTGAGCGTCAGGATTTTATTGAGAAGTTTATTGCCCCGGTAGAAACAGAATTAAAAAAACAGGGTTTTGATTTTGAAGTGAAAGGCCGTCCTAAGTCAATTTTTTCTATCTGGAACAAGATGCGGAAAAAGGAGGTAAGCTTCGAAGATATTTACGACCTGTTTGCCATTCGCATTATTTTGAAAACGGAACTTAAAAACGAAAAGTCCGATTGCTGGCAGGTGTATTCGGCAGTTACAGATATTTATCAGCCCAATCCGTTGCGTATGCGCGACTGGATTTCGGTGCCAAAATCAAATGGCTACGAATCGCTTCATACCACGGTTATCGGGCCCGATGGTAAATGGGTAGAGGTGCAAATACGTACCTCGCGCATGAATGAGATTGCAGAGAAAGGGGTGGCTGCCCACTGGAAATACAAAAGTGGCGACACAAAAGGTGGGGTTGATAACTGGCTGGCTAAAATCCGCGAAATACTTGAAACGCCAGAACCCGATGCCGATAATTTTATCGACGATTTTAAATTAAGCCTTTACAGCAAAGAGATTTTTGTTTTCACTCCAAAGGGCGACTTGCGGAAGTTTCCTGAAGGTGCTACCGTGCTCGATTTTGCCTATGACATTCACACTGCCGTGGGAGGTACCTGCACAGGAGGTAAGATAAACGGCAAAGTTGTTCCCATTCGTCATAAACTGCAAAATGGAGATAAAGTAGAGATTCTAACCTCAAAAATACAGAAGCCAAAGATTGACTGGCTTAACATTGTAACTACCACAAGAGCCCAAAAGAAAATACGCCAGGCTTTAAACGAGGAACAATCCAAGGGTGCAGCCGAAGGAAAAGAAATGGTGAAAAGGCGCTTTAAAAACTGGAAAATCGAATACAACGATGAGATTATCCGGCGTATTATGAAGCACTACAAATTACCTAATGCTCAGGAGTTTTATTATCAGGTGAGTACCCAAAAAATAGATTTGGCTGAGCTGAAAGATTTTATCAACGAAGAAGAAAAAGAAGAAACAACCTTAAAGGGTCTTGACGACATTGCCCAGGAAACAAAAAACACTACCTCGGAAAAAAGCACCAGTCAAATGCTTATTATCGCCGAGCAGTTGGCCAATATCGATTACAAACTGGCCAAATGTTGTAACCCCATTATGGGCGACAATATTTTTGGTTTTGTCGCCATCAGCGAGGGTATTAAGATCCATCGCACGAACTGTCCCAATGCTGCCCAGCTGATAGGTAAATATGGTTATCGTGTAGTGCCAGCCAAATGGACACGCAAGAGCCCCGATTCTGTATTTCCGGTGAACATTCATGTAAAAGGTGAAGACCAGAAAGGGATTCTGCACAGCATATCAGAGGTGTTTGCAAAAGACAATTCCGTTACCGTACGATCGATCAATATCAATACGGTAGAAGGAGCATTTCATGGTATAATAGGGCTGGTGGTGCGCGACCTGAGCCACCTTGATAGTCTCCTTCAAAAGCTTACTTCCATCAAAGGTGTTTACTCGGTAAACAGGCTGGAGGGCAATGGCTGAAAAATTGCGATTTTAGTTTTATCTTTACAGAAACAGGCTCATTATGAAGAAATCATTTTTATACCTCTTGCTTTTCCTTCCAGTGGCTCTCTTGCAGGCACAGGAAACTGAACATGCAGTTGATTTTACCGATGAATTTTTTGTTGAACCTGCAGAACAAAAAGCACCAGTTTTAGCGGCACCCGCTAAAAAGCTTAAGTTTGGAACCGAGGCCGGAATGGCTTATACGGTTTCTTCTGCCGGATACAGCGGGCCGACATTTTTACTTTCTCCCTATGCCACCTATCCCATCAACAATCGCTTCAGCTTACGGGCCGGGGTTTCAATGGAGTATGGACAGTTTTATTACCCACACTATTCATCAGCGGGCGAATCGGCGATGCTGCCCATGACCCGCATGTTCCTTTACGCTTCAGGTAATTATAAAGTGAACGATAGACTGGATGTGAATGGCGGAGTATACCAGCAAGTGCAGTATGTTCCCAATCGAAACCCCGGTCAAACTCAAAACCAGTATAATTCTCATGGCATATCGATGGGATTCAATTACAAGATTACACCGTCGGTAAGTTTCAGTGCACAAATCAGAATGGAACAACCCGGATTTTCCGATTCTTATAGCCCCGTGCGAAATCCTTATCAGCAATCTGGTGTGCCAGGCTGGTGGTAGCATTATTTACTCTTAAACAGTCTGGCAATCGTTTTTCCTAATTCATCCAATCGTTCAACAGGTTCCATAAGGGAAGGATTGTTTAGATCCAGGTCACTGTTGTCGAAAACCCCATATTGTCTGGGATAAATGAGAATAAAATTATTCTGAATAAAATACTTGTTCAGGTAATGTGGAATTTTGCGCATGCTTTCGTGATACGAAAGTTTGCTGGCACGGCTGAGAATCAATATCAGGTTATCATCCTGACGCACATCGCGGGAAAGAATCAGAAAATCATCCCAATTATCAAACAGAATGAAATTGGCTTCAATTTTATATTTATCAAAAATATCTTTGATAATCCGGTTGGTTCTGGTATTGGCATAAAACACGATTTTTGCCCCGGTATTTTTCGAGATGTTATAGATTTTTGCCATCCAAAACGGAAAGCCAGGTTCGCGTTCGGCATAGGCAGGAATAACCACCATAAATCTTTTGATGGTTGAGATGGGTTGAGCCGATTTGTAAACCAGAGTAGTGGCATTGCTCCGGGACAAAACCCCTTCGGTGAGTTTACCAAGAAATGATTCTGAAAGAGCTTTCTTTTTATGAAGACCTAAAACAAGGTCGGAGATATTTTGCTCCTTTATAATGCTGGTAATGCCATTCACCGTGTCGATGTCATAGCGCAACAGGCTGTGCAATTGGTTATCGCTTGCTGCGGCAGTTATAGCAGCTTTTTCAAGAAATTTTCGTGCCTTGTTTTCGGCATCCGGATCGGAGGAGTTGTGGTTAATGATGTTCAGCGCATAAAGGTTGCTGTTTTTGTTTTTCGATTTAATAACCGTACTCAAACTAATCAGTTCTTCAATATTCTCCGGATTATTAACTGGAATTAGGATATTCTCTGGAAACTCAGAATCGCTGCTATCGTTTGGAACTGAGCTTTCCAGTGACAGATTCTTACCGCCTTTTTGGGCAGCAAAGGTAGCAATGGTGCAAGTAACCAGTATCATAACAATGGTTCCGTTCAATACGCTATCGTTCAATAATCTAATGGGTTCGCCAGAAACAGTTTCGCCTAGAATAATGTTGTAACCCACTAACACAGCTGCCAGGGTGGCAGCAGCCTGGGCATTGCTTAATCCAAAAATAATTCTTCGTTCGTCGATTGTAAATCGCAGGGTTTTTTGAGTGGCCCAGGCAGCAAGGTATTTGGCAACTGTAGCCAACACAGTCATCCAAATTGCCACTTTTATTGTTTCGAAGCTTGAAAAGAAAACCCGGTAGTCGACCAACATGCCAACACCTATAAGAAAGAAGGGAATAAACACAGCATTTCCAACAAACTCAATACGGTTCATCAGAGGTGAGGTGGAGGGTATAAGCCTGTTTAGTGCTAATCCGGCTAAAAAGGCACCAATTATGGCTTCGATACCGGCTGCCAGTGCCAACGATGCGGACAAAAAGACCATTGCCAACACAAATATGTATTGCATTATTTTGTCGCTGAAGGTTTTAAAAAACCAACGACCAATAATGGGGAAGAAAATCATAACAAAAAGCCCGAAAACCATAATGGACACCGACAGTTCAACCCAAAACCGGGTATTCACTTCCCCTTTTACCATGCCCACAATCACTGCCAGAACCAAAAGAGCCAGGGTATCTGTAATCATGGTACCCCCAACGGCTATGTTTACAGATCTGCTTTTTGTTACCCCAAGGTGGCTGAGAATTGGGTATGCGATAAGTGTGTGCGAGGCAAACATACTGGCCAAAAGCACAGAAGTATAAATGCTAAAATGCAATACATAATAGCCTAGCAGAGTACCCAATACCATTGGAATAATAAACGTGTACATTCCAAAAAGCAAGCTTTTTCCGCTGTTTTTTTTGAATTCATTCCGATCAATTTCAAGGCCGGCCAGAAACATAATATAAAGCAAGCCTGCTGTGCCGGAGAGTATAATACTGCCATCGCGTTGCAGGAGGTTAAACCCATTGGGTCCGATAACCGCACCAGCGATGATTAAACCCAATAGATGCGGTATTTTTAATCTGTTCAGAATAATAGGTGAGGCAAGTATGATAAGCAGAATTAACAGAAACTTAAGCACCGGATCTGAAAGTGGAAAAGTAAAGTCTAAGTTTCCTAATAATATCATATACCTTCTAATTTGTAATTTATTAAAAATAGCCTATTTCTTTTTACAATAGCATATTGAATGCTAAAATATTATTGTCCGGTTACTGGTTATTTTCCGATTGGCAATTAAGGATTACGAAAGCAAACAGGGTATAAAGAAAGTACGATAAGTATCATTTGGTAAGGATCGAAAATTTTATAAATCGCAATACGTTAAAACAACCTTAAAGCTATGAGTAAATTAGCAGTGATTGCATTGGGCGGCAATGCCCTTTTGCGCGATAACCAGGACGGAACAATTGAACAGCAGGAGCAAAACACAACAGATACCCTTGAGAATATTGTTTTCCTGTTGAAACTAGGATACAACCTTGTCATTACCCATGGCAACGGACCTCAGGTTGGTAATATTGTAATGCGGAACGATGCCGGAGAGCACATGTATGGAATACCTCAAATGCCATTAGATGTGTGTGTCGCCGACTCGCAGGGTGGCATTGGCTATATGATTGAGCGCGCTTTGAAAAATGTACTCACCCGGCATGGTATTAAGCGCAATGTACTTACTCTGATGACCATGGTAGAAGTAGACCCACTTGACGAAGCCTTTATAAACCCATCAAAACGCATCGGCAAGGCCATAAGTCTCGAAGAAGCCAACAAAATGACCGAGGTCAAAGGCTGGGTTTACAAGGAAGAGAAGAAACAAAGCGGCGGCTACAGGCGTGTAGTACCTTCGCCAATGCCCAAGCATATTATGAATTGGGAGGTAATATCTCGTAATGCAAAAGAAGGCACCATTATTATTGCTGTTGGTGGCGGAGGAGTGCCTGTTTATATCGACGAGGAACAAAATGTACGCCCGTCGGAAGCTGTAATCGATAAAGACCTTGCCTCATCCATGCTGGCAAACCAGATTGGTGCCGATGAGTTTTATATACTCACCGATGTTCCTTTTGTATATAAAAATTTTAACGAACCCAATCAGGAGGTGCTTGAGTTTTTGAACCTTGCAGATACTCAGAAACTATTAGAAGCCGGGGCTTTTGGCGAGGGAAGCATGGCTCCCAAAATTAAAGCCGCCATTCAGTTTATCGAGCGGGGAGGAGATAAGAGTATTATTACCGAGTCGAAAAAGCTGGAAGATAAGGCCTATGGAACAAAAATTACCAGGGAATACGACGAGAAGGACCTGCGAAAGTACGATAAAGCTTAATTGATACACAAAAAGAAGCCACTGCCAAAAGTATTCTTACTTTAGACAGGGGCTTTTTTGTAGAGTGATTTATAGGTTGATAAAGTCCATAATATCTCTTTTCTTTCCTTTTACAATAAAGCGCATATCATCCTCTAGCACCACATCGGTTTCGAGGTTTTTCTTTTCTATGGCATTCCATTTTACAAGGGTAGGAGTCGTTAATTTTTTATCGAGTTGTTTCAATGCCAACAGGTTAATTTTATGGTGGTTTTTGAAATCAATGTCCATAATGGTTTGACCAATGTATTCTGATGGGATTCCTACCTCAGCAATTTTAATATCGTCCGATACGTTGTAGATACTGTAAACCCCTTTCATGGTAAGCTGCTCGGCAAATACACTGGCAGTTTCATATTCTGGGTTAATGGTATTGGTGACACCCAGCGAATTCAGAACCGTTTTGTGCACCAGCGAACTCTCTCGGCTATAGAGATTACTCACGCCAAGCTTTTTTAGCAAGGCTGTCGTCATCACCGACGAACCAAAATCGTCTCCGATGCAAACCACCACCATGTCGGCATCTTTTAAAGGCAAGGTTTTAAGCGCATGAATGTCGGTGATATCCATTGAAATGGTATTTTTTATGGTGGCTTTAAAATAGTCAACCTTTGCCATATCCTTGTCCACACCAATTACATCATGGCCCATGGCGGTAAGCCTTTTTCCAAGCGAAGCGCCGAAATTACCAAGACCAACAATTACAAAGTTCATTTTCTTAAGATTATGTAATAACAATATTTTCTTTAGGGAAGCGGTATACCGAAGTGTTTTTGCTACGGAAAATTGCAAACAACAAAGTTAAAATTCCCATCCTGCCTGCGAACATCAGGCCTACAAGCAAAAGTTTTGAAGCATCAGACAGCAGGGGGGTTAAATTCATCGAAAGCCCCACGTTACCAAAGGCTGAAACACACTCGAAAAGAATCTGTCTTACCCCCAAATGGGGTTCAATAATTACCATCGCCAACGACGAACAACCCAGAATTACTATAGATAGAATGACTATGGCAAACGATCTGTCTACCGACCGCTCATGGATCTCGCGTTTGTGCAATTCGATGTGGTTTTTCATGCGTGCAATCCGGATGGTATTGAGCATAGCCACAGCAAAAGTCGAAGTTTTTATACCACCTCCGGTCGAAACAGGTGAACCACCTACCCACATTAAAAAAATAGTAACGGCAATGGTAGCACTTGTGAGTCCACCATAATCTAAAGAATTAAAGCCCGCAGTGCGGGGCGTAACACTGCCAAAGAACGAGTGTGCCAGTTTAAGTGGAAAACTTAATCCGGCCAGTGCATTGTTTTGCTCTAACAAATAAAAAAACAAGGTTCCAATTATTAAAAGCAAGGTGGTAGTTACTACTACTAAACGCGTATTGAGGTTAATAATTTGAGGAGTAATGGCAGTGGGCGATTTCCAGCTTAACCAGGTTATTAGGTGCATCAATTGGATTTTGAAAAAGGTATACATATTGAGCAAAATCGGAAATCCAATTCCACCTAAAATAATCAACCCAGAAAGAGTATAAAGTAAAAGCATGGAATTGCGTGTGGCAATATTGAAAAGGCCTCCTTCGACGGTAGAGAATCCAGCATTACAAAATGCTGAAATGGAATGAAATACTGCCAGATGAACCCGTTTATCAACCGACGGAAAGTAATGAGGGTCGAAACTGAAAAATAGTATTATGCAACCGATAGCCTCGATAGCGATTGTCATCACCACTACTTTAAGAAGTGTTTTGGTAATGTCCGAGACGTTATCCTGGCTGAAAAACTCGCTTAGTACAAATTTTTCAGAAAAAGATGAAGTATTGCCTTTGAAGAAGTACCCAAAGAAGAAAGTGAAGGTCATGATTCCGATACCACCTATCTGACACAGTATCAGTATAGTACTTTTTCCTAAAAGGGAAAAGCCTGTTGCAACATCCATGGTTGTGAGTCCTGTAACACACACTGCACTGGTAGAGGTAAACAAGGCATCCACATACGAAATAGGAATTACGGTGGCTTTTGGAAGCATCAATAAAGCCGAACCTATCAGAATGATGGTGGCAAAGCTTATCATCAGCAGTTGGGCCGGATTAAGTAAAAGGCTCAGCCTTTTTATATCGAAACGAGAAACTTCGAATAGCAGGAGCAGAAATACCAGAAGGGCATAATAGAAAAAATTATTAAGCCAGACTACATTTTTATCGATGTTAAAACTAATGGTTAAAATAATCAGAAGCCCTAGTGTAGAAAAAGTTATAAAATCGAGGCTGTAGCTTCTAAAGCCAATACAAATGCCAACACGTAAAAAATAGATGATGCCAATAAGAGTAAAAAGTACCCTGTATTCGCGAATTACAAACCGGATAATAAAATTACTCTGATCGTTGTATCCGATATTACTGATTACTGCCACAATCAATAATATGAGTGTGGTAAGCATCAGGAAGTTTAGGAGAGGACGTACAACCCGAAGAACTATTTTTGAACCTTCTTTTGACCCAAAGAATGGTCTGTTGGTTTGCATATTAAAGTGAGATAATGCAGGTCAAAAGTAAACTATTATGCAATACATTATTGCGTTTATCAGCTATTTTTTTTTCGATTGATAATCAAGTAGTTCCTTCTTCAAATTAGTCTTTTACAGGCTTTGGATCTTAGCAACCTCCTTGTGCTTTTTTCTTTTTAGCGGCACTTTTTACCATTGGTTTTGGGGCTGTAGACGAAACCGTGGCTTCCTTCGATTCAATGCTAGTTCCACCAAGGGACTGGCTGGCTCCTTTACGGAAATCGTACCGGGCAATCTCGTCGCTTGCCATGGTGCTCGGGGGAGCCTGGGGGTTCAGGATGGTTTCTGCCCAGTAGTTTAGTCCTCCTTGCAAAACATAGTTATTTTCCCAACCCAGCTGGCGAAGAATCATCCAGGCTTTTACGGCATCGGTTGTGCCATTGGAATAAAGTATGTTCTGGTACACGTCCTGGTCGAGAAAATCGCGGTAGGTTTCCGATAGCAAATCGCTTAGCGGTATGTTAATGGCATTGGGCAGGGCATATTTGTCAAATTCGTCGGGTGTACGAACATCGATTAAACGTATGTTCGGATCCTTTTGAATGAGCAGTTGTGCTAACTCGTCGGGCGAATAAAACATTACGCTGTTATTGGCTTCAGTTAATAACTCCTCGGCGGTGAGTTTGTATTTCAGGGTTGTATTTTGTGGTATAGCAGCCAATATAAAACCTAAGCCCAAAAATACGATGGATATTATGATGCGTGTTTTCATTTTTTTTCAAGTTTATGAATAGCGTTTTCTTCCATTCAGGTTTAAAATTTCACCAATCCTAATACTCAGGCTGAGGGAATTTCTTTTCTGCCCATTCGCCCACATAAAACATTCCGAGAGCCGCCACAATCATAAGCAGGGTAAACACGCCATCGGATATACCCATTACTGTGCTAAGTTTTGGATATCCCTTAAAACCGGCAACAAAGAGTTTTTCCCACATAGGGTATCCTTCGCCAAAGACAAAAACTCCAATAAACAACCCGGCAATAAAAACCATGGCATCGATTTTTCCAATGGACGCACCGCAAAAGCTCGTTCCCGGGCAAAAGCCGCCCATAATAAAACCAAGTCCCATTACAACGCCACCCAGAATAGCCGAATGCATGTAGGTTGGATTTACATATACCATCGATAAATCGACCCAGCCGAAAAGGCTAAAGAACAGCAGTCCGGAGGCAGCCGTAATGGCTCCGGTAAAAAATACTTTTAAAACAACGGTATCATATCCGTAGAAAACGCCGGCCAGTTTGCGGCTCGACGAAAAGCCAGAACTTTCAAGGATAAATCCAAATCCAATTCCTATTATAAATGCAAGCAGCATGTTGGTATTGGCAGATATTATATCGAGTGGTGCTAATGGTCCCATTTTTTTAGTTTTTAATTGTTTACAATGAAGGTTTTTACCTTAAAATTAATGAATCCAGTTTTTCCGGAAGAAATAGGCAAACAGGAAGGCCGTGCCAAAGATGCCAGCCATAGTAATTATGCCACCCATGGATAGTACAGCCATTCCGCTTAAAGCTGAGCCGCTGGTGCACCCTCTGCCAAGCTGAGAACCAAAGCCAAATAAAATACCCCCAGCCAGGGCAAATATCAGCCTTCTTCTTGAGGTAATGCGCGGAGAGTGTTCTGTTTTTAGTTTCAACCGTCCGGCCAATGCGCCAGAAAGAAATCCGCCAACAACTACTCCCATCATTTCAAAAACAAGCCAGTTATTCAGTGGACTTTTACCTTTTTCGTGGCTGGCTTCAAACTCCTGATAATAGGTGCTTTTTGCGTAATGCGCAGGGGCAGTTTCTTTTACTGCTGCAACCACTGTACTTTTAATGGCTCCGCTAGCACCAAGTCCGCGCCCGGCAATGAAATTGGCCGAGAGTAGAACCAGTCCCAGCAAAACACCACCAATATAGGGGTTGAGGTACTTTGTTTTTGTTGTCATAATATTTATGTTTTGACTGTTTTATTCATTTTATTAATACAACCAGCGGCTGGCTTGTCCGGCATTGGCAATGATAAACCGGAGCATGATACCTCCAAAAAGTACCAGTGCGCCGGGAAGGTAAACGGGTATGTGGTATTTTCTGAGTTCCAGTATTTCAAGAATAGCCGGTAGTACCAAACCAAAACCTACCACAAAAATCCAGAATGGAGCAGTGTACTCACCTCCAAGGAATAGACTGGCTGCACCAATCTGAACTTGCGTGCTTGCCAGAAAGCCCATAAACATGTGCACAATTAAAAAGAGCTCAATGGCAATTAACATCAAGTCAATTTTGGCAAATCTTTTTCGCTCTGTTTCACTCTTGCTAAGGAGCATAATGGCTGCGGCACCAGTGGATAAGCCCGATGCCAGAAAAAGGGGTCCGAGTATGGATGTATTCCATAAGGGTCTGGCATTAAAAGCTGAAAATAAAATGCCGGTGTAAACACCCAAAATCACTGAGAACACGAGAATAAACCAGGCAATTTCCAGTATGTATTTTTTCAGGAATAATTCCATATCGTCCAATAATTTATGGGGCCATTTCCATTTCGGAAATACTTCTTTTACATGCAGTGCTGCCCATACAATGGACAGAGGGGTCACTGCCATCAGGGTCCAGGCACCCCATGACATGGGCGATTGCAGTTTGATGGTGGTATACAATCGCCAGAAATACATTTTATGTTTTAGGTCGAGAAACAGGGCCAGTAAGCCAAGAATGAGCAGGAAGGGTACGATGAGTGGGGCTATTTTAACGGCAGTGGGGTACTCGTTTTCCTTACCAAGAATTTTGAAGAGTGCGGCAAAGAATAGCACACCTGCTGCTAATCCGCCAAGAAAGAGGTACAGCGGTATTTGCCAATGCCAGATATGCAAGACCGGATCGATCAGGTAATTGTTTCGCCCGCTTATGATTAGTTCTTCTCTCATGTTAGTAATTGCTTATTGGCTGATAAAATTTGTTCTGTTTGTGTTTACTTTCTTACCTTATTATTAAATCAGAAAATACAGTTCGGGTTGAGTTCCTGCCTCTGGAATAAGTGTTTTGTATTTTCTTTTCTTCAGAACTATCGATACTGGGCTTTTAGGATCATCCAGATCGCCAAAATACATGCATTTAGTGGGACAAACGGCTACGCAAGCCGGATCCTGACCCTTTTTTACGCGGTGAATGCAGAAAGTACATTTATCGACATATCCGTCGGGATGCGAATAGCGTGCATCGTAAGGACAAGAAGCAATGCAGGCACCGCAGCCTATGCATTTTTGGTGACTGACCAACACAATACCTCCATCGCTGTAATGGCTTGCACCAGTTGGGCAGCAACGCACACAGGGCGAGTTGTTGCAGTGGTTGCACCGTTCGCTTCTGATTTCAATTTCGAGTTGGGGATAAGTTCCATCCATCACCTCTACTACCCAATCGCGGCAAAACCCTATGGGTACATTGTTTTCGGTTTGGCAGGCCACTACGCAATCGCTGCAGCCTACACATTTTTTGGTATCAACGGCCATGGCATACCTCATCGCTTTACCTCCTCTGCTTTTGGTTCGGTGGTTAAGAAAGTAACAAAATTCCCTCTCATTCCGGTGCCTCCCATTACCGGATCGACATGCACTCTTGTGATTAGTTTCGAATCGCTGGCACCTTTGCCAAAACAGCGGGTAAGGCGCTTGTCTTCGTGGCCAAAGCCATGCACCATGTAAACCGAATCCCACCGTATGCGTTCGGTAATTCTCACCTTTATCGGGAATCTGGAGGTTGCCCCATCCTGATTCCGCAGCCATACAGGTTGTTCGTTCAATAGACCCCATTCTTTGGCTACTCTGGGATTTACCCAAAGCATGTTTTCGTCCATTATATCTGTTAGGTTCGGGTTGTTTGCCGTGCGGCTGAATGTATGCGCCGGCCCTCTTCCATAATTTAATCTGTAATAACCTTCGGGTGGTTCTGGATGTGGTGTATACTTGGGCATAGGATCAAAACCTGCATTTTCGAATTCGGTGCTGTATAACTCAATTTTTCCTGTGTTGGTCGGAAATTCTATCTCTTCGTCGGGGGCAAAATAAAGGTCGTCGTACTCGCGCTCGAAGGTTTTTACTCCTTCTTTTTGCATTTCAGCCAGCGATAAGCCTACTTGTTTTAGTTGCCAATCGAGTTCATCTTCCATTTTTTCAAATGGAAACCAAGCACCCAGGTTCAGCTTGATGGCTAGTTCGCGCGCCATCCAATAGGCTGGTTTCGAATCGTACTGTGGCTCCATAGCGGGCATACGCAGGGCTAACTGTCCTTTCCGGTGAGGGTTTTCGCGGATAGAGTCGTACCGTTCGAGGTAAGTGCATTCCGGTAGTACCACATCGGCCCAGCCTGTAATTTCCATCGGCATGGTATCGATGGCAACCAGCAGGTCGAGGTTTTGTATGGCACTAATGGTATTTGCCTGGTTGGGCAAAGTCTCTATCAAATTGGTGCCCAGCACAATCCAGGCCTTAAAGGAACAATTGCGTCCGTAGGCCGGAATGGTAGCATCGCATATTCCCGATGCAAGGGCCAGTCCCGCCAGGGGAAACTGACCAGGGTATGCGTCCTGCCAGGTGCGGTTAGGTTTTGGATAAGGTGGGAAAGGGTAGGAGGGTAATTTTTTCTCTGCTGGCCGGTAAAAGCCTCCACGGCGGCCCCAACTTCCAAGTAAGGCATTTAAAATGGCCACAGCCCTCAGGCGTTGCGAGTCGTCGCCATACCAGGTAACGTGTCGACCGGGATGAATAATTACAGCCGGAGAAGCATTGGCCATTTCGCGGGCAGTTTCGCGTATCACAGCTGGTTCGATGGTAGTAATGCCATGTGCCCATTCGGGTGTCATCGTCTTTACATTTTCCCGCAGCTGTTCAAAACCATAAGTATATTTTTCTACATATGCTTTGTCGTACCATCCTTCTTCGATAATCACGTGTATCCAGGCAAGAAGGAGGGCCAGATCGGTGGCGGGTTTAATGGGTAACCAGAATTTCGATTTGCTGGCTGCAGTTGAAAAACGCGGGTCGACGGTAATGATAGCGGCCCCCTTGTCGATGGCATCGGACATTTCCTGAACCTGGCCATTGTGCATGTTTTCGCCAATGTGTGAGCCAATGAGCACCAGGCAGCGTGTATCTCGAATATCGGTACGTTCAGGAGATTCTACTCCTTCGCCAAAGGTGGCTAAAAAGGCAACTTCTCGGGGACCACGGCACTGCGCATACGAAGGTGCTGTGATGTTTGGCGATCCGAAGGCTTTTAGCAAACGCGAAAAATAGGCACCTCCCGATCCGTGGTTAAAAAGCGCCACACATTCCGGTCCATGCTCCTTGGATATTGCCTGCATTTTATCTGAAATGTACTGCAAAGCCTCGTCCCAACTAACTTCTTTGAAAGTTTGTTGACCCCGTTCACCTACACGTAAAAGCGGTTTTTTTAGCCGGTCGGTATCGTAATACATACCCACGCCACCTGTTCCACGGGGACATAATCTTCCGTTGCAATGCAAGTCGTCGTTGTTGCCTATTATTTTCTGTATTTGCCCCTGTTCATTTTTATATACCCAGCCGGCACATTTCCAGAAACATACTTCGCAATAGGTGGGCGTGCGTCTCAGGCTTCCAAGGTCCAGGTGGTTGTTGTTCAGAAAGGTTTGCGAAAATGCCTGGTAGGCTGCGTTGCTACCAACCATCACCCCGCCGAGGCCGAGGCCAGAAATCCTGATAAAATCTCTTCTGGATGCCATGAATGAATATTTTAGTAGTGAAGTATATAGATATCTGTATACGATTAGTCAAATATACGTATTTGAATTATTGCTTGTTATGGATTTTATCAGGATAAAAGATATCGTTTATCCAGCACATTATCAATACGATAAAAGCTTATGTAGTTTTAAAGTGGGAAGAAAAAATCGATCTAAAATACAGTAAATCAGGTAGAAAGGTAGATTATGTAGAATTAGTATAAATTACAACCAAGCTGAAGGTTGTTGGATTAGCAGTTTGAATTCGAAAAATAAACCCACAGCTTATTTTAAGCTTACCATCGTGGCACCATAGCCATATTCTTTGAATGAGGCATCCTGGTATTTCAATTGAGGGTATTTGCGGTCGAGTTTTTTGCGGATTTCGAGTTTAAGTATTCCATTGCCAACCCCGTGTATAAATACAATTCGCTTCGAATTTGAACGTAAGGCTGTTTCGAGGGCTGTTTCAAAGCGCGCAAGCTGAATTTCTATAATCTCGCTGTTCGAAAGGCCGGCATGGCTCTCTGTTATTTCTTCGATGTGTAAATCCACCTCGATTAAGTCTGGTTGAACAGGCTTCTCGATTGGGACTGGTTTTGGATCTTTCGATTGCTTTACCTTAAGTAGTTCGTTCTTACTTAAATTCTTAACAGCCTCAGCCATATCGAGGTTTTCTTTCATGAAAAGTACCGCATTTTGATCGAAATAGTCGTTCTCCGAGAATTCTGCAGCTTTGTAAAAACTCATCGACTCAAGCGAATGCGTGGTATCCAGAGCAGGTTGAGGGTCGTAAAGGCCCTCTTTATAGAAATGTCCCTGAAGCCGAAGTTTTTTGATTTTACCAATGGATGTCTGGCTGAATTTTTTGATTAATGCTTTACTATCGGCTTCTATACGTCCGGTTTTAATGAGCTCGAAAACAAATCCTTCGGTTTGGGCAACCTGAAATTGTAAGCTATACGTACTGTTATTCACGAGATACAACAAAAAGTCGCTCACATGCAGCAAACGCTCGTTTTCGGGAATTATCGCCAAAAATGCCTGGCCATCGTAACTTTGGTGGCGATATGCTTCAGGTTTTATTTGGGGTTTTATGGTAACTGGCGCCTGCATTTCATTGGACCGTACCTCAGCATTTCCGACTCCATCGTATGCAGAAGATTGGTCTGGAAGCAATTCGGTCAATGCAATGGGAATTTCAAAGCCATCGTCGGTTTGAACTTCTGCTGTATTCTGATCTATCATCGAAATGATCGTTCCTCCACCTACGTCGTTCAGAAACCTTACCCTGCTGCCAATTGTTAGTGCCATTTTTACTTGTTTTAAATTCTATCCACCCGAACTTTTTATTTCACGGCCTGCTTCTTTTTCTTTATAGCTGCACCATGCAGTTAACTATGTTTATACACTAAAATTAATTTGCTACAAAGGTTTTGGTAGAGAGAACTTGCAGCGTATAAAATTAACTATTTTTGCCGCATCAAAAATTAAAACTCAAATTGAAGCCTTTATCAATTGAAGAATATGATTACGCACTACCTGAAAACAGAATTGCCAGGTATCCGCTGGAAAACAGAGCAGGTTCGAAACTGATAATTGCCCGATCAGGATTGGCATTGGAGGAAAAACAATTTTCTGATATTTCTTCTGAAATTCCGTCAGGTAGCCTTGTTGTAACCAACAATACACGCGTTATCCATGCCCGTTTAGCATTTACTAAGTCAACTGGCGCAGCCATCGAAATATTTTGCCTGAACCCGGTTGACCCGGATGATTACCAGTTGACATTTACCGCCCGGGAGACATGCAGTTGGTGCTGCCTGGTAGGTAACCTTAAAAAGTGGAAAGGAGGCCTGTTGGAGCGCTCCATTAAAGTAGGCCCATTCGATATTTCTTTATGGGCTGAGGTAAAAGGAAAAGATGAGCAAGGAAATCCTGTGGTTCAATTTAGCTGGAATAACGGGGTTTCGTTTAGCGAAATTCTGGAAGTCGCCGGCAAGATGCCAATACCTCCATACCTAAGCCGCGATACGGAAGCTATTGATCATTTCCGCTACCAGACAGTGTATGGCAAAACCAAAGGATCGGTTGCAGCCCCTACCGCCGGATTGCATTTTACCCGGGAGATTCTTGATGAATTATGCCGCCAAGGAGTTTCTTTGGCAGAACTAACTCTGCATGTTGGAGCGGGAACTTTTCAACCGGTAAAAACCATGAATGCTTTGGAGCATGCCATGCACGGCGAACAAATTATCGTATCGAAAATGTTTTTAAACATACTTCTGGCGCATTCAGGGACGATTATTGCTACCGGAACCACCAGCCTCCGCAGCCTCGAAAGCATCTATTGGCTGGGTGTGAAAATCCTGAATAATCAAAATCCTGCCTCGCTCGAACAATGGTATTGGAACGAAAATTCGTCTAATGTTAGTCGTAAGGAGAGTATCCTGGCAATTTTGGAATACCTCGATAGTGAAAAGCAGGACTCCCTAACTTCCAGCACACAAATTATGGTGGTTCCAGGCTACAGATTTAGGATGGCCGATGCGTTGATTACAAATTTTCATCAACCTAAAAGTACTTTGCTTCTGTTAATTGCTGCATTTATTGGCGACCGCTGGAAAGAAGTATACCGGTATGCCCTTGAACATAATTTTCGGTTTTTAAGCTATGGCGACAGTTCGTTGCTCTGGCTGCATCATAAAAAATAGAACCTCTGAGTCGATATACTGGAAATCTGCCTGATTTTTCCGAAATTTGAGTGGTTCCTAAACACTTATACCTAATAGCGGTGTGCTATACTATCGAAAAAAATCTTACCCGCGAGCAGCTGGAACTTCGGTTTGGCGCAGCTTTTAAACCAAACAGGCCTTACTCGCCCGGCAAGAGGGTTTCGGGTTTTTCTCTGCCAGAGGTGCCTGTAATCAAATCCGTTGCTCCAGAAAACATAAACACGCTACTTTGGGGATTAATTCCTTATTGGGTTGAAAATGAATTGATGGCGGCAGATTTCAGAACCAAAACACTCAACGCAAAGGCAGAAACACTTTTAGAAAAACCTTCTTTTCGCCACACGCTTAAAAACCAACGTTGCCTGGTGCTTACCAATGGATTTTATGAATGGCAACATCAGGGTAAACTAAAAATTCCCTATTATATCAGCCTGAAAGAGGATATTGCCATGCCTATGGCAGGACTTTACGATAGTTGGACCAACAAAAACACTGGCGAGGTAATCGAAAGCTTTACAATTGTTACTACGCAAGCAAATGCCCTTATGGAGAAAATCCACAACACAAAAAAACGCATGCCGGTAATTTTTACGAAAGAAACAGAGAAGAACTGGATCGATCCGGATTTGAGCACCGATAGGGCTCTTTCGCTTTTAATGCCACTCAATGATGATTTGCTGAGAGCAGAACGAGTCGATGATGCCGGTTGGAACCGACCCGATAAAGGCCAACAGAAAAGCCTGTTTTAAGCCTCTAATCAGGTAGAAAATACTTAAAACAGGCTCCAGTTCTTTGTGTAGAAAAAAGATATAGAGGCCAAAAATAGTTGGTAAAAAGTTCTATACCTATTGGTATTATTGAGATATAAAAGAGTTAATTGAAAGTTGTTTCAGTTAACTCTTTTGTATTTATGAAAACACCAAAAAAAAGCGTTGTTGGGCATGCGAAAGTTTAAAAGTGATCAAATGGGGAACTCAACTTGGAAAACAGCGGTTTAAATG
>JAMIIA010000118.1:0-1142 GCA_035913795.1 Bacteroidales bacterium
AGGGGCAACGGATGTTCTTACCTTAAAACCCGAGAATAAAGTTGCCACACTTTCACTCGCCGAATTGAGAAGAATACCAGCAGATAAAATTAGCAAGGGTTGAATGGCTGGTAATAAGAACCTTTAAGTCAATTGGTCGCACCAAGCCATAAGCCGTATTGCTTTTTTTGGCGAAACCGTATAACATTGTAAATCTCTGGGCTTACCAGAGGATTATGAGAGCATAAATAAACCTACCATTCTTATTCTTTTAACTTTTAAAGAAATGCGAGCAGTCGCAGGGGTTTATTTATATGCCATCAATTATCACCGTCAACGGTGTGTCCTTTGAATTACCAAACGGTCGCACCCTATTTAACAACATTAGTTTTTCTCTTAACTCAAAAATGACCGCCCTTGTTGGGCCTAATGGGGTTGGTAAGACCTGTCTTGCTAAACTTATTGTGGGTGATTTTTCACCTACAATCGGCACAGTTCGCAAGAGCGGAGCCGTTGCCTTTTTCTCTCAACGAGAAATAGCAAAAGCCATTACGGTAGAGGACTATTTAGCCCCTCGTTATTCGTGGTCAGTTCTTGGTGAAAAACTCCTTACAGGAATTGACCGAGCCATCTTATGTTCAAATTTAAGTGGTGGCCAGTGGATGCGAGTAAGACTTGCCTCAACAATAGATGACCAATTTCTTATTCTTGACGAGCCAACAAATGATTTAGACCGAGAGGCAAAATCAATTTTACGAAACTTTCTTGGCGAATATCAGCATGGTGTCCTTTTGATTTCTCACGATAGAGAGTTTTTAGCACTTTGTGATGATGTGCTGGAACTCTCTAATCAGGGGTTAGAGAAATACGGCGGAGGCTGGCAGTCTTATGAAGACGAAAAAGAACGAGAACGAAACCAGTCAGTGAACGAACTTGATAGGGCTAAACGAGAGCGAGACAAGACAAAGGCCGAGCGAACTATTCAAATTGAAAGGCAAGAAAAGCGAAATCGTCAGGGTAAAAAATCCGCAGAAAAAGGCGGTATGCCAAAAATTTTAATTGGAGCAAGAAAACGAAAAGCACAGGCCACCACGGGCAAAGTGGATGCCTCAACAATGGAGAGGGCAAATACAAAAGTCAAAGAGGCTTACGAGGCATTTAGC
>JAMIIA010000119.1:0-8559 GCA_035913795.1 Bacteroidales bacterium
GTCATCAAGCCTTACATTCAGTGTTTTCATACTGTTATTATAATCAGAACAGCTGTGTTTGACAATAAAAATTAATAAACTAATCTTTATTATGAAACTATATTTTTGTCATCTATTGTCATCGGAGCGGCGGCGGCTGTTATTTTTTCAGGCTTTTGAAGCTGATGGCGCGCATGTTTCTTTTCTTCAGTTGCATGTTAACGAGCGGGAGCTGGTGTTTCAGACCGTCGCGGATAAACTGAATGACGTATTGTTCTTTGGTTTCTGCCAAGACATCGCCGGCTCTGAGAGCGGCAAGAGCGAGAGTCTGCAGATCGCGCATCTGGTTGAAGGGGACCAGGACAACTGAGCTGCGGAAGCGGTCATTTTCACGGAAAAGCGAGAAGTTTTTCAGGCCGCGGAACTGCCGCTTTTCGCACATGGCGGCGGCATCGACGAGGTAGCGGGCGAGTTCGCGCATGTTTTCCGGGGTCATTTTTGTGGTCTGGCCGGGGAGATCGTGCAGCAGGGCGTATGGGTCTTTGTCCTGGTCGGACATGGTGATGTGAAATTGCGGAACCCATTCGGTGAGTCTGGCTGGTTTTGTTGCGGGAGCCGGGGCCGGTATTGGTTCGGGTTTTTCAGCCGGCTTCAAGGGTTCGGCAAAAAGGTCGGTGAGATCTTTGCGCGCTGGTGCGGGCGTTGCCGGCGGTGGGCTTTTGATCCAGGATTCGAGTTCTTCTTTGAAAAAAAGCACATGTTTGCCGACTTTGCGGGGTTTGATGCGGCCTTTGGAAACCCAGTTGCGGAGTGTGCCTTCAGTAACTTTCAGATATCTGGCCGCTTCTTTGTAGTTCATGGTCTGCATGTTGAACCTCCTGGAGAATTGGGCGTTTTCAAACACACCCAACAATAATCATTTATTAATAATATATGTCATTTATTGTCATTTAGCAAGAGGTGGTAGGCATACATTGGTATCGGCAAAGCAATTCAACTGATATTATATTTTTTTTCCTTTGATAAGGATAAAAAGACGAGAGTGCTTATTAAAACCATGTAAATAAGCTTAAAATAGGAAAAAACCTCCAGATCGGAACAACCTTCAATATTGGCAATATTATAAGAAGTGTATGCCACAACAGTGTTGTATAGACCATGAGTAAATAACATAGGAAGAATACTACCTTCAGAGTAGGCAAAAACCGTAAAAAAGGCTATAAACACACAAACAAAATAGAACAGTGATCGAGGGATCTGTTCGGGGTATGAGTAATCTATCGATAGATGAAATGGGATGTGCCACCAACCCCAAAAAAAGCCCAAGACAACTAAGGTAATGACTCCAGGAAACAAATATAATGCTCGCGGAAGAATTATTCCACGCCAACTTATGTCTTCGAAACTTGTTTGTAGAGTACTGACCAGGAAATAACCAAAAACATGGCCAGAAAATGGAATCATTTTGAATTGTGGGTAGTAACCGAGCAACAAGCGATGGGAAAGAGCTGCAAATATAGCCGGTAGTATCGCTATGGCGCCACCAATGACGAAGGCAGCTTTCTTCTTTGGGAGTGCAAATCTTGTCTTGAACCAGTCTTTAAGCTGGACACCTTCTTGTTTTAGCAACAGAAGAGCTAAAAAAAAGTCAACCTTTGTAAGTAATTCAAAGCTGAATCCTTGGCCGAAGTTGAAAAACAGCGGAAGAGAAGATACTGTTAAAATGCTTGCAAGTAAAACAAAGACGCGAACAAAGGCTTTTGTTCGCGGCAATTGTTTAAAAGACTTGAGACCCCAATTGTTTCCTGGGGAGGTGGATTCCAGGGACTGCAAATTATTTAAGGTCTTGAGGTGTTTTTATGCCTTTATAGCCATAGCAAAAAAAGTTGTGGTAATCCTCATGTGTTTTCTCCTGTGTTATTGCTGTTTTTAGCGGTTAAACTTGCCAGTCAGTATAGTGAAGTATTAATCCAGATGTCAAAACAAAAAAATGATGAAATTATTCCACGACTGGAGAGGTTTTCAGCGTTTTGCCGTTGCGGTAAAATACTCTGGCCCGAAAACCCTTTCCCCTGCGGAGCCGCCCGTCGATGACCTCAGATAACCAGGCTGGCGCGGGAAAGTCAAGGCGGGGACCCGGCCGGCGATTTAGCCGGACGGGGTGGAGGCCTTTACTTTTCCGCGTCAGCCGGTATTTTAAAGATTCGACGGGCGGTGCAGCGGGAAAAGGTTTGTGGAAGAGGTATTCAACCCTTTTCCCCTGTGGTGAGCCCAGAGGGGGGCAGAGCCCCCTTTTGATGCTTGCGGGGGCTGGTGCTGCTGAGAAGGTTTCGCGGCGAGATTCGGTGTGTTTGGGCCTTCTGGTAAAGGCCGGGCGGGAGGTGGCTGAGGTGCTCTGTGGGAGGGTTTGGCGGCAAAAGACCTGTAATTGGCATATAATCAGGGTTATAGGGCCTGTAGACCGATTGTGCGGGCTGTGGGGCAGACTCAGGGCCTTTGCATGCGGCAGGCGGGCAAGTGTTGGGGTTTCAGGGGCAAAGTAGAGAGGCTGAAACGGCCCTGGGAGACGTGAAATGGCTGAAAAGGCGCGTCAGCCACTTCCCTGAGACATGAGAGTTTTAGCGGGAAAGGGATTGGTTGAAATGCCCCTGACCAATTTTCTCCGGCCACCGCTCCCTTCACTACCTTCGACCATTTTTTTTCAGTGTCTTAGATTTTGAATACTATTTTTAAGATCATCTGACATTGCCGCAACAAATTCTAATGCTTCTTTTGAAATACTTTCTTTTGGAATTTCTACCATAGAAAGAACTGATTTCCTAGAACCAATCTTAACTTTGACTGGCCCTATTGTGTGGAGCTGGAAATTTTCATTTTTGAATTCTCTTAAAAGGACAAATACATAAAAAGAACCTTCAGGCAAGATAGGACAAGGAAATTCTTTATCAATAATACATTTGCTCTTTGTTTCATTGGGTAAAGCTGAATTTTGGCGTTTTGAAACAACAAAATATGCACCTGAACCAGATGAACTGCTATTAGATTCATTGCAATACATTACCCCTGACGTCGAAAAGGCAAGTATGATTTTATCTACACCTAAAAAATGATGGTTACGGAAACTATAACTGAATGTTCTATAATCAGTCTCGGTTTGAGAATTATTAAAAATTTCTAAATAAAGATCTTCATTGATTAGACGGAATTTAAATAAAGCACCTTCTGATGCAATTGAAATTAACAGAAACGCAATAAAGCAAAAAATAGTTTTCCTCATTATGGAATAATCTCCCATTTTAATTTGGTTTCACCTGTAATAAAAACCCCGCGCCAAGCAGGAAAGCCCAATTTAAAATCTTTAATTGCTTCTGACATACCTACCGCGAATGGCGCATCTGTCGGGGCAGATGGGAAAGAGAAACCATCCAAAGACCAATAGCCATTTACTTTTTCAGTTTCTTTTTGGCAGCGCCAGAAACAATAATGGATGGGAACCCAAATTGAATCCACGCCTTGAGGTTTAGCCATAACCCAAAGTGGATATTCCATATTGGCTGTATATTTTTTTAGTAAGTCGTTTGGATGCAATTCACTTTCAGGAGCATCCTCAAAAAAGAATTCATCTGTAACAACAGCGCTAAGAGGTTGGACGAGAATATTTTTGCCCCCAGACTGGAAGCGGGTGTCTAATTGCCAATCAGGCATCACAGCCTTTTCTTGAACGGTATCTAATACCCGAATGTCTTTATATTTGAGCAATTGAGTATAACAAATCTCATATGGCGTTTGGGTTTGATTATTAATTCTTAGGCTTGAGTACACTTTTTTAAAACCATCATAACCAACCCACCAAACATCAGAATTTAAGTGAACAGTTGGAATCTCTTGGTGAAAATTAAATTGCTCAATAACAGGTCTCTCATATTTCAACTGTTGGGAAAATATTTTAGTTGCATTATTAACCTTGCAAGAAATGGAAACATTTTTTGATGTGATAGATGAAATTGGGTCATAGAGATAAAATGCAATTTCTTTTTGATTAAAATTAGCAAGCTCAAGAACCATGCCATAAGGTAGAACGCCGGTAGGTAAATCCTCATGCTTAATTATAAAATCAGCCACCACTGGCTTTTGAATAGACCATTTTTCTTCGGTAACAGGCAATTCATTGCCCTGATGATCGAAGGCTTTGCAGGAAAGTTTAATTTTTTGACCTAAACAAGGGATGGTATTTTCAATTGGGGTTTCATTTACATACAATTTTAAGCTAATATCCTGACTTAACGCGCCCCAGCCTAACTTATTCAAAACCACGGAAGACCATGAGCGGTTTTGATTTACATCATAAAGCTCTGTAACTTTCAGATGACCGACTGCTTCACCTTCAATTTTGCCGATTACTGTCGCATGGAATTCGTAAGGGTTGCCCTCTATTGCATTCTTAGTTGGAGTCGGGCCATTCTCATTATCAGACCATTCAACATTTTCTATGGTCAGGCTATAAGACTTGTCTAACAAATAAATAACATTACTATCAGAGCTACTATCAAAAGCATTTATTGGGTCAGACTCCTGGTTTAGAGGTCGTGGGGTCGATTCAAGCGAGCTTACTTTGTATTTTAAAGTTTTGGTTTCACCGACAGTTATCGCGAAGCTTGCCGGATCAACTTTAGTTTCGATAAGAGAGAAGAGATCAATTGCATTTGCTGAAGCAGAGATTTCGCCAAGTTTAAGAGCAGAGCAACCAAAATCAAGGTCAGCTTCAACTGCAACTTTATAATCACATACCTCAGTAGGTTTGATAACCATTTTTGCAGGCTCTGTTAGATTCTGCTCTATTTTCTTATCTGAAGTCACCTGCCATTTTAAATTAACTGAGGCTGATAACGATTCTATACCTATCAATGCGGGTTTAAGCGATATCGGTTTAGTCAGACCATCTTTGGTTGTGTAAGTATATGGTTCTTTTGCATCAGCACCGGATGTAAAGTCAAAGACAAAAGATTTTACTTCGTATGTTCTATAAGCTTTTGCAATCGCCTTTTTCGGAAAATGCTTTTCGTCATTTGTTATTTCACCGAGTTTTACGGCCCAAAGATCGGCTCTAGTGAGCGGAAACTCGAAAATCTGTTCTTCAAACTTATCATTGAAACCTTTGTGAACTTTCTTAAATAATTCTTCTGCGCCGACAATACGCAAGGTTACTGTTGCTAAAACAGTTGCAGCACCTGCGGCATTGAATTCACATTCTGCCTTGAAGCTTTGTGGATCAGAATCAAGATCTGCACGGTTTTCAGGAGATGAAATAGCAGACCACTGAACCGGGTCGATAACCGCCTTTGTTTTATCTGCCCAGTAAAATTGCTTGCCCGGTGCTCTCGTAAAGCTTGTCGAGTTTTTCCTGTTCCTGTGGTAGCATAATTTATCTCCTCGGTTGTGATACTTCGGGGCTCAAACCCCGGTATGCGAGGAGTTTACACAACAGAACGAGATCATGAGGGGAAAATGAAAATGCCTCAAAAACCGGCGGATTTAAACCATTTTCCCACGGCTGCCGCGCCAGCGGCTGAGTTCAACGAACTATTTAAGAAATACTTCGGTTCGCCTGGGTGCTTTTTATGCAAAAAGGCCATCGTCTTACATCCAAACGGTGATATATACCCTTGCGATTTTTTAATGTTCGAAGAAAAATGGAAGCTAGGCAATATTTTTGACCCAACAATAGTTGATAGTTGGGAAAATGGTGTTCTTATAGACTCATTAAGAAACATGCGCCGCCCAGAACTCTGCTCTAATTGCAAATATTTTCAAGTTTGCCAAGGTGGTTGCCCAGCTACAACTTATCTTGCAACCGGCAAACTATCTTACCCAGCCGCTGATTGCCCAATGTTAAAAGAAGCACTTTAACACATTTAAGGATTGACTGTGTTAAGCTCAATCAAAGCGATTTATAGTAATACCCCCCCCATTGTAAAATTTATAATTTTAGCAGAAGCAGTTGTATTGTTTGCTTTTGAAATTGTTAATCCATACATGGCCATTTATTTCAAAGAAGTTATAAATGGCTCTGAATTCGATTTCGGTATATACAATTCAATATTTTATTTTTTAATGCTGCTTGGCTCTTTTATTACACTTTATTTACCTCAAATTTCGTCTAAAACTTACCTCAGCTTTTACTATTTTTTTAGTTTTCTTACAATGGCCATTAGAGGGGTGGCTTCATCACCTTCTATTTACGGGATAGGGAAACTTATTCAAGCAATTCCTGGAACTATTGGAGGTATCATTCCCGGTTACATTATTTTATCAGCAACAGATAAAAAGGACACGGGCAAAATTCTAAATATTGGCTCCACGTTTTCCGGTATTTTTTTGTTCGCCGCACCCTTACTAGGTAAGATCATTATTGACAGCTTAGGTTATAGATGGGCCTTTGCCTTATCTAGTCTGCTATTTATCTGTCTTTTAATAGTGTTAAATGTCTATAAGTTTGATTCTTGTGCGTTTGAGGACAGGTCACCCCATAGTAAGGTTCAATTAAAGAAAATTTTGCGTATAAAAAATTTTGCATTATTTTTTGCATCTTTTTACCTTAGGTTTCTTCCACTTGCAACTTTTAGCCTTTATCTTGCGCTTTTTCTCAAAACTCAAAAAGGGTTTAGTTTGTATGATATAGCAATATATTTTGCAGTAGTTGATTTTTTAACGATTTTACTTCAAATTCCGGCCGGCATGCTTGTTGACAAATATGATAAGCGCATTTTCATATTTCTTGATGGCATCACAGATGCTGTGTTTGCACTAATCTGTCTTTTTTCTAACGAAAAATTGTTGATTCTATTTGGGGCGCTAATATCAAGGCTATTTAATATTCCGGGTGGCACTGCCTTTAGTATTATGATGAGGAACCTTTTCCCAAAAGAAAATTTGAAACAAATATTGTCATTTTCTGCGGGGGTAAGACATTTGTCATTAATTATAGGACCGGCCTTGGGAGGGTATTTTATTTCCTCTATCGGTTATAGTCCGATATTCTATTTAATAATCGCAGGTTCTTTGTTATACAGTATTCTCTCGTTACGATTCAAAGGTGAATCTTTTTCAACCATGCCATCAGCATCCGGACAGCAAGCTATGTAGGGGCCACGACACCAAACGGAAATTTCCGCACGTTAAAAGTTTTTTCTGAAATATTGCAATGAGCTGAGGCCAAAAAACTTCAGCTTCTTAGTTTGTGACTTGCGCCAAATCAATATCAGGCTGCTAGAGCTCTTAAAACAGCTTCTGGCTGCATCTGAACAACTCTTAATAACGCCTGAGCCGGACCAACTGGTTTGCGGCGGCCTTGCTCCCAGTTTTGCAGAGTTGCCAGGCTAACACCAATCATTCTGGCAAATTCAGACTGAGATTTATGCAAACTTTCGCGGAGTGCTTTTACATCAAGAGCAGTGAACTCAAACACTCTGGAGGGCTTCATTTCACCGCGTTTGATTTGAACAAACTGCTTTACACCCTCAACAAGTCTGTTAAAGTCTTTGTCTTTCATGTTGTTACTCCTTTTACAAGCGATTTCAAGAGTTTTATTTGGTCCTGAGTAAGATCTTCCTGGACAGATTTTTTGTAGATAAAGACCAAATAAAGCTTTTGTGTCGATTTTTCCCAATAATAGATAACCCTGACTCCACCTCGTTTTCCTTTTCCGCCCTGTTTCCAGCGCATTTTCCGGAAACCACCGCTGCCTTGAATCAGGTCACCGGTCTCTGGTTCAAGCAACAGTGTTTTCTGCATTTCCTTGTATTCATCGTCGGAAAGCAGTTCTAGCAAATCTTCGGTAAAGACTGGAGTTTCTATAAATACCATACTTATATTATACGTCAATGACGGATGGCCTGCAACTGTTTTTTTGTTTTAGGAGGCCCCTGGGGGCCGGAGGGAGGGATTGCGCCTGCCGCTGGTTACCAGTCATTTGGTTAAAACCGTTTAGCACACGGCCACAATGTCCAGATGACGCGGCGACTGAGACAATGATGCGCACAGAGTCGAAAGAATGACAATAAATGACAAGCGGTAAAAACTCAGCCGGGGCAGATGGACATTGCAGCGACCTGCGGAAGCCCGAAGGGCTTTCCGGGAGGTGGCAGGTGTGGAGGCGGCGAAGCTGCCGGAGCCCTGGCACCTCTACAGGACGCGGGCCGTGTGCCTTTTTAGGGCGGTAGCCGCGTTAGCGGCGTTCGGGTCAGCATTACCCCTGGCAAGTTTGCATAACGTTTTGTTATGTAAAGCCTCACCTGCCGGGCTCCCGGCAGGCAGAGGCCGGAGGGCGGCGCTGTAAAGCCCCGCAGGGGTCGAGCCTGCGGCAGCAGGCGAAGAGGCAGGGTCTGATAAGCGTGCTTATCAGACAGCGAGCATTGCAATTATCGTGACGGCACGAGGCCGGCGCAATAATTGCGCGAGCGGTTTGCCCGGTGCCTGGTTGAGCGGAAGCGAAACCAGGCATTACAGCGCTGCCCGGAGCTTGCCAGGGGTAATGATGAGCCGTGGCCAGACGGCTTTGCCGGCTGGACAACCGCCCGGAAT
>JAMIIA010000120.1:0-2053 GCA_035913795.1 Bacteroidales bacterium
ACATTGTGTCCCAGTGAGCGCAACAATTGCACCGCATTATTTATGGCGGCAATATTTTCAGCATCTTGTTGTCCGTGAATCGGATGTTCTATGGAATAACCAATTTTTAATTTTCCGGGATTGTTTTTGATTTCTTCTAAATAAGGTCTTTCCGGCTGCTGACTGATAAATGAATCACCGGCAAGCGGACCTTGCACCACATCAATGTAAGCAGCAGCATCGCGCACACTTCTGGAAAGAATGCCGGATGTAACGGCACCATTCCAGGGATCTCCATACATGGGTCCGTTACTGATTCTGCCACGTGAAGGTTTGATGCCAAACAAACCATTACAGCTTGCAGGAATACGAATGGATCCACCGCCGTCGCTGGCAAATGCCATAGGTAAAATGCCTGCTGCTACAGCAGCACCGGCACCACCGCTGCTGCCACCTGTAGTATGTTCCAGGTTCCATGGATTGTGTGCGGTACCTAATAATTTGCCTTCAGTAAATGGCGTGACGCCAAATTCCGGTGTATTGGATTTTCCGAAAATGATTAAGCCACTTTTAATAGCACGATGCACGGTTTCAGATGTTTCTTTGGAAACATAATTTTTTAAAATTCCGGAGCCACCGGTGCAGCGCGTTCCTGCTAAATGGGCATCCAGATCTTTCAATAAAAATGGTACGCCGGCAAAAGTAGCATTCGCATCAAGTGTTTTTATTTGTTCTTTTGCAAGATCATATAATTTGCTGACGACCGCATTTATTTTCGGGTTGACCGCTTCGGTGCGTTGTATTGCCAAGTCTAATAATTCGCTTGCCTGCACTTCTTTAGACTTGACTAATGCCGCCAAACCAAGTGCATCGTATTTTCTGTATTCTTCGAAGTTCATATTGGTATTTTTACTTGCGTTCTTTGCGTCTTTGCGTGAACAAATTATTCCCAGATAACTTTCACTTCTTTTTTATTTTGCCATTTCAGGAAATCTTCATCAAACTGTTTTTCCAGCACATTGCGTTTTACTTTCATGGTCGGTGTAATCAGATTATTCTCTACTGTCCACGCATCTTTCAGAATGACAAATTTTGCGATGCGTTCGTGATTATCTAAAGTGGCATTCACTTCACCAAGTGTTTGTAAAAGACTTTCTTCAATTTCTTCTTTGCTAAGCTCAAGGCCTTCTTCCAGAACGATTAATGCCATCGGCTGTTTCAGGTTACTGCCTACCACACAGATTTGTGCTATCAGTACATTTTTAGATAATTCCAATTCTATTGGTGCCGGTGCAACATATTTTCCTTTATCGGTTTTAAATAATTCTTTAATGCGACCAGTGATTTTTAAATAACCTTCCTCGTCAATTTCACCCATGTCACCGGTGCGAAGGTAACCATCTTCTGTAATGGTATCTTTGGTTTTTTCCGGTTCTTTGTAATAACCCAACATCGTGCAATCGCTCTTTACAAGAATCTCACCTTCTTCAGAAATTTTACAGACAGCACCAGGCATCGTAATACCTACACTACCTACCTTTCGTTGTCCGGGTCGGTTGCCATGCGAGTAAGCACAATTCTCACTCATACCATAAGCTTCATAAATATCTATGCCTAGTTTCTCATACCAGTTGATGAGTGCCACCGGAATTGGAGCGGCACCACTGATGATGAATTTTGCAGCAGACAATCCTGCATTTTCTTTTACTTTTTTCTTGATTACATCCGATAAGAATGGAATGGATAAAAGGGTATCCAGCCTTTTTTGTGGCAAGCGCTGCAGGATTTTATTTTGCATACGCGTCCATATGAGTGGCACGGCAAGAAAAACAGTTGGTTGTGTATCGCGTAAATTTTCCGGCATTTTTTCTATTGATTCTGCAATGGAAATTGGAGCGCCTGCATACAAGCCACCCATTTCTACCAACATTCTTTCTGCAATATGCGAAAGCGGCAGAAATGATAAGAAGCGTTCATTGTCGCTCAGTAAACCTAAATTATTTATTTCTTCTAATAATGCCGTAGCTGCAAATGCAAATGCCTTGTAATGATGCATCACGCCTTTAGGCATACC
>JAMIIA010000121.1:0-3357 GCA_035913795.1 Bacteroidales bacterium
CCGGCGTTGGTATCGATCCAATGTAATCCTGTAATGATCGCTTTTTATAATCGCCTGAAAGATAAAGGCAAAAATGGCAAAGTTATTGTCTGTGCAATTATGCGAAAGTTGGTTCACGTTATCTTTGGAGTCCTAAAATCTGGCAAAAAATACGATCCAGATTATAAACCAGCTTTCACTTGACAAGAACGGTATCTACAAGGTGTGACCTATAATGTATTAGGAATAGGAAAGATTACTGGCTGTAAGGTGCATAAAAAAGGCGGAGCCATTTCTGACCCTGCCTTTCATTCGCCAATCAAGAAAATGATTTTGTGAGATTTAGGTCACATATCTACACTAAGATAACCTAGCCCCGTAGGTGAGTTTTTCTTTAGTTTTGCCCCTTCAAAAAATCCTGGTAGGCTGCAGCTGTTTCTGCAGGTTTTTCCATCATGGGGACATGACCACATTCTTTAATAATCACTGATTTAGAATTTTTTATACCTTTCCCAAAAATCGGAACAGAGGATATATGAAGAACTTTGTCCGTATCTCCCCATAAAATTAATGTAGGGGCCGTAATTTTGTTTAATTTGCTTTCCAGAATGAACATATCGGTCTGCATATCTTTGTATATTTTTTCGTTAAAAGGTGTGTCCTTTAATGCTTGTTTTGCCGCATATTTTTTTATAAAGTTAGGAAATTGAGGTGGTTTCACAAACATAAATTCCTGATATTTATCAAGGCTATTTACATCTTTAATATAAAAAGGATTTTCGCCTTTTTCCCTAAGCAAGGTTAATTCGCTTTTTGTTGGGGTTATTACACCAAGGGCATCAAATAATGCGAGGGTTTTAACCATTTCCGGGTAAGTCGCTGCGTAATTACCGGCAATATCACCACCCATTGAATTTCCTACTAAATGAAATTTTGTCAGTTTCAATTCTTTGGCAAATAAATTTAATCTTTCCACCTGTGACATGATGTTATAATTTTTGTCTTGGGGTTTGGAGCTTTCACCGAAACCTGGTATATCGGGAATGATTACCCGATAATTGGGCGTGAGTAATTTCGCAAAGCTCAGCCATCTATCTTTATTTACACCAAGGCCGTGAAGCATGATGATTGCGTCACCGGTTCCGCCCTCTGCGTAAACAATCTTAAAATCAGGAATGTTCACTGATTTAATCGTTACGCCGGCTTCGGTGCGCATTTTGTTGACTGTTTTATTGATTAAGAAGGGTGCCGCTGCAAAATAAAGAACTACACCAAGAACGATTAAAATAGCTGCAATTGCCAATAAAACTTTTTTCATAATCCTTCTCCTATAAAATTAAACTTTGGTTTAATGATGAGTTAAAAATTTATTGAAGCCATAAAAGATAAAACCTGCCAAAGGACATAAGAAACCCTTGAAGGCATTAAATCGGCAAATTCCGGCAACTACTTTGCATTGCAGACTCCAGAAGGTTGAGGGTTAGGTTGATTAGTTTACTGACAGAATAAGAGAACTTACGTTTGATAAATGCTCCTGTAAGAATGGAAAGTCAAGAGGCAAATTACTGCCATTTTAATCAAAGATTACCGTTTGAAAGGGTGTATGCCAGCCCAAATTACTGGACGCTCTGTTCCAGGAAGAATGTCAGATGACCAATCTTTATGCACTATACCGGAATGGCCTCGTCCTTCGGCGTCTATTCATATTCTTCGATATATCTCTCAATGTAATCTTTTACCTTATCTTTCGACCGGTAGATTCCGAAGTGCCCTTCACAAAGAATGTCGGCATTCAAAGCAAGCAGCTTCTGCATGGATTTTTTCCAGGCAGAGATGTCGGAACCGAAAGCCTTGTTGAACGGCCCGTGAATGTCCTGTCCGAATAAAACCCTCTTCCCCTCTCTATCCAGATACAGGGAAATTGACCCGGGTGTATGGCCGGGCGTATGCAGGCAGTGTAGTTCCTCGTGTCCGAATTTCAGGGTTTCATGATCGCCTTTTAATTGCTGATTGATTTTCGTCGGGGGAAAGGTTGTTCCATACCAGTTGGCCGCAGTCCGGACCGGATCGCCGGTTTCCAGCGCGCGCGCATCCTGTTCATGAATAAGAATTTTCGCACCGTACCTTTCGCGGAAAAAAGGCGCGGAGCCGATATGGTCAATATGACAGTGCGTCAGGATGACATGAGAGACAAGCGCAGGATTCAACCCCAGCATTTCAATATTGCGGATCAGTTGCGACGAACTTCCTCCGGCCCCTGCATCAATCAAAACCAGATCACCTTTAAAATCGATCAGATAAACGGCTGCATCATCAGACTGGGTGACGTTGGGCCCTCCGATCAGATAAACTCCGCTAACGATTTCTTCCGTTTTCATCCTCATATTTTATACACGCAGCGTCCCGACAATGTCGTTGATGCTTTTCATCTTATTTTCCTGCAAATAGCGCCTCATACCGTCAATAATTTCCATCGTCGCGCGTGGATTGATGAAATTGGCCGTGCCGATTTGCACGGCTTTTGCCCCCGCCACCATAAATTCCAGTGCGTCTAAGGCTGTCATAATGCCACCGATACCGATAACTGGAATGGCAACCCTTTGCGCCACCTGCCAGACCATCTTCAGCGCAATCGGTTTAATGGCTGGACCAGACAAACCGCCGGTAATATTTTTTAAATGCGGTGTTCGAGTTTTAAGATCAATGGACATGCCGGTTAAGGTGTTGATCAGGGAAACCGCATCCGCTCCTGCTTCTTCCACAGCCCGCGCAATGACCGTAATATCGGTTACATTAGGCGTCAGTTTAACGATCACGGGTAGATGTGTCTCGGCTTTTACGCACCTTGTAACTTCCGCCGCCGCCTTCGGATCGGAGCCAAAACTCAAGCCGCCCTTTTTTACATTCGGACAGGAAACATTGACTTCCAAAGCATCAACCCCCCCGGCCTTGCTCAGTTTCCCGGCAACCTGTGCATATTCTTTGTAGCGTTCGCCATAGATGTTGGCAATGACGGCAACACGATACTGCTGCAAGAAGGGAAGCTTCTCTTCAATAAAAGCGTCCACGCCGATATTCTGCAGGCCCACGGCGTTGAGCATACCGCCTGCCGTTTCCATGATGCGAGGCGGCGGATTGCCCGGACGGGGTTTCAGCGAAAGACCTTTCACCACAATACCACCCAGCCGGTTCAAATCAACATAATCGGCATACTCTTCTCCGCAGCCGAATGTCCCTGATGCCGTCATAACCGGATTTTTCATTTTTATCCCGGCAATCTCGACAGCCATGGCCGCATCTGTTTTGTTCGCTCTTTTCAAGAGAGGATACCCCTTTAATATATACTTTCTATTCCCAGATCACGTCTTTCAGTTCAAA
>JAMIIA010000122.1:0-3573 GCA_035913795.1 Bacteroidales bacterium
TAATCGTAAGGCATAAATCAGCGGCCTAAGTCGGAATCTCTAAATGGTGTGCAGTGGACCGTGGGACATCTCAATGCCGTATGAACTGCGGTCCTTTTTTATACACTCAAAGTTTTTCAAGCTCTGCGCGATTAATGACGCAAAAGAGCAACCAATAAATGTATTTGGTTGGAGTTAGAAAAATTTTTAACCCACAAATATTTCGAATGTGGTGGTATTTTTCAAAGCGATTTAAAAGAAAGTTATGAGTGCGTATTTACCAGAAAAATCAATACTGGGCTAACGCACTGCTTAATTTGGCTCGTATTTGATCGCGCAGCCAAAGTGGTTCGCAAATTTTTATTTTATCTGCTTGGCCTAAAAGCCACCATTCCAATTGCCATGTTTGCATTACCGTAACACTTACAAAAAATTGGCCGTCAATATTCACCATAGTTTGATCGTCAGATAGTTTTACGTCCATTAGGTAATTGGCTACTTCTTGTGTGCAGAAAAACGTTAATGGTATTGAATGATTGTAAGCGCAGCCCCAACCACACCATTGACGCTGTTAGCATAGTCAATCTCCTACAACACTTTCAGACTTTGCCGACTATTATTTGCCCGCCGGACATTTAAAATAAGCAACACAAGGACGTTAACCGATACAGGAGTTTCGGTTAAGGAGCTTGGCTTCAGGATGAGGCTTTAAAATGGAAGTAGTTAGGGATCAGGCATGATGCCGAGGTGATTAGGACGATCACTTACCCACGCAGGAAGCAAAGGGGCTAGCAGGATGCAATGCCCCTTTTTTTATTCTTCCAAATGCCACGGCAATAAGTTTTCAATCTGCTCCAATGTTGTTGCGTTCGGCAGCTCTGTAAACACTCTTTTCAAATACGCGTAAGGCTCCAATCCATTTGCTTTCGCGGTTTCAATTAAGCCGTATAGGTTTGCACTCGCTGTCGCGCCATGTTGGCTTGCACTAAAGAGCCAATTTTTCCTGCCAATCACAAACGGGCGAATTGCATTTTCCGCTGCATTATTATCGATAGGATAATCACCGCACTGCACGTAACTTATCAATCGTGGCCACTGCGAATCTAGATAATATAATGCCTTGCCCAAAGCTGTTTTGGGCGGCACCTGCGATAGACTTTTATCCAGCCAGTGTTTTAATTTATCAAGAATGGCTTTCGATTGCTGCTGTCGCGCCTGATATTTTTCGTCTGCGTTTTGATCCTTGATGGATTGTTCAACGCGATAAAGTTGTTGAATATACGCTAACGCTTGATCCGCTTTTCCGGTTTTTCCTTTTGGCTGCGTTTTTTGTGATTCGATGAATCTTCTGCGCGCATGCGCCCAGCAACCTAAACGAGTAATACCATTTTTAATGCAGGTCGCATTATAACCTTCGTAGCCGTCCACCATTAATGCGCCGGAAAAATTATGTAGCAATTCTTTAGCAGCATCACCGCTTCGTGTGGGTTCATAACGAAATAGCACAGCAGATGCTGTAGGTAGCGTGCTGCGTAACACCCACATGTAACTGTTGCTTTGTGCGGTTTTGTTCGGTTCGCTAAGCACTTGAACTTGGGTTTCATCCATGTGTAAAAAATCCTGCTCTAGAATTTTTTCATGAATGAGATTAATCAGTGGCTGAACTAATTGGCCGCATTTCACCATCCAGCTTGCTAGCGTGCCGCGATCCATCTCAACACCGATGCGCTTAAAAATTTCAACCTGACGATAGAGTGGCAAGGCATCCACATATTTCTGCGTGGCGATATAAGCCAACAACCCTGGTGATGCAATACTTTTCTCGATAGGTTGCGCAGGTTTGGTAGAGGTAATCAGATATTTTTCACAACAAGGGCACGCGTATTTATAACGGATATGATTTAGTGCTTGCACTTTCGCAGGAATAATATCCAGCTGCACATGCGCTTCGCTGCCGATACGCTTTAATGCGGTGCCATCATGCGGACAGATTTTTTTATCATCTGGTAAATCATGAATAATATCAACGCGAGGAATATCGGCAGGAATCGATACACGTCTTTTGGTGCTACGGGTATGAGCTGGAATCTCAATGGTATCAATAGAGGCAACATGATCAGCTTCTATCTCTGCTGCATTGCCATCAGCTTCATCAAATAACTCAGTTTGTGCGGGAGATAACTTTTCACTTGATGAGCCAAACTGTTTTTGTTTTAGCGAGAGGATATATTCTTCGAGAATTTTAATGTGATGGTCTTTATCTGCGATAGTTTTACGCAGTAAAATATTTTCTTGTTCGATATCCACGATATTTTGCATGCGCGGATTTTACCAATTCACCTCACGATTTTCGACATCATTAGCCAATAACAGAGAAATATTTCTCTTGGTGAGGCTTAAGCTTCGCAATATCCAGCCCGCGCAATAGCCATGAAAATTGTTCTGCCGACAAGCTCAAAATTGCATCACCCGTGCGCGGCCATTTGAATTTGTCTTTCTCTAGCCGTTTATACCAAAGACAAAACCCGGTTTTATCCCAATACAGAATTTTTATTTTATCGCGGCTGGCGTTGCCAAAGACAAACAGCGATTCCGAAAAAGGTGAAAGCGCCATGTTGCTTTCTACAATCGTCAACAGCCCATTAATGGATTTACGAAAATCCACCGGTGTGCGATGCATATAGATTGGCACTTCAGACCATTGAATCATGTCAGCTCTCTAACCAACTGCGCCAGCCACGTTGAATCTGGTATTCCCTCAAAGTGCAAGCAACATTCGCCATGACGCAAGATTAGCGATGTGGATTTTAATATTGCAATAGGGGGTTCAGGAACGCTACGCTTGGATGGCAATACGGGTACGAAAGCTGACTGACGTAGGCCCAATTGTTTTTTGCGGATACTAAAATACTTAGGGCACACATCATTGTCACGGCAAAACTGTTGTGCGGATAAGCCGCTTTCGGCTTGGCGTAAAATTAATTCTTGCCAGTCTTCTTTACTACGTCTTTTCATAAAGCCTCCTTTGCGTTGGAGGCTGTACGTTAGATTAAAATCGATTATTGAGACAGGGTGTGGTTGGGGCTGCGCTTACAAAATAAAAATGTCTGTGCCGCCCCTCTACCCCATGAAACAACAGGGAAGTAACCGTGGTGCGATAGAAAAGCCATCCCAATCGCGGTGGCGATTGGGATGGCAACACAAAAAATCGCTAAGAATATATACCTAAAAACTGAGATCATTAGGCTACTTAATCAATTCTTTCATTTTGTCATTTATTTCTATAATGCGCGCTCGAACTTCAGCCGGAGATTTGCAATAGCCCTCCATACCACCAAGAGGAGTAGAGTTTTTCGCCACATCAAAATCAGTAACCTCTTTTTCTAACAACTCATACACTTTTTTATAGCTTTGAACATCCACTTGGCGTCTTTCAATATAGGGCCTAGCTTCTTTCTCAAGAGCAACAATCGAATTCAAGATATTCGATTGGAAATTACCGTCATTTATCTTATCAATAATCTCGTTATAGTCATCCACATAGTCATCTGAAATACAATCAATAACTTGTCTTTTCCTATCAAGATTAAAGAG
>JAMIIA010000123.1:0-2880 GCA_035913795.1 Bacteroidales bacterium
GGCGGCGCAACCGACTGGAGGCGGCCAGGGCTTTTACTGGTCGCCGATCTTTTTCTTCCAGCAAGCGGCTCCGGGTGCGGCCTGCTTTCTTTGCTCCCGGATCGAGGTGTGAGCCACGATGAACCGGGTGGCACGCGACCCCAATGTCCGGACAGCTGGAGCGACTGGCGGCAGGGGCGACAGTAAAAAGTCTGCCGATGACAATAAATGACAGAGGCAGAAACCAGGCGCAGGCGGGCCGGGCATTGCACGCACCTGCGGAAGCCCGAAGGGCTTTCCGAGACCTAGCCAGAGCGGAGGCGGCAAAGCCGCTGGAGCATCGGCCAGGTCAGCAGGGCGTGGGTCGTGTGCGGATCGGGAACCTGGCTGCCGTTCTATTCGGCAGCGGCTTCCATTTCCCGGCCTGCTGGTGTGGTTTCCGAAAATTCAGACGCGGTTTCCGGTTGTGGTTTGCGTAGGCCGGTATGTTCCATTACGACATCTTCCAGGCGGCGTTTGAATTCGAAGAGGCCAATTACATCTTTCCGGTGATAGCGAGCCAGGGAATCAGGAGAGAGACGCTTCCTGGCTTCTTCGGCATAGGTTTCCAAGGTTTCAGGGGCGTAGGAAGCGATGAATACGCGGGCTTTTTCGCGGCTTTCCCGTTCCTGGTCGATCTGGTTCTTTTCTCGCTGTTTCTGCTTTTCGGCTTCGGCGAAAGTTTTCTGTTTCAGCTGCTCGGCTTCCTGCTTGACCTGTTGATCTTCCATGTAAGCCAGGCCGTAATCATCATTCAGAGCTTTTCCGAGGTAGGCGCGGTAATTGCCGCCTTTGTCGCCGCCGGAGCCAGGTTTCAAAGCATTGGATCTGTCGTTGCTATAAATGATGTTGCGCATTACATAATCAAAACCATGCTGTTTATAAGCTTTTTCAACGGTTTTCCGGATGCTTTGTTTGCTTTGAAAATGCTGCGGCAACAACTCAAACAGTTGGAATAACTGCGGATCGATAACAACTTTGTTTATGTCACTAATATCCATGCCCGCGATAGGATTGGCTGGAACCTGTGATTTGATAATAAAGCGAATCTTGCCAATCCGGCGCAAAATCTTTATTTCCTCGAATTCAAAATTCAAATCAGTTTTTTCTGCCAATTCCACCTGTGCCACGAGAATAATTTTGCGTTTAAAATCGCCATAAAGCTTATATTGAGAGTCTTCCAGACCGAGATATTCGCGCAAAGTGTCTACCAAAAAGGTTCGTTCACCCAGTTTTTCATATTGCTTCAACAGCTCATAAATGCGGATAGAAAAAGAGCTTTTCAGCTGAATTACGTTTTTCAGCCGGTAACTGGTAAATCTGTCTTTCAGCTGGAGCAAATAGGGCTTCAGTTGTGGATCAAAACACAATTCAACAACACCCTGACCATCAAGATACTTTGCAGAGGAAAGCCAACCAATCTGCAAAAGCGAACCAGGCTGCTTTATGGTAAAGGCTCTGGTTAAAAGCTTTTTAGTAACCGTTTGCACATGGGAATATTCATCTTTGTTCTTTAATTCCAGCAAGCCGGCAAATTCCTTGATATTTAACTGATACTTTTTAAACTCGTCATCTTCCTGCCTGATCATTGAAGCCAGGATCATAACGATTCTTTGTTCAACCAAAGTAAGCTTGTATGAAGCTTCTATCAAAAAATTAGATTTTCTTATAAGTTTGTGTTCCATGGTTTTGCCCCCTCAAAAATCTTCATAAAAACAATATCAAAGTATGACCTTTTTTTCAACTAGTCATACAAAACGACAGTTTTCTAAAAAAGTCATAGTTGACCCTAAAAAAGTCATATTTCGACCCTAAAAAAGTCATAGTTGACCCTAAAAAAGTCATAGTTGACCCTAAAAAAGTCATAGTTGACCCTAAAAAAGTCATATTTCGACCAGTCAGACATTGATCTAATCATCGTTACAGGGCGCCTAAAAGTATTAAAAGTATTAAAAGCCTTAAAAACATACAAACAAGGAAACTTTGTAATTTTACAAACCTGGTGGGCCAGGTCTGTTTGTTCGTTTTTTTAGAAAAATTTAAACAACGGAAAGGAAAGGTCAGATTCAATAAAGGTTTCCGTGTTTATACGAAAAGGCTTTCCGGCAAAACAACAAAATAAACAAGGATTGACCAGGATCTTTCTGAAAAAACCATTCCGTTAGAAAAACAGGACTAAATGCAGATTCGGACTGAATTTACCTGGTTTCAGTTGGCCCCAAAAAAGTCATAGTTCGCAAAAATACCAAATACGAGCAAACAAGAAATACTTCTTTCGTTATGTTGTTTTATTAAAAACTAAACACGGTTTTAGTGATAGTTCGGGATACGAAATTTTGCCCTGGCAAACAACCAGCAGGTAGAAATGCAGATTAGGACTGATTTTACCCTGTTTCAGTTGACCCTAAAAAAGTCATAGTTCGCAAAAATACCAAATGCGAGGAAACAGGAAATTATCAACCAGCAGACTTCAGCCTATAAAAGTTATAGTTGACCCGGTTTTTCTCGCAATTCGCTTTTGCGTGGATTTAGTTATCACATTAAATTTGTCGGAATTGACATACTTTTCTGAAAGTTCAAAGTTGTATTGAAAGTTGAATCAGGTTGACAATGTTTTCTTCCGACTATGAAAAAGCCGCGTAATAGCGGCTTAGGGACAACAAAAAAATGATTTTCAGTGAGCAAGAGCCAGCAAAACAACTTCCGGATTTGAAGCAAAGACTTTCAGCAGAGACCTGGCCGGGCCTACCGGGTAACGCCGACCCTGTTCCCAGTTACGGAGGGTTGCAACACTTACGCCGATCATTCTGGCAAATTCGATCTGCGACTTTTTCAACTTTTCACGCAGTTGTTTAATGTTGA
>JAMIIA010000124.1:0-1130 GCA_035913795.1 Bacteroidales bacterium
TGTGTTTGTTATGTATTAGCTGGACTTATTTGCGACAGAAAAACCTGTTTACAGGTTTTTCCGGTGTTAAGGGAGAAATGAGATGGCCAACTACGCATATTTAAGAGTTTCTACTGAAATGCAGGATATTGAGAACCAGAAGCTGGGGATATTGGAATATTGTAATGCCCGGCAGCTGGCTCCCGTGGAGTTTGTGCAGGAGACGAAAAGCAGCAGGATTTCGTGGGAAGAGCGGGAAATGGGGCGAATTGTTAACCAGCTGCAGTCCGGCGACAATCTCATTGTGTCAGAAGTATCGAGAATGGCCAGGTCGACACTGGAAGTGCTCAAGATTCTTGAACTGGCAGCGAAGAAGGAAACTTCCGTTCACATCGTAAAGAACGGGATGGTGATGGATGGCTCGATTCAGGCCACTATTACCGCGACAATTCTGGGGCTGGCTGCGCAGATAGAAAGAGACTTCATTTCGATGAGAACAAAAGAGGCGCTGGCTTACAGGAAATCTCAGGGATTGCCCATGGGACGGCCTAAGGGCCCGGCAAAACATGTTAAGCTTGATGAACACAGGGAACAAATAACAGATTACCTGAAAAAAAAGGTCAGTAAAAGATCTATTGCCAGGATTATCGAATGTTCACCGACTACTTTGCATGTCTGGATAAAGCGAAACAAGCTGTAGTTCTAAAGAAATTCTGGAGTGGCTACCGCGTAGCGGTTTAGTCCAATCGTTATTACCTGCAACCGGTTAAAAACACGATCAACAAAGGTTTTTGTTGTTAGCTGGTGCCTTTGAATAATTACACTCTGGGAATACACCGACTATCTGTGTTTTTGCATGCAATTGTATTGTAATTGTCATTACAATTAAATATAATTGATAGCAGGAGAATAAAAATATGAGCAAAACTGCAACAATTCAAACCCGGGTCGAACCCGGCATAAAGATCGAAGTTGAAAAGGTTTTAAGGACTCTCGGGATTACGACCAGTGAAGCGATCGGCATTTTTTTCAGGCGGATCATCATGGAGCAGGGGTTACCATTCCCGGTTAAGATTACCAACCCTGAAACAATAAAAGCGATTGAGGAAGCTATCGAAGGCAAGAACCTCAGCAAAGTTTACAACACTCCT
>JAMIIA010000125.1:0-101282 GCA_035913795.1 Bacteroidales bacterium
CAAACCAATGTTGCCGTAATGGCCGAATCTACACCCTTAGAGGATATTGAAACTGGAAAAACCAGCAAACATGTTCGTTATTTTAAAATGAAAGTACTGGAAAGCCATTTATCTAATAGCATCGATAAAGTTGTAAAAGAAAACTTTGATGAAAAATGCATTGTATTCAGCGACAAGAGCACGAGTTATGTAAATATTGCCCATTATGTTGAAGTGCATGTAACCGAAAAATCAACCAGAGAGACAACCGTAAAAAGCCTCCCTTGGGTGCATATAGCAATTAGCAATGCAAAAAGAACATTATTAGGCATTTATCATAAAATCAAAGGGAAATATTTACAGTTATATCTATATGAATTTTGCTATAAACTTAACCGCAGATACTACGGCGACAGGCTCTTTGATAGGCTTGCAATTGCAATGTCTGATAATTACTGGTATAAAAATGGATAATCAAAAAGAGAATAAGAAAAAGACTCCAAAATTTGGGTGCGCTAAAGGGCAGATTTTTTTGTCTTCTGACTTTGATGAACCATTAAATGACTTTATAGACTATATGTAATAGAATTGTTGCTTGATACCCATTCGTTGATTTTGTTTTTGAATGGAGATGAAAAGTTACCAGTGAAGGTAATATCCATGATTGAAGACCCTATTAATTCAAAAATAGTAAGTATAGCTTCGATTTAGGAAATAGCAATTAAGATAAGCGTGGATAAATTTAGATTTCCAAAAGGATTTAAGCATTTTCTTAATCTGATTGAGGATAATGGGTTTGAGATTTTACCAATAACATTTGAGCATGCGATTGAATTATCGACTTTAGAATTTATACATAGAGACCCTTTTGATAGACATTTAATTGCACAATGTTTGGCAGATAAACTAATGATTGTGACAAAAGACGATAATATCAAACGATATAAGATTAAGACAATTTGGTAAAAACAGTCTACCGCAAACACACCCGCTGATTTAATGATCACTTGATTATTTTGGTGTTCACCAATACTTGATTTTATTCTTCAAAACTTGCTTAAAAAAATGTCTTATTTTACTTTTTCACCCATCGCAACCAGAAAGGCAACCTGTTAATCCATATTGTTTGGTACGAATAAGCCTGAGCTCCAAAACTTGAATTAAAATAAGCCACCCCCTCCATATCGGATCCTGAGAAATCGAAAAAACGATATTTTTCTGAATAACTTTTTATCTGGTAGTTTACTAAAAGGTACATGGCCTGCTTCGATTTTCCTTCGGAGGTAGAGGCACAAACATGAAAAATTATGCGGTCGCGCCATTTTAAGAACGAACCAAGCGCCAAGGCATTTCCGTTTTCATCTTTTACCCGGATAATTTCCGCAAGTCCCTTTTTCATTCCCTCCTTTAACAGGATCTCAAGTGTAGAATAATCTTTCATTGAGATTGAATCTATCTCACTTTTCAATTGGGTTTGAATAAACCGAATAAAATAGCCCACATCTGTCAATTGTTCCACATGCAACTGTTGCGTGAATGATTTGTTGATATTTCGATTACAATTTCGACTAAATCCAGCCTGAACCATGGTGTAGTTTTGGCTTATGTTCAAGACGTAATTGTTCCGTAATCTGCTGTGTTCGGCAATTTGATTGAACTGATTCAGGCACATGTGAATATGCTTAAAACAACGGGGAATAGCCTCAATAAAATCGTCTGTTAACAATGTATTTTTACCAAAAACTCCCAATTGCTGCGTAAAAAAAGGTTGAAACAAATAAGGTATTCCAAGCTTTTTTCTTTGGCATAAAGGCATTACCGATTCGTAATCGCCTTTTACCAAACCCTCCCACCCAGGTAATACAATATCGAGATACCAACTCAAGGCATAGATAAGGCCATTGGGAGCTTTTTCGATGCAGTCATCCCATTTATATTTGTCAATTTCATGATGCCTTAAATAGCGTATCATTTGTTTGTGTTTTCAATTGATTGTACACCAACTAGCGAAAGTTACAACTCTTACGAGAAGTAAATGAACATGATTTAAAAAAAGTAAAAAGTTTGAGAGGATAAAAGGAGAATTACTGTGTGGTGTAATGGCTATTATTCCCAAATTATGGGAACATTGTAATTCTCAAATTGACTATCCTTGGTTAGAATTGTCATTTTTTCAGTCATAGCCTGTGCTATAATAATTCGGTCAAACGGATCCTGATGATGAAGCTCTAAATTGGCATTTCTCAATATTTGGTTTTTTGTGATAGGTAATGATTCAAAACCAGTTTCCTCAATTATTTGGAAAATCCTCGCCAAATCAGAATTTAAATCAAGTCTACCTATTGAATTCTTAATGCCGATCTCCCAATAAGTCGCTATGCTAACATAACAGATGTTATCCTTGTTTTCAATTATCTGTTTGGTCTTAAGAGGTAATTTATCATTGTCGGTAATGAACCAAATCAATGCATGCGTATCTATTAGTAAGTTCATTTTAAATAATCGCTAAATCCTTTAATTGGATCATCAAAATTATCTCTCATTTCTATAAGTCCTTTCGCCTTACCCGATATTCTAATTGCATTTTTACTGTCACCTTTTTTTGACTTAAAGTTTAAGAAATCAATAAAATCAGCAACCTCTGACTTTAAGTTTGATGATAATCCTGATAATTTTGTATATAATTGAATATCAGTCATATTTTTATTCGTTTAATCAACAAATTTACTATTTATTAATCAGATTTGTCATAAGAATCTGTGTATTATCAGTTTGAAAGTACATTATTCAGCAGTTTGTTCTATAGCATTTTCCAACACTTCTCTCCACCCTTTCCACTCACCCTCGCCGGAGGCGCTGTCGTTATGCCAAAGTAGTATAAACTGTCCACCAACTGCTTTTACGGTCTCGGCCAGTGAAAGCAATGTCGATAATGCTTCTTCGGGCGAAAGCATCAGGTAGTCCTTCAGGGTGCGGTCCATAACCTGAAAGGGTACTAAAACAAGATGGGTTTCCTTTTCTGCTGCAAGGTTATACCAGCGGAAAGGCCTGCTCAACCCCGCCCTGAAACCAGTCTGACTAGCATAGCCAATCGAATAATCCTCTAAAATTCCAAGTTTTATAACTCGTGCATACGTTTCGGGCAAGCTTAGCCGCAGAAAATGTTGCCGGCTATGGCGCGGCTTGTTCTGCATCAGCAACGAAAGCTCGTAATACTCTTTGTTTAGTTGTTCGAGTCGTGCATTCGAAGCGTAGGAAGGATGCAGTCCGGTTTTATTGCGGGCATTAAGGCCAGAAACCAGTTTCCTGAAGGCCTTTCCCTTTCTGCAAACGACCGGATCGAAGGGACCTTCGCCATGCATAAGAAAGAAAAAGCGCACCGGTTTAGACAATTTCTGTTCGGTTGATGCAAACCATGAATAGGTATCCCAGGGATCGGTGCTTAAGCCTGCGCAAACTTTTATCCTGCGAGCCATTTCAGACCAGCGGCCGGTAAAAAAGTCGCGAAGCAAGGCCCCCGATGTAATTAAGAAACCTCGGTGTGCATATTTCCATGCCTGATCGACATCTACCGTAAGCTGAAATTGAAAACTTCCCGAAGGGAAAGATAGGTTCAAGCGTTTTGCAAGGTTTTTTACCCAAAGCTCCACCACGGGCACCTGCAAAAAATCGTAGCGATACGCCACGCTGTCTTCGGCCCGGAACCGGCCGTGCTCATCGGCTTCGAAAGGAAGGTATTCTTCATAGCGGCTGCAGAGGTAAAACACTGCCGAGAAAATGTCAAAGCTCAGGTCGCCCTTTCCATGGTGAAAAAGGGTTTTCATTCCGTCCAGCTCTCCCGGAAACAATTCGTGGTTACTAATGCCGCTTTGCTCAAGCAGTCCGGATGGTTCGATACGAAAAGCACCCTCGATGGCCTGAGGACTGTAATTGATGGTTCCGGAACCTGCCTCTGAAAGCTGGTTGGTAAGTTTGTAGGGCTGCTGAAGTATTGTTTCAAACACCAAGCGGCAAACATATTGCAAGCGCGGACCAATTTGGGGTGAATAAATAGTGAGCATAACTTAATCAGATTCTTATAGTGTTTAATATTCTAAAACCACTTCTGTAATTCCTGCCCCACCGCGGTCGGCATGGGCATCGGTGCACGACTTTACATAGCCCGAGGCAAGAAGGTACTCGCGAATAAGCTGGCGCAAAATACCATTACCTTTTCCATGCAGAATACTGAGCTGGTGTGCCCCGGCCATGATAGCTCCATCGAGAAATTGCTGTATCTGCATAAGTGCTGCCTCACCACGCATACCACGCACATCGATATCGGGTTTAAAGCTAAACCTTCTGGCTTGCAGTTCAGGAGAAAGGCGCGCTTTAACTACATTTTTTGCACCCTTTTCTTCTGCCTCATTGCCACGCACTATTTTGTCGGCATGCACCGTGCTGAGCATATTGCCAAAGGCCACGGTGATGAATTTACCTTCGGTTTTTATCACTTCTCCCTCAGAATCCATGCCCTGCAATTTAACCTTGTCGCCAGGCTGCAGCACAGGCTCTTTTTTGGGTTTTACTTTCTTCAGGCTTGTCTCTTTCAGCTTGGTGCTGCGCTCTATCAATAATCTTTCGGCCTTGCGCAGCTCTTCCTGTTTTTTGGTGAAGGGGTCTGCAGTCTCAGAGGTTTTTTTATCCAACTCCGCCCGGTCACTTTCAAATCGCTCGCGTACCAAACGGGTTTGTTCCTTTTCGGCCTGTGCTTCCTTAATGTCGCGAATGGTGCGTTCGATGGAGGCATTGGCCTCTTTCAACAACAATTTTGCCTCTTCTTTTGCTTCGGAAATTATGCGGCGGCGCTCTTTCTGTATATTCTCAAGCTCTCCACCATAGCGGGAATATAACTCATCGAGGGTTTTTTCCACTTTACGTATACGCTGTCGTTTATCTTCCCAATAGCTTTTGTCGCGGGCAATCTCACGAAGCTGTTTATCGTAATTGAAATGTTCTTCACCTATTTTGGCTGAGGCGCTTTGAAGAATATCTTCCGGAAGGCCTATTTTCCGGGCAATGTCGATGGCAAACGAACTGCCGGGTTTACCAATCGAGAGTTGATAAAGGGGCTTGATCGATTGCGAATCGAATAACATGGCACCATTGGCAATACCCGGTGTTTGCGAGGCAAAATGTTTCAGGTTGGCATAATGCGTGGTAATAATACCAAACACCTGCTGTTTGTGTAATTTTTCCAAAACAGCTTCGGCAATGGCCCCACCCAGGTTAGGCTCGGTGCCGGTGCCAAATTCATCGATAAGCAGCAGGGTAGTCTTATTGGCATGCTTCACAAAAAACTTCATATTCTCGAGGTGTCCGCTGTAGGTGCTCAAATCGTTGTCGATCGATTGTTCATCGCCAATGTCGATAAAAATGGATTCGAAGATTCCGGCCTCAGAATTCGGACTCACGGGCACCAGCAATCCACATTGAAGCATATACTGCAACAAACCTACCGTTTTTAGGCATACCGATTTACCTCCTGCATTGGGTCCGGAAATAACCAGAATGCGGTTTTCGGCAGTGAGGTAAATATCCAGTGGCACAACGACTTTATTTTCGGCAGTATGGGCCAGATAGAGTATGGGATGCACTGCCTGTTTCCAGCGGAAAGCCTGTTCGTGGTTCAGCACCGGAAGGCATGCCTTAATTTGCCTGGCGAAACGTGCCTTGGCACGCAAGAAATCGATGGTGGCTAAAAAGCTGTAGCTTGACAACAAACTTTCAATTTCTGGTCGCAGAAAATCGGCAAAATTTAGTAGAATACGTTTTATTTCGCGCGATTCAGCCAGCAGCAATTCGCGCACACGGTTGTTGAGTTCTACAATGGCTGCAGGCTCCACAAAGGCTGTTTTTCCGGTGGCCGATTCATCGTGAATCATTCCGCCAAGCCGACGTTTACCCGCTGCCAGCATAGGAATCACAGGTCTTTCGTTCCGAAAGGTTATGTCGGCATCTTCCTCTACAAGTCCTTCAGCTTTAGCCTGTTTAAGAATGGAAATGAGCTTCCGGTTTACTTCATTTTGTTTCTGGCGAAGGTTCGTGCGAATATCCAGTAACTCAGGTGAGGCATTGTCTTTTATCTTGCCGGTATCGTCTACAATCCTGTTAATCTCTTTAATGATGGCTGGAAATGTTTCGACCTGTGTGGAAATTTGATAGAGAAGAGGATATTTCGTACGTCGTTCGGAGTCAGCAAAAAACCTGGCAATCAGAATAATTACAGCGAGCGATTTTCGGATTAGCACCAGGTCGGCCACTTCGGGATAAGCCCCTTCGACACGTGCCTTGAGAATGCTTTTGCGGGCATCGAGGTAGCCGTCCTGTGGAAAATGCTCTTCCATCTCCAACACGCTTTTAAGTTCTGAAGTGAGCAGCAATTCAAACTCAAGGGTTTTAAAATCGGTCATAAACCGCATTTCCTCTGCCCGCTCGCGACCCAAATCGCACAAACAGGCCTCCATTATCATTGCGCGTATGCGGTCGAAACCTGTTTTTTGCTCGAAGCTGGAGGGGTATATCACCTGAAATATTTTTTACTGAAGCACAAATTTACTTTAAAAGGTAGAATGCACAAATCGAAGAAAAAATCTGAATCTTCCATGCCGGGCTTGTAATCTAAATCCAACCTCGCAGCTTGTAGTAGGCCAGGGCGCAATATTCGCGCCACACGATAATTTCGTACTGAAGGTAACTCCACATGTTATACCTTAGGTTGAGGGCTGAGCGGTTCTGATCTTCCTTTCGAAGCAGGCTCTTCTGTAAGATTCCCTTTTCGAACGCCGGAGTGCCTCCCACATAGTGGAAACCAGCCTTGCGAAATACCTGCACCGACCTGTACATGTGTTCGGGAGTGGTTACCAACCGAAGCACCAGGGTGTCGAGTTCCTGCTGAGTGAACATGCTTTTTATAGCCATTGCCTGGGTGTAGGTGCTGTAGCCACTGGTTTCGAATTTAATGCGCGTACTATCCACTCCCCGCATGACTAATTCGCTTTTCAGTTGCAATTCGGGCGAGCCGCAGGGATTGGATGTATCTGCCGGAATGGCGATAATGACAGCTGCTTTGGGAGCTCTTTCCCAAGCCCCTGCCGCGTAATAAGCCCTGATAAGTCCATCGGCACCTGGCATTCCGCCACCTCCCATCAACACAATGTAATCGGGATCGGCATAGAGTTCACTTTTATGTGTTCCAAGGGCATAATATTGCCAATAAGGTATGTGCGTAAAGCTTAAAACTAGCGCGATGCAAAACAATACACCCAAAACCAGAAGAAATTTCCGAAAAGCAAAAACCAATTGTTTTAAAAACTTTCTGATTGAAATATTTCTTATTGCAAACATTGTATTTCTTCTATATAAAAAGTGAATCGGCGAAGGCATTTATCTTATCTACTTAACCAATGGGAACAGCGCGCGGGACATCCCCTTGAGGGGCAAAAAAATAACGATTTGTTAAAATGCACAAATTTTGAACATTCTGCAATCTTTTCCGTTAGAGAAGTTTATTTAGAATTAATTCAAATAAGCATTATGAACCCACACGAACACAATCCAGATCAATTACCTGCCCAATCAAATATATCGGCCGAAGAGCCTGTTTTTTGCATTCATTCAGTAAAAAACCTTACCGAATCGACCTACATTTTACGCTTCGACAGGCACGGGATGGAATTTACACCCGGTCAGCACATAACGCTCGGAATGCCTGAAGATAAACAGCTCAGGGAATACTCGGTTTACAGTGCCAACAATGTGGATTATTTGGAGGTATTGATAAAAGAAGTAGAAGAAGGCCATGTATCGAAGAAGCTGAAAAAACTCAGTGCAGGGCAGCCTATTAAGGTGGAAGGCCCCTTTGGATTTTTTACACTCGATCAGAAAAAAACTGCTACACAAAACTATCTATTCATAGCATCGGGCACAGGCATTGCTCCTTTCCACAGCATTGTAAACAGCCATAAAAACCTAAATTATACCTTGCTGCATGGCGTTAAATATGGAACTGAGCAATATGCCGCTGCCGAATATCCGGCCGGAAGATACATAGGCTGCACCTCGCGCGATAAATCAGGAGCCTTTCATGGTCGTGTAACCGATTACTTGCGCAAGAACCATATCGATTCGGATACTTTGGTATATCTTTGCGGCAATTACGAAATGATTCACGAAGTGTATGATATCCTTACTACCAAAGGAATCTCGCCCGACAACATTCGTACAGAAGTATATTTTTAGCATAAGGTTGCAGAGAAGAATACGGGTGTAAAGGGTATTCGTAGTAGCTCGTGAGATTGTACCTTATGCCCGCAAGTTTGAAGAAGATGAAATACCACGTTGTAACTTTAGGTTGTCAGATGAATAAGTCCGACAGCGAGCGTCTTAAGCATGTAATAGAAGGCATGGGCTTTTGCTGGTGCGATAAAGAAGAGGATGCTGATTTGCTTGGTCTGGTGGCCTGTTCGGTGCGCCAAAAAGCCATCGATAAGGTGTATACCAAAATCGATAAATGGAATAAATGGAAAAACAAGCGCCAGCTGGTTACCTTTGTTTCCGGATGTGTGTTGCCTGCCGACAGAGATAAATTTTTGAAGCTCTTCGATTTGGTTTTTCAAATGAGCGAGCTTTCTCAGTTGCCTGCCATGGTAAGTCAATATGGTGTAGCATTGCCTTTTCGCATACAGCACGAAGATATAGTCGAAATTCAGGAGGAAAAGGCAAATCACACCCCCATCGATTTCACACAAATCAGGTTCGACCACAAAACAACCATTGCTGGCAAGCCGGTGCTGATGAACAAAGCCGACCAACGCATCGAACAATTCTGGGATATCAACCCCACCTACAACTCAAGCTTCGAGGCTTTCATTCCAATCCAGAATGGATGCGATAAATTCTGTACCTACTGTGCAGTGCCTTTTACCCGTGGAAGGGAAATATCAAGGCCTTCGGACGAGATTATTGCTGAAGCAGAACGTTTGGTAAGAAATGGGTACAAATCCATAACCTTACTCGGACAGAATGTAAACTCCTACGGACGCGACAAAAAAGGTGAAGAACTGACCTTTGCACAGCTGCTTGAAAAAATTGGCCAGATGGGTGAAAAAAGTGGATGCGACTTCTGGTTATATTTTACTTCGCCCCATCCGCAGGATATGACCGACGATGTGCTCGAAACCATTGCACGTTATAAGTGTTTGGCCAAACAGATACACCTGCCCATGCAATCGGGCGACGACCACGTGCTGATTCGTATGAACCGGAACCATAATCTCCACGATTACCGTCGTATTGTGCAATCGATACGACGAATTATTCCCCAGGCTACCCTGTTTACCGATATCATTGTTGGCTTTACAGGCGAAACCGAGGAACAATACCAGAACACCGTGAATGCAATGGAAGAATTCCAGTTCAACATGGCCTATATTGCCCGCTACTCGCCTCGCCCGGGAGCACGCAGTGCCCGCTGGGACGATGACATTCCGCACGCCATAAAAAAACAACGTTTACACGACCTCTCTAACTTATTGGCAAAGCAATCTCATACTTACAACCAGAGCCTGATTGGCAGCCTGCAAAAGGTGCTGGTGGTGCAAAAAGACCGCAAGGGCAGGTATCTGTCGGCCGTAAACGAAGGAAAAATAATTGTGCGCTTTGCCAGCGACGACGAAAGTATGATTGGCCGTTTTGCTCAGGTTAAGATTACTTCTGTAGTCGACTTCGCCACCGAAGGCGAGCTGGTAAAAATATTTGACGAAGTAAGTACTGTAGCATGATCAAAAAGCGAGTAGCCTTTAAAACACTTGGTTGCAGGCTCAACCAGTTCGAAACCGATTCCATTCTTACCGATTTCAGCAAAGCTGGATATGAAATTGTACCCTTTCACGCACCAGCCGATGTGTACATCGTAAACACCTGCACAGTTACCAACCAAAGCGACCAGAAATCGAAAAACACCATTAACCAGGCTGTGCGCCATGCCAGCAGTGTTGGTCTTACAGTGGTTACGGGTTGCATGGTAACCAGCCAAAAAGAATACCTCGAAAACCGCAGCGACCTGACTTATGTTGTTGGCAACAAAGAAAAAAGTTCGGTCTTTCCCCTGGTCGATGCCCACCTGAAAGGCGAGCTTCTGCACCCAAACGACCTGAAGCAGGACTTATTCAATTTTTCGGTGGTGGAAGATGGTTTGCATACCCGCAGCATGATAAAAATTCAGGATGGCTGCAACAACTATTGCACCTATTGCATCGTGCCCAAAGTAAGGGGCAAGGCCAACAGCCGTCCGGTGCAGGATGTGTTGGACAACATACGCCAGGTGGTGGATTCAGGCCGTAAAGAAGTAGTACTTACCGGCGTAAACATAAGCCGCTACCGGAGCGAAGGGGTGAGTTTCGAAGACTTAATTGAAAAAATATTGCTTTTACCCGGCGATTTCAGGGTACGAATTTCATCGATGGAGCCTGAAGGATTTTCAGAAAAATTCATAGAGTTGTTCCAAAACCCGAAACTCTGTCAGCATCTGCATCTGTGCCTGCAAAGTGGTTCGGAAAAAGTGCTCAGCCTCATGCGCCGGTTTTATACCATCGACCAATATAGGAGTCTGATTGACACCTTCAGAGAAAAATACCCTTTTTTCAATTTTACCACCGATATCATTGTCGGCTTTCCGGGTGAAACGGACGAGCTCTTTAAAGAATCCTACAACACCGTGCGTGAAATTGGGTTTGGGCATATACACACCTTTAAATATTCGGTGCGTCGTGGCACACTTGCCGAAAATATGCCCGGGCAGGTGAATGAAAAAATTAAAACCGAACGCAGCGAACTCATCCGTCAGCTTTCTGACGAGAGTAAATACCGATACAGGCAAAGCCTTTTGGGCAAAGAGCAGATACTGCTGGTTGAGAAACCGGAAGGGGGACTAAAAGCATCGGGCTATGGAGAAAACTTTGTGCCCATTTGGGTAAAAGGCCATACGCTTCCAAAAAATAGTTTTGAGAAAGTAGTGATTCACGAAGTTCTGAACGACAAGGATAAAACCGTGCTGGCCAAACTAGCTTGAGAGCACAAAGCAAAGTTATCGGGCCATAGGGCAGGTGAAAAAAACTGTTGTTCCTTTTTCGGGCATGCTCTCAATCCATATTTTACCCTTGTTGGCCTCAATAAATTCCTGGCAAAGTATGAGTCCCAATCCGGTACCTTTTTCGCCTTGTGTGCCCTGCGTAGAGGAGGAATGACCCACAGAGAAGAGTGCTTCGCGCTGTGCCGCATTGATTCCCACACCGGTATCACTCACTCGAATAAGGAATTCTTTTTGCTGAACCTGTGGAATAATTTCTATCTCTATCCTTCCCCCGGCAGGGGTAAACTTAATGGCATTGGCCAACAGGTTGCGAAACACAGCAGCCATCGAATGGGTATCGATAAAAGCATTGAAAGCCTGCTGGCTCTGCAGGAACTGAACATTTATCTTTTTCTTTTCTAAAGCTTCGAGATAAAGGTGAATATTTTCCACAATAAGTGTTGTAATATTATATGTCTCATAAGAGTATTTAATTTGACCTGCCTGCGACCTGGACCAGGTAAGCAGGTTATCGGTAAGGTTATTCAGCTTTTCGGATGAATCGACAATTAGCGAAATAAATCTCTTTCGCTTTACATCCTCATAATGGTCATAATTCAATTGCAATAAATCGGCAAAACCAAGCAATACATTGATAGGGTTTTTCAAATCATGTGCAATGATTGAAAAAAACTTATCCTTAGTCGCATTGCTCCTGGTAAGTTCTACATTGGCATTCTCGAGCTCACTGTTTTTCTCGGCCAGTTCCTGGGTTTTCTTTTTTACCAAAAGGCTCAGTTGCACACTTTGTGCCTTAATCTGTGCAACCCTGCGAAGGTAAATCAGAACGAGCAGACCACACAATGTTAAAAACACCATAACCCTAAACCAAAATGTTTTCCAGAATGGAGGTGTAATCACTATCCGAAGTGTTTTCTCTGTGGGGTTCCAGATACCATCGTGGTTGGATGCTCTAATCCGAAACACATACTCACCAGGATCTAGGTTGGTGTAAGTGGCCAGCCGGTGAGCAGATCCAATTCTATTAAAATCCTTTTCAAAGCCTTCGAGCATGTATTCATACTCGTTGTCTTGCGGGAAGGCATAATGAAGGGCTGCAAATTCGAAAGAGAAAATATTTTCGCGGTAGCTGAGTACCAGCTTGTCTATGTTATTGATATCCTCGGCAAGAATTATCTTTCCGTTAATTTCCTCTCCTATTCGCACTGGTTTATTGGCAATACGCATTTCTGTGATTACTACTTCGGGAAGATATTGATCGTGCAGGATATCTTGAGGCAGGAATCGACTAAACCCGTTAATACCGCCAAAAAATAACTCGCCAGAAGAACTTTTAAACCCAGCACCCCAATAAAACTGATCGCCCTGTAAACCATCGTGATGGTCGTAAGTGTTTACTTCGAGGGTGGTGGGGTTAAACCGGGCAAGGCCTTTGTTGGTGCTCATCCAAAGCGTACCACTGTTGTCTGATACAAGGGTGAAAATAACATTGTTTGGTAAGCCATCCTTGTCGGTATACTGCCTGATACTCTCCACCGAATCGCCATTGGCACTGAGTTTCAATACCTGCAAACCTCCGCCATAGGTGCCCACAAAAATGCTTCGTTTATCTATTTCCGGATTGTAATGAATGCTGATTATCCTTTCGTCGTTCAATCGAATTCCTTCTTTGCCTTCTTTTACAAATTTCACTACATTATAGCTATCGGTGAAAGGATCTTCTGTTTTGTTATCGCGAATAAAATGATTGAGCCCGCCATAGGTGCCTACCCAATAATTTCCAAAAGCATCACTTAATATGCAATTACTTTGCACACTGTATTGTGTAATGGACTGATTTCCGGGTGAATTCTGAGAGAAATTCCGATAAGATTTAGTGGAAAGATTGTAGATACTCAGGCCATCTTCGGTACCAATCCAGATATTGCCAAAACCATCGTCATAAAAAGCATGCACGATATTCGACAACAAGGTATTTTCTTGCTTTTCATCCTTGCGCAGGTTAACAAACTCTTTTTTGCCCCGGGGAAGCACATACACTCCTTCGCCCCATGTACCTACCCAAATATCCTTGCGGGTGTCGGTATAAGCGCATAGGGTCGAATACACATTCAGATGAATGCCCTCGTAATTGTCCATGGTAATTGAATGGAAATAGCCCGTCCTTTTTTCGAATATGTTAATACCCGCACTCATCGTCACAATCCAGATATTACCCTCAGCATCTTCCGTAAAACCCCTTATAATGTTAGAGCTCAATGTATTTGGCAGGTTAGGATTGTGGCTGTAGGTAAAAAACTTCTTGGTCGATTGATAGTAAATATTGACACCTCCACCACCAGTTCCCATGAATAAAATTCCGGATTCATCGATAAAGAAGGATATAATATCGTTATGGCTTAAACTTGTTTGAATGTTTTGATTATGAGAATATGACTTTGAAGTTGAGAACAGCTTTTCCTGCTTTATAAGTCCAAAATAAGTAGCGAATAGATAATCTCCGTTAAATTCTTTTATGTCGTTGATACCAAAATCGAATTGGTTTCGAAAGGTCTTAGTTGAACGGTCAAAGACCGACAAGCCGGAGTGTGTACCCACCATCAGTTGCCCCGCCTTGTTGAGATAAAGTGAATAAATTTCGTTGCTTTTAAGGCTCGAAGGTTCGCCGGGTATCTGTTTATAGCTGGTAAAGGTCGATGTCTCAGGGTCGAAGTGATTAAGTCCCTGGTCTTGTGTGCCTACCCAAATGCTTCCATCCTTGTCCACAAGAACTTCGGTGGTAAGGTTGCTGCTAATGCTATTGCTTTCGTTTGCATCGGCTTTATAAATTAAGGTCTCTCCGGTAAGGGGATCGAGGCGGGTAAGACCTCCAAAATAGCTCGAAAGCCATAAAAAGCCCGAACGATCTTGCACAATTCGTGTTACACGGTTACTGGCAAGGGGGTAATTCCCAGACATGGAATAGGTGGAGAAACTTTCGGTAGAAGGGTCGAAACGCGAAAGGCCTCCGCTATTGGTGCCAATCCATAAGATGTTTTGTTTGTCTAAAAATACATCGAGAATATAGTTGTCGCAGAGTGAATTCGGGTCTTCGGATTGCCTGTAAATTTTCAGATTATAGCCATCATAACGGCATAAGCCATCGAGGGTGCCGAACCACAAAAATCCAGATGAATCCTGAGTTATATCGGTTACAATATTGTTAGCCAAACCATTCTCCACTGTGATATGTCTGAATTGCATATCGTAAGCCACCTCCTGACTCTGAAGCATGGAAGTTGCCAACAGCGATAAAAGAAGGATAATTCTGAAAAATCTGAAACTATAAAATGTCATGTTCTAGTATTGAAACCTTAACTTCTAATTTACACAAATTAATTCATGTAAACGGCAATTCAGGTTTCAGGATTCGAAAAAGGTGATGTTATTCCTCACCGCTCTCCACCATTTGCAACTCAGTGAGGAAACCTGCCTCGAACCAGAAATTCAGGCCGGCATCGAAAACACTTAGTAATACTATATCGTGACCATCGCCCACATCAATTTTTTCCGATTCGTATTCGCCCAGATTTAATGCATCGATCAGACTGGTAATTTCGCCCAGGGATTTTCCCATTATCTTCACACCGGCCATGGTGCAATCTTCAGAATTGATGGCAATGGCAGACAACTGCCAGTTATTGCCTTCAATAAATTCAACCGAACATTCCAAATCATCGTAATGCCAGATTTCAATTTTTCCTTCCTCTTCGTCGCCCTCGTCATTATCTTCAATTTCATCTGGCTCGCCCATTTTTTCCTTTAAAGTTTCGCGCGAAATTCCGAAAAGAAATTCGTCTATCCCCACTCCTATTTTAACTTCCAGATTTGGTGCTTTCATATTTGTCTATTTGTTTGCTTTAAAGTTAATCTATATTTTTCACGATACAATAATCGATAAAACAGGGTTACAAATTTTGTTCGTGAATGTAGATACATTGTGAGTGTATTTGCAATACCTTTTTTCCAAATTAAAACTAATTCTTTCGAGTTCCGTAGAAGACTAAAACATTTTTGCATGCGTCGATTTATTCTTGCCCTTCTCCCACTCCTTTGGAGTGTTTCAGTTTTTACCCAAAGCCATTGGGAAGCCATTGTACTTGCCGGTGATAACTGGCAATATCTGCCAGCCACCTCGGCTCCACCTTCTGGTTGGAATCAAGTAGGATTCAATGCTTCGGCATGGCAAACAGGCCCGGGTGGATTTGGTTATGGCGATGACGACGATGCCACCATTCTACCGGCAGTAAACTCAGTTTATCTTTTACGTGCCTTTCAGATAACCAACCTTAGTGACATACTCGAATGCCATCTGGATGTGGACTATGACGATGGTTTTGTTGCTTATCTTAACGGTATTGAAATAGCCCGTTCGTCGAATGTAACGCAACCAGTGCCTGTTTTTAATAGTGTATTATCAGATGGCCATGAGGCAGCAATGTATCAGGGAGGATTACCCGTGCGGTTTATCTTCGAAGCTTCCATGCTTCAGGAAGGAAATAACCTATTGGCCATACAGTTCATCAACCAGGGCACCAATTCATCTGACCTTACAGCAATTGCGTTCCTGAATGCGCTTATTTCCGGCGAAACACTACAATACAACGAAACAGCAGATTATTTCCATCCTCCCTATGGTTTTAGTTCGGGCAATTTACCGATTGTAAAAATCACTACGCAGGGAGGATCAGAAATTCAGGACGAGCCAAAAATTACCGCCACCCTGGGAATAATAGACAATCCAAGCGGGCTTAATCAGGTAAACGATACTCCGAATGTTTATAACGGACCGATTGGTATCGAAATACGGGGATCGTCTTCGCAGAGTTTTCAGAAAAAGAACTATGGGTTCGAAACACGCGACTCATTGGGTGCCAACAACAACGTATCGCTTTTGGGACTTCCGAAAGAAAACGACTGGGTACTGCACGGGCCCTATTCCGATAAAAGCCTGATGCGCAATGCCCTTACTTTTCACCTGGGCAATGCCATGGGACGCTATGCCCCACGCACCCGCTTTTGTGAGCTAATTTTAAACAACAACTATTCGGGCGTATACCTGCTGATGGAAAAAGTAAAAAAAGACAAAAACCGCGTGGACATTAGCACGCTTAACCCCATTGATATTACCGGCGACGATTTGACTGGCGGCTACCTGTTAAGCATCGACCGAGGAGAAGACTTCTGGGTATCACCCATTACGGCAGCAAATGGCTGGGGTCAGATAGTAATCAATTACGTTTATCCCGATTTTGCTACCATGCCTGCGGTGCAGAGAGATTATATCAGAAATTATGTTACTACATTTGAGAATTCACTTCAGGATGAACAGTTTACAGATCCTCTGACGGGTTATTCTGCCTATATCGATGTGGCTTCTTTTATCGATTTTTTCCTTATAAACGAACTAAGCAAAAATGTGGATGCCTATCGCTTAAGCACCTTTTTTTATAAAGACAAAGACAGTAAAGGTGGAAAGCTTACCATGGGCCCGCTATGGGATTTTAACCTTTCTTTTGGCAACGCAGACTATTACGATGGATGGAATACCTCGGGCTGGATGTTTGAATCGGTTGATGTGGGAGATGGTTTTCAGCCTCCCTTCTGGTGGGAACGCCTGATGGAAGATCCACGCTTTACCGGACAGCTAAAACAGCGATGGAACGAACTTAGAACAAGTACTTTTAGTGTGAATTACATCCACCATTATATCGATTCTATTGCTAACCGAATTGACGCTGCACAACAACGAAATTTTGAAGCCTACCCGATACTCGGACAGTATGTGTGGCCCAATGCCTTTGTTGGCGGAAGCTATGTTGCAGAGATCGGTTATCTGAAAAACTGGATCGGTAGCCGAATCAGTTGGATGGATGCCGAGATTGCCAATTTCGAAACCCTCAATGCCACGCCCGAAAATAGCCTGGCAGCCAACAATATCAGCCTCTACCCTAACCCATTTACTACCCGTGCGAGCCTTAAATTTTCTCTCGAGAATGCCTTTCCTGTAACGCTTAAGGTATATAATACTTTAGGACAGTTGGTTTTCGAAACAAGCCTTGAGGGACAAATTGGCACCAACGAAATTGAGATTACAGCCTTGCAACTGGCCTATAAGAAAGGACTCTATTTGTATACCCTCGATGCCGGAGCGGGCATGAAAGCAAGCGGCCGGATTGTGCTGCAATAAAATCGCAGTCTGCCTGACAAAGGCTTTTGTACAAATCTGACAAAGAAGGTAGTATGCTTATTCCTGAGCTGAACCGCAAATTATTCCTTGTTGGAATTTTTAGTCTGGCAATGGGATTTTTAGAAACCATAGTGGTTGTTTACCTGCGTGAGCTATACTACCCCAATGGCTTTCAATTTCCCCTGGCAGCTATGAATCAACAAATTTTGCTGGCCGAATTGTTGCGCGAACTGGCCACTCTCATTATGCTTGTTTGCATAGGATGGCTTGCGGGACGAACCTTTAATAGCCGGTTTGCCTGGTTTCTTTATTCTTTTGCCATTTGGGATCTATTCTATTACGTATTTCTGAAATTGCTTTTAAACTGGCCCGAATCCTTGTTCACTACCGACATATTATTTCTTATACCCCTACTGTGGGTAGGTCCTGTTCTGGCACCGGTAATTACCTCGCTGAGTATGATACTACTTGCTGCCCTCATACTTCATGCGGAAGAAAGAGCAGGAAGCATCAGGATAAAAAAACTTCCTTGGTTTTTGTTTGTATCGGGCTCTCTTGTGCTGATAGTGTCCTTTACCCTCGACTATTTTTTCTTTATACAACAACTACCCCTAAACGAGTGGAAGGAATCAGAATCCTTCAGCCAGATAATGGTTCAAAATTCGAATTACTTGCCCGGGCCTTTTAATTGGTGGCTCTTCTCAACCGGGCAAAGTATAATTCTTGTGGGCATTTACTTCGTGTGGAAAAGCCTGGCTAAAAGGGTATAATGTGTATATTTGGGTTCATTAAAATTGTTCCCGAATGGAATGGTACATTTACCTGGCCGTAGTGGGCATAGGCTTTCTGGCAGGGTTTATCAATACGCTTGCCGGCGGAGGATCGGCCTTGTCGCTTCCGATGCTTATTTTTACAGGCATGCCTGCCAATGTAGCCAACGGTACCAACCGCATTGCCATTCTATTCCAGTCGCTGGTGGCCACTGCCGAGTTTAACAAGGCTAAGGTTCTGAATACCCGCGAAAACCTCTGGCTGATTATCCCCTCCATTCTGGGCACCATACCCGGGGCCCTGCTTGCAGTGAAGATTAACGAGGCAATTATGGAACAAGTGGTAGGGTATATACTGCTTGTTATATTACTGATTGTGATTTTTAAACCCGATATCTGGATAAAATCGAGGGCCGGACTGGTACATTCGAAATCGCACTGGGTGAATGTGTTGGTGTTTTTTGCCATTGGCATGTATGGCGGATTTATACAGGTGGGTGTAGGTTACTTTATGCTTGCTGCCCTGGTGCTTATTAACGGCATGGACCTTTTAAGGTCTAACGCTTTAAAAGTATTGCTGGTGCTCTTGTTTACACCCCTTGCCCTGGTAATTTTTATGCTTACCGGCCAGGTCGATTACCTGATGGGCTTTGTGCTGGCTATTGGAAACGTGCTCGGTGCATGGGTGGCAGCAAGATCGGCCATGAAATGGGGTGCCAAATACATAAGGTACATACTTATTGCAGGACTAAGCCTGTCGGCCGCCAAGCTTTTTAATCTTTTTTAAGGCATTTAGGTCAGAAAATGCCTTGGAGCCTTTGTGGCTTCTTATTTCATGCCACCAAGGCTCTAAGACTCCAAGTTAAAACCCGCGTACTGGCGCGTGCATACTGCGCGTGCCCCTCATATTACGCAGTTAGGTGTAAGAGTATTGGGCATTTTGGCATTGATTTCATAGCCTTTAAAAAAAGATTAACTTTGGGATTATGATGACAAAGAAGGACTATATTAATTTCTGGATTGATCAGGCAGCGGATGACTGGACTGCTGTTGATACATTATTTAAAGGGCGCAATTATTTACAATCTTTATTTTTTGCTCATCTTGTGATCGAGAAATTATGCAAGGCTATATGGATAAAATATAATCAGGATAATGTACCACCCAGGACCCATAATTTAAATCATTTGCTCACCTCTACGCCAATTGAGCTGACTGATGAAAGAAGTGAATTTATGCTTAGCTTAAATAGATTTCAACTGGAGGGGCGATACCCTGACTACTTAACGAAACTGCATAATATTTGCAATGAGCAGTTCACTGTTTCAATGATAGTTACCACAAACAAATTAAGATAATGGTTACTCGAGAGACTGCAATAAATACTGCAAAATCGTTTATTTCAGATTGTCAGTTAAATGGATTGAATTTTCATAAAGTATTGTTATTTGGATCAGCAGCTAAAGGATTGACACATGAGTGGTCGGATATAGATCTATTGCTTATCTCAGACCAGTTTGGTGATAACGTATTTGATAACTTGAAATTATATTCAAGAATAAATATCAGATACCCTATTATTGAGACCCATCCATATTCAACAAAATATTTCTATGAGGGAAATCCATTTATTACTGAAATTACAAAAGAAAGTGTCGAAATAATAAGTCCTGCACCCATCAAGCGGTCATAAAAAATATGGGTATAGACAGTTTCAGTCTCCTCGCATACTGTCGCATGCATGCTGAACGTGCCCCTCATATTACGAAGCTTACAGCTATAAATATTCTATACAAACGATTAGGTTAACTGCTAAAAAAAAAAGTAAGTCCGTGCAAAGATTTTGGGATAAAAGACCCGAAGTAAAAGTCACGCGCAACATGCGCGCGCCGGAGGGAATAACTTTAGAAACAATCTTATAAAAATTAAAGTTCTCAGATTGGGAATTTTATTATACATTTGTTCCCAGATAGTGAACTATGAAAAGAATATTTGCAAAAAGTACTTTGAGAGAATTTTGGGAAAAGCATCCCGACTCGGAGCAATATTTAAAAACCTGGTATGATACAGCTATGAATTCGGCTTGGCAAACGCCCAACGAGGTAAAACAAAGTTACGCGAATGCAAGTATTCTAAAGGATAGTAGGATTGTTTTTAATATTAAAGGCAATTCATATCGATTGGTGATTAAGTTCAATTTCGATCATCAATTGGCTTTTGTCCGGTTTATAGGTACGCACTCAGATTATGATAAAATTGATGCAAATAGTATTTAAAATTGGTGATTATGGAATTAAAACCGATTAAAACAGAAATGGATTACGCAGCAGCATTGAAAAGATTGGAAAAGATCTTTGATGCCAAACTTGGTACTCCAGAGAGTGATGAGTTAGAGATACTTGGATTAATGGTTGACGATTATGAAAACAAACATTATCCGATTGAAGCACCCGACCCGATTGAAGCGATAAAGATTCGAATGGAAGAAATGCAACTTAAACAAGTTGATTTGATATCGGAGATTGGCGGAAAAAGTAGAGTTTCTGAGATTCTTAATCGTAAACGCAGATTGACAGTTGAAATGATTCGAAAATTGACAACTCGATTGAATTTATCTTCGAATTTATTGATTAAGGATTACCACCTAATGCAATAGGCACATTTTGCGAACACAGGGTGGCGCGAAAGTGGGGTTCAGAGAGTTGCGAACAATTATGGCTCGCGAAATGTCGCGCCTATTGCGCCTAACCCTTTATATAAGAAGCTTGCAGCTAGATTTATTCTCTCAAAACTTTAAGGTTAACTGCATTAAAAAGCAAGTCAGCAGAAAGGCCGGTATGATATCACGCGCAAAATGCGCGTGCTATAGCCTTGGAGCCTTTGTGGCTTCTTATTTCATGCCACCAAGGCTCTAAGACTCCAAGTTAAAACCCAAGTGTAGCATGCATACTGCGCGTGCCCCTCATATTACGCAGCTTACAGCTATATTTGTTTTCTCATTGGTGCCTGAATAAAAGTGAATATTTTGGGCTTTAGCCCAATTGTAATTGTTATTGCTTGCCCCTGGCTTAAGCCAGGGGTAACTTAGAAGCAGAAACAAAATGGGTAAAAAAGTAAGTCCGTGCAAAAATTTTGGGATAAAAGACCCGAAGTAAAAGTCACGCGCAACATGCGCGCGCCAGTGGTGGGAAAAGATGTACAGAGTTAGCCACAATAGCATTAAAAAAAGGGCTATTCAAGCGCAATAGGAACGATTATTACCCCAACAAGGAATTTTGTTTTTTCGATAATAAAATAGAAATTGAGGTTTGATTTAAGTGCGGATAGTATCTTAAATTGAAGTAGACAAAAGTTTATGTTGCGGGTAGTATAGGTAGTGGTACATTTTAAAAGACACAGATTGAGTATTTTGGATGGTCATTACTTCTCCTTTGAATATTAATTTAAATCTTTCACGAATAGAAAAGATTGCGTAAATTTGTATCCAAATGAATACAATATAGTGAATGTTCATAATTGAGAAAACAGATGAATTTGACAAGTGGCTGAGAAAACTCAAAGACTTAAGAGCTAAAGCCAAAATATTGTTTCGCATTCAAAAGATTGAGAATGATGAGCACTTTGGAGACTGCGAACCTGTTGGCAATGGTATTCTGGAATTAAAAATTGATTACGCGAAAGGATACAGGATATATTTTAAAGAATCAGACGGAAAAATTATTATCCTACTTATTGGTGGAGATAAATCAACTCAGCAGAGAGACATTGAAAAGGCAAAAGAGATTTTAAAACGAATTAAAAAGTAGCGAAATGGAAACTTCAAGATTTGATATAGCTGACTATTTAGATAGTAACGAGATGGTTGCAGAATATCTTAATGCTGTTTTAGCAGAAGGTAATGATTCCGACATAATTCTAGCAATCGGACATATTGCAAAATCAATCGGCATGACAAAAATTGCTCAAGAAACTGGATTAAGTAGACCAAGTTTATACAAAGCTTTATCGGACGGGTCTAAACCTCAGTTTGAGACAATTATGAAAGTGTTAAGAGCAATTGGAGGACAGATACAAATAAATCCAATGACAGCATAAAAAAAACGCACCACAACACCGTGTATCTATATTGGTGGTTAAGCGGTTATAGCCAGTATTGGCTCCGCATGAAGTCCTATAGCGGCAGAGCCCTAGCTAAGCGTCGCATTTGCTAAGCTTTTTATATTTGTAGCTTTCGCTAAATTTATCATATCAAAGAAATCGACCCCCTCACTCCTCGCACGACACCATACCTTCAAGCCTTCGTGTGAGAAAACACCTCGGCAGATTGAAACAGGATCAAAATATCCAACTTGTTATAATTTTAAGAAAATGGGTGGGTGTGGAAAGTTTTATTGTTTCGATTTCGGATGTACCTTAAATTTTGTAAGTTGCTGGTGTTATTGAGTTAGGCGCAAGAAGTGTCAATACTTTTTATTTTGTTTAGGAATTGATTTTTTCGTTAATTTTGAAATATGAAACATTTAACATTAACAATACCAGAAAGCTTGAATCTCAATGAGAAAGATACAAAGAGGTTTTTAGCTGCTAAAATGTTTGAGTCTGGAAAATTATCTCTTGGTCAAGCTGCTGATTTGGCAGGTTTATCAAAAACTACTTTTTCCGAAATCTTAAGTGATTATGGTGTTTCATTAATAAATTACCCATCATCTGATATTTTAAGAGATGCAGCCCAATTCTGAAATTATTATTTCAGATGGAAGCTGTTTAATTCTACTCAATTAAATTAATGAGTTAGAATTATTAAAGTCAATAGCCACAAAAATTTACATTACACCCATAATTCATAAGGAATTTGGCATAGACTTACCTTCATGGATAACTGTTAAATATCCTAATGATAATCACTACCAAAAGATTTTAGAAATGGACCTAGATGAAGGTGAAGCAAGCGCAATTGCCTTATCATTTGAAGTCGAGAATTCCATTTTACTAATAGATGATTTAAAAGGAAGAAAAATTGCAGAACGACTATATTTAAGATATTCCGGAACTTTAGGACTAATATTAAAAGCAAAACAGATTGGAAAAATAAAAAGTGTACGAGAAATTCTTGAGAAAGTAAAAAACACCAATTTTAGATTTAGCGAAAAATTACTAAATACCATTATTGAGGAAGCTGGCGAATGATCTACCAGAGCCTAACATACAATAGCGAGCAAACAGGGCTCATTGGATTGTCCCGATGTACATCGGGATGGCCCATAAACAAAAGTAGCTGTAAACTAAAAGGAATCGAAGATCGGGGGTAGCCAAATCGCTTCGTAATCCACGCAAGTCTCGCTATCGTCAGCCGTTAATCTCGTCTAAACTAAAAACAGAAAATCTGTAACTGCAAAATCCCTTTCGTTTATAAGCAAAACGAAGGCACCAATGCAACCAGCAAGTTAGTGGGTATCCAGCCTAAGGCAAAATAGGCCTTTGACTATATGAAAAATATTTCATCTTTCTTCTAATTCATTTATTGTTTGAATTTCAGCTACTTAAATCAAGTTTAAAACCAAAGAGAAATTCAAAAAAACAGATCTTGTTAATGCTTTTTATACACACTGCCCGTCAGTAATTTAAAAATATAATTATCTTGTTGGGCCAATATCAACCCAACTCTCATGATTTCGCAGGCATTTTCGAAAGCCTTATTATTTTGTGTTTGCTTTTTACCGATTCTTTCAACCGGATCTGTGCAAGCCCAGATATACAGTGAATCTGATGCGAAAACAGCTCTGATTTCAACTTTCTTAGTTCACATTCATCATACCGATTTCGAGCATTTCGATACCCTTAGGATGGGTGTTATGGGCGAAAACAAAACCTTGGTTCAAAGTCTGCAAAGGCTAAATTTTCCCGCCGATACAGTAAAACCTGTAATACTGGTGAAAGTAAAACCTGATTATATACCTGAAAATCTGAACCTGCTCTTTGTATTTAACGAATACAACCCTCAGCTTGCAAGCATTAATTCAACAATCAAGCAGAAAAATATGCTGCTCATCAGCGACCAGGTCAGTGATTTGAGCTTGTCAATGCTCAACTTTACCCTTGATCCCGATAACACTGTACACTTCGAGTTGAATTATCCACGCCTTAAAGCTTCTGGCTTCGAGGTCTCTTCAGCACTTGTCTCCGAGGGTGGCACCAAAAACGATATGCTCAAGCTAAACGAAGAAATGGAAAGTAAACTTTTAGCCCAAAAAAAAGAATCCTTGGTCCATCAAACCGAGCTTTATTCGAAAAAACAAGAGATTAATGAATTGAAGAAAAAGCAAAAAGAACTGCTTATTCGAATCGATTCACTAAATCATATCATCCTGTTTCAGATTGGCAATATCCACGACCAGCATAACAACCTTCAGGCATTAACCAACCAGCTTATTACTTTATCCTGGCAAGCCAGAGCAAGCCGCCAAAGCCTCGATAGCATTAACCTGGCTCTGAGTATAAAAAACGTACAAATTTCGACCCTCGATATCGATTTGGCTAAAAAACAGTCGGAATTAGTAAATACAGAAAAAAGTCTGAATGTGCTGATGAGTCTGATTCAGGAAAAAGAAAATAAACTAAGAATTCAAGGTAGTAAAATTCAATCGCAAGGTACTGCTATGTATATTTTTCTGGCATTTATCGGGATTCTGCTGGTGCTCATTTTTTTGGTTTATCGGAATTATAAAACAAAAACCATTCGCAACATAGACCTCGAACAGCGAAATCAGCAGATTAACCTACAGAAAGAACAAATTGAATTTCAGGCCGAAGAATTGCAGATGAAAAATTTCGAACTGGAAAAACTCTCCATTGTAGCTGAAAAAACCGACAATGCTGTGCTAATTCTCGATAAGCGTGGTAACATCGAATGGGCCAACGATGCCTTTAGTCGCATGCAAGGCTGCACGCTATCTGAATTTATTGAAGAGAAAGGAAAGAATTTTTTAGGCGCAAGCAATTCTCCCAATGCGAGGGAAGTTTTTGCAAGCTGCCTGAAATCGAAAAAAACCGTCAATTACAATTCATTCGTCGAAACCGATACTACTAAGTCAAAATGGCTTCATTCAACCCTCACACCAATCTTAAATGAAGCAGGTGAAATCACTAAAATCATTGCCATCGACTCCGATATCAGTAAACTCAAAGAGGCTGAATCGGATATTATGAACAAGAACCGTTTAATTGAAGAAAAGGCAATGGTGTTGTCTCAACAAACTGAAGCCCTTACAAACGCCAATTACGAATTGGAAAAGCAACGAAACAGGGCTGAAAAGGCCTTGAAAAAACTACAGGAAACCCAATCGAAACTTATCTCCTCCGAGAAAATGGCTTCGTTGGGTCAGCTCACTGCTGGCATTGCACACGAGATAAATAACCCGGTAAACTTTATTAGCTCCAGCATCGAAGGCTTGAGAGATATTCTGGAGGATTTTCATTACCTGATGAATTTCTACGAAAAACAAGCCGACCGGCTTGACCAGGGTGAGATAAACCGCATAAAGGAAAAAATTGGCTACACTGATTTGCTCGTAGGTTTCGACGAGCTTACAGGTAACATAAAAATGGGTGTTGACCGTACCAGGGAAATTGTAAACAGTCTGCGCACCTTTTCAAGAATCGACGAAGACTATTTTACTGATACAGATTTACACAAGAACATAGATTCGGCAATAGTACTATTAGGTCGCAGCCATAAAGACCGAATACAGATCAATAAAAGCTTTGGGGAAATTCCTCATGTTCCATGCATCGCAGGCAAAATAAATCAGGTAATACTCAACATACTGGTTAATGCAGTGCAGTCTATCGAAAAAGAAGGTAAGATTGAAATAAGCACCTTGCTGGTTAAACGAAAACATTTAGATTATGTAAAAATCGATATTCGCGATACCGGAAAAGGAATGCCTCAGGCTGTAATCGAACGAATTTACGAGCCCTTTTTTACAACCAAAGAGGTTGGACATGGCACTGGTCTTGGTCTATCGATTGTATATGGCATTGTACAACAACATAAGGGTCACATCGATGTAACAAGTAAACCCAGTGTAGGTACAAGCTTTAGTCTGTACCTTCCGCTTAACCAAAATCAAACACAATCAGAAACCCAGAATAAACTCCCATAAACCCCATGCTTACTCCTCTCAGCCATATCTTATACCTCGATGATGAACTGGAAAACCTCTCAGGATTTAAATACGCTTTTCGTAAGCATTATCAGGTGCACGTTGCACAAAATGCCGACGATGCCTGGAAAATATTACACCTAAACCCAATTAAGGTCTTCATTTCCGACCAACGAATGCCCCAGATAACTGGTGTTGAAATTCTGGAAAAAGCAGCCAAAGAATTTCCGCGTACCTTTCGAATTGTGGTAACCGGATATACCGATGTGCACGATATCATTGCAGCCATCAACAAAGGGCGTATCTACCAGTTTATCCGCAAGCCATGGGAAAAAGAAGAGGTAAAGGTAATTCTTGACAATGCCATTCGACTATTCGATTTAAAACAAGAAAATTGTAATCTGCTCGATGACCTTAAAAATAAAAACAAGGAATTGAGTGTGCTAAACGAAAACCTCGAAGTGATGGTTCAGGAGTGCACAAGCGAACTTGAGATGCATAAAGGGAATTTGGAATCTTTGGTAAAAAAGCGCACGCAAGAACTGGAAATGGCCAAAGAAAAAGCAGAAGAAAGCGACAATTTAAAATCAGCGTTTCTATCCAATGTGTCGCACGAAATTCGCACTCCGATGAATGCCATTATCGGATTTTCGGAGTTGCTTGTATCTGACAACAGCCTTGCGGACGAAGAGCGCGAAGAGTTTAAGAACCAGATTGTTCTTAACTCCAATACACTGCTAAGGCTTATCGACGATATCATCGATATATCGCGTATAGAAGCCAATCAGGTTTCCATTGAATACGAAAGTCATTCTTTAAATCAGATTCTGGGCGAACTACACACCATTTTTAGCGAACAAAAGATGAGCATGGGTAAATCCCACCTGAAGTTTTACACCGACATACTGCCACAAAACAATCCGATTATATTAACCGACAAGCTCCGTTTGCATCAGATCTTATCGAACCTAATCGGAAATGCCCTTAAATTTACCGATCAGGGACATATTAGCTATGGTTACCGCTTGAATCAAACCCAAGCAAACAATCAGTCTATTCACTTCTTTGTAAAAGATACTGGCATAGGCATTCATAAAGAAGCACAGGAATACATTTTCGAACGTTTCCGAAAAGCCGAGGTCAAGAATAAAATATTTCGTGGTGCAGGTTTAGGACTTTTTATTTCGAAAAACCTAATCGAAAAGTTTGGTGGAACCATCTGGCTCGAATCTGAGCTGGGAAAAGGAACAAGCTTTCATGTCGAAATCCCTTACCTCGAAAGTCAGCCTTTGATCCAAAACCTGCCACTAAGCCAGGAAATCAATCAAAAAAAATACAGTTTTATCGATAAAACCATTTTAGTGGCCGAAGACGAAGACTCAAGTTACAGCTACATTCATGCAATACTTAAAGATACCCAGGCCACTATATTAAGAGCAAAAAATGGAGTTGAGGCAGTGAAATGTGTAGTTGACCATCCGAAAATAGATTTGGTACTGATGGACATACAAATGCCTGAAATGAATGGTTACGAAGCTATTTCGATAATAAAGAACCACAACCACCGTATTCCCATCATTGCGCAAACGGCCCATGCGCTCGTCAGCCAACAGCAGGATGTGATAGATTCGGGCTGCGATCATTTTCTGGCTAAGCCTTATCAAAAACTAGATCTTTTATCGTCGATAGGAAAATTCTTAAGTCAGTAGGTCACCAATAATATCGGAAAAAGGTTTGCTCTACCTGACAAGATTAATGCGCTGCTTATAGCGCAGACTCTTCGACGGATTTGCTCCACATAATACAAACCAGGCCAAGGAAAGGTACCTTGTATCTTTGTAGAATTTTTTCCCAACCTTAAGGGCATAGAGCAAACGAAAAACAAGCTGCACTGGTTTGGGAAAAAATTTTTGCTGGAATTGCATCAACGATATAAAATACTCACGTTTAGTGACAAAATTCGCGACGGTACTTTTTCCTTCGAAATGTGTAAACCTGGCCGCAGGAACCAGGTACACCTCAAAGCCAGCAAAACAAGCCCGCATCGAAGCATCCTCTTCCTCGCAATACAAAAAATAACGAGTATCGAGCCCACCTGTCAAAGACAAAGTTTCGGCTCTGAAAAACATAAAACTTCCTGCAATGGTATCTACTTTAAGTGGCTGAGTATATATTCCTTTCCGATGTGGATACCTTTCGCGATGAAAGAATCGAAGCAATCCTACACCAAAAATCATTTTGGCAAGCGTTTGAAAATGTGTAAAAGAATGAATCTGCACTCCTTCTGGATTATACATCTGGGCCGTAACCAGTCCGGCTTTGGGTACCTGACTCATAAAATCAAGCAAAACCGACAGGCAATCGTTATCAAACACACAATCGTTGTTCAGAAAAAGGTAATATCGGGCGGGCGAAGCATGCTGCAGGCCCAGCATCATCCCTCCGGCAAAACCCAGGTTTTGCTTGCTGTAAATGCACTTTACATGACTTTTAAAAGTCGATGTTTTAAGGGTGATATAATTATTCTCATCAGAATTGTTATCAACCAGCACAATTTCGAAATTAATTCCGGCAGCAGTTTGCTCTTCGATCGAACGAATGCACTGAAGTGAATAAGCCGTGCTATTGTAGTTTAGTGTGATAATAGAAACATCGATCATAATTCAATTCTTCTTTAAATAGGATAATCTATAAGTCATTATTTTGCCTGATTATGATAGAGGAGTATAGCCTTGCGCATGGATTCAAAAGCAAATTTCCGACCATCTAGTGCCTCAGGTGAAACCCATTGCACCGAGGCAATTTCAGACTTATCCATTACCAGATTAGGTTGATTTAGCTCACATACAAAAAAAATATCGCAGGTGGTGTAATCAATTCCTTTGTACGCATAATGGTTAGGGGCCGAACCAATGTATCGGAGGATTTCTGGCTCAATGCCAAGCTCTTCTTTCAACTCACGAAGAGCAGCTTCTTCGGCCGATTCATTCGGGTCGACAAAACCACCCGGGAAATCGTACATGCCCTTACCAGGATCGCGGTTGCGCTCAACCACTAAAACTTTTCCCTTGTTTTCGATAATGCACGCTACGGCAGCGGCGGTATTTTGATAGAACTCCCATCCGCATGCAGAACACAGATATTTTTTAACCCCATCAAACTCAAGTTTGTCGGTTTGGCATACCGGGCAAAAAGTCAGAGCCTTTCTAAGGGACATCATAAACCTCAGTCTTTTTTAACATTGGGTTTCTCCAGGCCAATGTCTGCTTTCCGGTCTTCGCGCATCAACAGCACTGCAAACAAGACACCCAGCATGCCCAGAAATACAAGCATCAGTATGGGTTTGGTGTAATCGTACCGTGCCAATCCGCCTTTTACAAGTTCCTGCGTTACACCTGGGTTCGAATAATCGAGCACCAAACCAATCAGAATTGTAAAAAGCCACAGACCTAGGTTTTGCACAGAAAACATGAATCCATAGGCGGTACCAATTTTATTGTTATCGACAATTTTTGCCACACTGGGCCACATTGCAGCTGGTACCAGCGAAAATCCTATTCCCAATAAAAACATGGGTATATAGGGATTTATAGAGGTAAATGCAAAAAGAATATGCACCAGAATAATAATTAAAGAGCCACCAATCATTATCGAGGCACTTTTTCCGCGGTAATCGGTAAAAAGACCGATAAGGGGAGTAAAAATAATAGTGCCCAATGGTAAAATTGAGGCAATCATACCGGCCTTTGCAGGGGTAAACCCAAACTTGTTAACCAGCATATCCGGGGCATATTTTAAAAACGGAAATACTGCCGAATAGAAAGTCACACAAAGTAAGGTAATGTAGATAAGTGAAGGTATTTTTATTATATTTCTAAGGTCAGACAGTCTGAATTCTTCCTCGGGCTGAATAGCACTATCCTTGATCATTTCTTTATCTACCTTCAGGTCGAAAAGGATATAGATTCCATACGCCAGCATGCCAATCAGAAGTGCCATTGCACCCAGCCAGATTGGTTTATTCCAGGGATCTGAATTAGCCAGCGAAGCCGAAAACATAAAAGCAAGAGCGGTTCCCATCCGGGCAATGGAAATGTTAATTCCAAGGGCCAACGCAAGTTGCTTTCCTTTAAACCATTTAACAATGATTTTACTGATCACCACAATACTCGTTTCCGCTCCCAGTCCGAACAGAAAAAAACCAAGAGTCATCATCTTCAATGCCGGTGTATAGTCAAGCCAGAAAGAATTCAGTAAATTAAATGCGATGCCTCCATTGTTAAAATATTCAGTAGAACCGTAATAGGTTAGCAACGATCCGGCAGCCATAAAACCTACAAAGAACGATCCTGTAATACGTATTCCTATTTTATCGAGAATCATCCCTCCGATAATAGCCATCAGAAGAAATACATTGGGAATAGAATAAGCCGACATTAAAAAACCATAGTCGGTATTTGAAAAACCAAATACTTCCCGAAGCTTTCCCTGCAGAGGAGAAAGCACATCGTAAAAGAAATAGTTAGCCCCCATGATAGAGCTTATCACAAGGAGCACAACCCAGCGGGTACCTGACTGCTTTATTGAAGTTTGTGGCATAGTTCTGTTTTTTTGAATGGGCTAAATTTAGTACAATATATTTATTGTGAAACCATGTAAACACATTTCGGGCAATTGTTTTAACGAATTGCTTATCCTGCTGAAAAGGTTAAAATTCGGGTCATTTAAATTCCATTTTAATAAAAATAGTTGCAATTTTGCAGCCTCAACGACTTTATTGACAAATATCATAAATAAACATACAACACCATGATTAAAAGTGCATTGCAAAAAGCCAGGGAACAATACAGCCCCAAACTTCCCTCCTCGCTCAAAGGACCAGTAAAGGTTGTAGAAGGAAAAAAAACCCAGTCAATAGCCGATCAGGCCGAAATAGCAAGATTATTTCCCAATACCAATGGAATGCCCTTGCTTACATTCGAACCCGATTCGAAAAAAAGTTTTTCGGCAATCAATGTAGGAGTAATTCTCTCTGGAGGTCAAGCACCAGGCGGACACAATGTGATTGCAGGTTTATTCGATGGTTTAAAATCGCTTAACACCGCCAACAAACTTTATGGTTTTCTGGGTGGTCCAGCCGGACTAGTGGATAATAAATACATGGAGATTACTGCCAATGTAGTGAATGAATACCGCAATACTGGAGGTTTTGACATTATCGGATCGGGCCGTACCAAGCTCGAAAAAGAATCGCAATACGACCAGGGACTGACCAATTGCAAATCACTTGGTATAAAAGCACTTGTTATTATTGGTGGAGACGACTCCAATACCAATGCCTGTGTGCTGGCCGAGTATTACAAAAAAATAGATGCCGGTGTGCAGGTAATCGGATGCCCTAAAACAATTGATGGCGACCTTAAAAACGAAATGATAGAGACATCATTTGGTTTCGATACTGCCTGCAAAGTATACAGCGAACTGATCGGTAACATTCAGCGCGATGCCAACTCGGCCAAAAAATACTGGCACTTTATAAAACTCATGGGTCGCTCAGCTTCGCACATCGGACTCGAATGTGCTCTTCAGACCCAGCCAAACATCACCTTGATTTCTGAAGAGGTTGAACAAAAAAAGCAAACCCTCGAATCCATTGTCAACTCAATTGCCGAAGTGATTGCCAAACGCGCCGCCAATGACGAAAACTTTGGTACTGTGCTCATTCCGGAAGGTTTAATTGAGTTTGTTCCCGAAATGAAAAAACTTATGTCGGAATTGAACGACATCATGGCACATAAAGAAGAAGAATTCAGCAAACTGGAAACAAAACAAGAAAAAAGAGAATTTATTTCAGGCGAACTGTCTTCAGAATCATCGGGAGTATACAACAGCCTTCCCTCCGACATTGCCGACCAGCTTATAATGGACCGCGACCCACATGGCAACGTACAGGTATCGAAAATCGAAACCGAAAAGTTACTCATCGAGATGGTTGAAACCCGTCTTAAGCAAATGCGCAAGAACAACCAGTTCAATGGTAAGTTTGCTGCACAAAACCACTTTTTCGGTTACGAAGGCCGTTGCGCTGCCCCTTCGAATTTCGATGCCGACTATACCTATTCGCTGGGTTATACAGCCGCATTGCTTATAGGCGAAGGTAAAACCGGTTATATGGCTTCGGTAAGAAACCTCACTGCACCCGCCGAAAAGTGGATTGCTGGTGGTATACCTGTTACCATGATGATGAACATGGAGCGTCGTCACGGCGAAATGAAACCTGTAATTCAAAAGGCGCTTGTCGACCTGAATGGTGCGCCATTTAAAGCTTTTGAAAAACAAAGAGCCGAATGGGCAAGTAAAACACTCTATGTTTATCCTGGTCCAATTCAGTACTTTGGCCCCACCGAAGTGTGCGATGCCCCAACCAAAACACTTCAATACGAAAAAGCATAGTATCGATAACTTATTTTTTATGCAAGGGCCTTTCCGAAACGGGAAGGCCCTTTTTGCTATCCCTTGCCACTTGCAGTTCGAAAAAGTTTTAGTAATTTATACCTCTAAGAGAAATACTAAAAACACCTGATATGGACGAACCAAAGAATAAAAGAGGCACCATTGCAATTCTTACTGGCGGAGGCGATGTTCCGGGCCTGAACCCTGCCATTCGGGCTATCACATTAAGGGCCCTGCACGAGGGTTTTAAGGTAATAGGTTTGCGCCGTGGCTGGGCAGGAATAACCGAATTAATTCCTGATAAGGATGCTGACAATTCTGACCATTATATGGTCCTCAACGAAGAGATTGTAAACAAAGCAGGACGCACAGGGGGCACATTTCTTCACACCTCTCGCACCCGACCAAGCCATGTAACAAAAAATAATGTCCCTGATCACCTAAAAGATACATACTCGAATGAAGTTAACGATTTAACACCCGAGGTAATTAAAAACATTGATTTTCTGGGCATCGATTATCTAATACCCATTGGAGGTGACGACACCCTGAGTTATGCAGTTCGCTTGTACGCCGAAGGTGTGAAAGTGGTTGGAATTCCAAAGACTATGGACAATGATGTGGCAGGCACAGAATATTGCATTGGATTTAGCACCTGTGTTACGCGCACCATACAAATCTGCAATACGCTTCGTACTTCTGCAGGTTCGCACGAGCGAATATTGGTAATGGAAGTTTTTGGTCGCTATTCTGGTTTTACGGCCATGCTGCCAACCATAGCTGGTGCTGCCAATCGCTGTATTATACCCGAACATAAATTTGATATCGAAAAACTCACCGGGCTACTGGTAGAAGACCGCAATAAAAACCCCAGTAAATATTCAGTTGCCCTAATTTCTGAGGGAGCCATGCTGGCTGGCGATGAACACATGACCTATCGCTCGCTCGAGAAAGATGCCTATGGTCATGCAAAACTGGGTGGCATTGGCGACTATGTTTCTGCAAGGATTAGAGAATTATCGCCTACCTACAACGGCGGGCGCCAAATAAATGTAATCAACCAGCAACTTGGTTACCTGGTAAGAGGTGGCGACCCCGATGCCATCGATTCCATTGTTCCCATGGCCTATGGAAACCTTGCTCTGGATATAATCATGAAAGGGATCCATGGCAGATTAGTAGTGCTAAGAAATGGCAGATATGACAATGCCCCAATTGATGTGGTTACCAGCACCAGTAAGAAAATAGATGTCAAACGCTTCTACAACATCGACCGCTACCGGCCTTCCTACAAAAGTTTCGAATTCCAGCCCTTGTTTATAATGACAGGTACCATCTAAAAAAAGAGGCTGTCAGATAGAACTCTGACAGCCTCACTATTAATTATTTAAAGAAGCTTATTTCTTTACATGCACCCAGGCCCTGTTTGTAACTGCATCCCGAAAGACAGGAATATCGTTTACTGCTGTTTTAAAATCGTTGTATGATTTTGCCGACACGCGATAATACCCTGCGTTGGAAGAATAGATAACCTGAGGTGTATAGCCCATGTCCAGTATGGTTTTAGCATATTTCATAGCCAGTTTCTCACTTAAAAAGCTTCCCACAATCATGTAATAGCGGTCGGAAGAATAACCAATTCTGGTTTCTTTATCGAGATCAACAGGTTCGGTTTCTGCAACAATTTGCTCAATTTCCACTGTATCTTCCTCCACAGCGTCGACCATAGCCGGCGATTGGCTTAAAAGAGTATCCACATCTTTGCTAAAAAGCTTCTGCTTTTTGAAAAAATTGCAAGAAGTTACCAGCATGGCAACTGTCATAAATAAAACAAATCTTGTGAGTTTCATTGTAGCTCTGAATTAGTTACAAAAACAAAACTAAACATTTTTATAAAGTAACTATTCGAAAACAAAAATAGTTATTAACCTTCGCACCTGATCTACTGATCATTGAATATAGTTTTTAGATTAAATCGCAGGCGTCGGCTGGCATCCAATGCTTCTCTTTTCCTTCCCACTTTACATTACAACCAATTGGATTTGTTATACTTACGCTTAATCTACTTCCTGCTATTAATTCTTCCAAAGCAATTTCAAGATTATTGATTTTTATTTGTGATGCATCACGTGGATTATCCACCGCACGCCCGGTATATACTAATTTTTGCAATTGATCGAACACAAAAAAATGGGGAGTTCGAAGGGCACCGTATGATAAGGCAACTTGTTGACTTGCATCGTGGAGATAAACCCAAGGGAATTTAAACTCGCTCATACGATCCACCATGTGTTCGAAGTCATCTTCTTTATAAGTATTGGCACTATTGCTGTTGATGGCCACAAATCTTACACCCGAAGAGGCATATTTTAATGCCGTCATGCGGGTTACTTCATCGGAACCCAGCACATAGGGACAATGGTTGCAGGTAAAAAAAACTACCAGAAACTTACTTTCTGTAAAACTATCGAGGCTGTATTTTCTGCCGTCGGTAGCGGGCAATAAGAAATTTGGGGCAGTACTGCCAATGGAAAGAGTAAATGCCATGGTATTTTTATTAGATACCATGGCATAACAAAAACTACTAGGAATAGTTTAAAAAGGTTTACAGGCTGCCATTTTGCTAAGCTAACAATTTTGCCTAGGCTGATTTTACATTCAATGGCAAACCAATAGAAGAGCAGCTTTATAGGTTTATATCAAAAAAGATCTCCGCTTCAAGATTCACATTCTGAGTAATGTTTTCGCGTAAAACCCCTTTAAGAACAATGGTGTATTCATCTTCGAGCATAAAATCTTTCAGGTTATCGCCAATTATTGCAGGCGTAATACTGGTCACATCCATTGGAACATTTTCCATTGATGCAATTTTCTTTTCAGCCTTTAATGGCGTTTTAATGAATACATCGAACGATTTGAAGGCGTTAAAATTAGTAGCCCCTGAAACAATGCTTATGGTTGCACTTTTTAAACTCACCTTGTCGAGCTGATCCATTTTGCCACCCTTTGCCTCAATCTCTTCGGTTAGCTCGTGAATATATACATCGAACTCGTTAAAAATATCGCCCTGGTTGGCAGGTTCAATAGTAAATTCAACTTGATGGGGACCAACAGTAAAATCGAGATTCAATTGGTCAAGTAGTTCATCGCAGCTTATTGCTATCAAAGAGAGAATAAGCAATGTAAACAGATAAATACGGCTTTTTTTCATGTTTTTCGAAATAAGATTAGGAAATAAAGTTACAACTCCTTATACCCAATATCAACAATAATCAATGAATTGTGCCGAATATTACACTAAACCAACATTCCATGCCTATCAAAGCAAAATGGAATCAGGTTAAATTCAAAAATGTTTACAAGAATAGTTTTTAGTACAATTCTTGGCTTAAAATTGAAATATTGAATATGAACAGTATATTTGAATGATATTTGTCATCGATAATTAATGTTTTACCTTACCAGTTTTGCTTGTTCATCAATAAAAAACATCCTTTTAAAGCTATTGCCGTAAAGAGAACAAGCAACCTATACCAAACCCACTCAAATGCAATTTAACTGGCACAATAAAACTGTTCTGGTAGCCGAAGATGATCCGATAAACTTCCGGTATCTTCAACTTTTGCTGGAAAAAAGAACTGGAATTAGTATTATTTGGGCAAAAGATGGCGTTGAGGCCTATGAAAAAATGGTGAACCATTTTGGAATTGACATCGTACTTCTCGATCTGCAACTACCCGAATTAAACGGACTTGAAGTTCTTAAACATGCACGTGCTTATTGCAGCGATATTCCAGTAATTATGCAGACTGCTAATTCGTGGAACAACGAACAGGAAATAAGTCTGGAATTGGGTGCCAATGCCTTTTTTGTGAAGCCCCTTAATATAGATGCTCTCTTCGAATGCATGGATCAATGCTTGCGCGAATATGCCGAAAAGAAAAGATTAAAAGCTTCTCAGATCAATCTAATAATTTAAGCTAATTTCTGAATCATAAAGAAACCCATATTCTATTTCTTGGGTGCTATTTCTTGGGTGCTATTTCATGAATACTAGTGTATCGTCCTGATCAAACAACTTTCTCTTAAGAAACCAACAAAGCTTATCTGGTAAAACCTTATTATATTTGGTTATTATCAAATTCAATCTGTATGAGAACTCTCGTGAGTTTGTTTGAAGAATGCGCAGCCAAATACGCAGAAAACACTTATGTATTTCAGAAAGAAGAGAATGCCTACCGAGCCTATACCTATAAGCAGGTAAAAGAAAGAGTGCATCAATTTGCTGCAGGGCTTCAGGATATTGGAATAAACCCCGGCGATCGTGTATCATTGCTTGCAGAAGGGCGTTTAGATTGGATAACTGCTGAATTAGGGGTTGTTTATAACCGCGCTGTGAATGTTCCCCTCTCAGTAAAACTAAGTCCCGAAGAAGTCATGTTCAGGTTAAATCATAGTGGCTCAAGGTTTATAATTACAAGCAACCGACAGCTTGATAAAGTGCTTGCGGTAAGAGACAAACTAAACTCGATTGAAAAGATAATTCTACTTGACAACCCCCTTAGCAAGGACGAAGGTATTGTTGGCATCGATTCGCTTCTTGCGAAAGGCAAGAAATTCATCGAAACCAGAGAGCAGGAATTCAGAGAACGCATTAATTCAGTGAAGGAAGATGATTATGCCAACATCTGTTATACCTCTGGGACCACTGCCGATCCGAAAGGAATTATTCTTTCGCACCGCAACTACACAGCCAATGTCGAACAGTCGAATACATTTATGCCAATTCCGGAATGGTACACTACCTTGCTCATTCTTCCGTGGGACCATGCCTTTGCGCACACCTGCGGAATCTATACACTTATGAAGAACGGTGCCAGCCTGTCTTGTATCGATTTGGGGAAGACACCTCTGGATACACTCAAGAATATTCCTATCAATATAAAAGAAACCAAGCCTGTTTTTCTGTTAAGTGTTCCTGCCCTGGCTAAAAACTTCCGGAAAAATATTGAGAATGGTATCCGGGCGAAAGGCCCTGTAGCAAATGTATTGTTTAAAAACTCCCTGTTTCTTGCTTATGCCTATAACGGAAATGGATGGAACAAAGGAAGAAGTTGGAGAAAATTGCTATTCCCCTTTGTAAATCTTTACGATAAAATTCTATTCAAAAAAATACGCGAAGGGTTTGGTGGGCGACTGGAGTTTTTTATTGGCGGCGGAGCACTTCTCGACATTGAATTACAGCGGTTTTTTTATGCCATTGGCATACCCATGTTCCAGGGTTATGGGTTAAGCGAAGCTGCACCGGTAATCTCATCCAATAGTCAGCAAAAGCATAAAATGGGTTCTTCAGGGGCCATTGCCGACTTTATGGAAGTAAGAATTTACGACGAGGATGGAAACCAGATGCCTGTTGGACAAAAAGGAGAAATAGTGGTTAAGGGCGAAAATGTGATGAAAGGCTATTGGAACAATCCGGTTGCTTCAGCGGAAGCCCTGAAAGATGGATGGCTGTATACAGGCGACCTGGGTTATTTCGACACCGATGGATTCCTTTATGTATTGGGTCGCTCTAAAAGTTTGCTTATTGCAGATGATGGCGAAAAATTTAGCCCCGAAGGCATTGAAGAAGCACTTACCGACCACTCCCCCCTGATCGAACAATGCATGCTGTATAACAACCAGAAGCCCTATACTGTGTGCCTGCTGGTAACAAATACAGAGGCACTAAAGCGACATGCCAGGCACCATCATATCGATGTGAGTAAAACAATTGGACTAGAACAACTTCTAAAAGCCATTGAAAAAGAAGTCAATGTTTTCCGCACCGGTGGTCATTTCGAAGACATGTTTCCTCAACGCTGGCTCCCCTCTGCCATAGCCATTCTTGACCAGGCATTTACCGAAGATAACCAATTGCTTAACAGCACGCTTAAAATGGTGAGACCAAAAATTACCGAACGATACGCAGAAAGAATCGAGTTTCTCTATACGCCGGAGGCAAAGAATATGCTTAATAGCAAAAACATCGAAAGCCTCAGGAAAATTCTGTCCTAATAAATACAATGTGCCAAATGGCTCGCTTTATTTAATGCCATAATTAAAGCGAAAAACCAGAATTATTGCTACTTGTTGAAGCAATTGCTGTAAAGACTTAATAACATTAATGATAGCCTTTATTATACCAGTAACAACCATATTTTAAAACTTGCCCACGCTCACCCCTCTTTCCCCTATAGGGGATAACCCCCGCGCTGTTTCCACAAGGCAAGCAAAAAATACCTGCTAGCAAAAAAAGAACAAATCTCGATATTAATACAAGCATTATCTATCTTACTGGTGATAATGCCTATTCAATTAAAATTTTCAGGCAACTACCAGATTAAAATCGAATATGGAGTTTTATTGCATCGAATGTTGATAAATCTCATATTTTTGCAGTCAAATACAGAGGAAGACTTCATGAACAGGCAGACGCTATTAAATAAAGCATTAAAAGAAAGAGTTTTGTTGCTCGATGGGGCCATGGGAAGCCTGATTCAGCAATACAATTTAACCGAAAAAGACTATCGCGGCGAAAGGTTTAAAAACTCTGCCATCGACTTAAAAGGAAACAACGACCTTTTATCGATTACCAAGCCTGAAATAATTATCGAAATACACGAGCGCTACCTCGAAGCAGGATCGGACCTGATCGAAACCAATACTTTTAACGCCAACAGAATTTCGCAAGCCGATTATGCCCTCGAAGAAAGCTGTTACGAACTAAACTACCAATCGGCAAAAATAGCACGCGAGGTTGCCGACCGTTACACAAAAAAGAATCCACTCAAACCAAGATTTGTTGTTGGTTCCATCGGACCCACCAACAAAACGGCCTCCATGTCGCCCGATGTAAATGATCCGGGTTACAGGGCAGTTAGTTTCGATGAGATGGTGGCTGCTTACGCCGAAGAAGTGCGCGGACTGATTGATGGTGGGTCGGATATTCTTATGATAGAAACGGTATTTGACACACTCAACGCCAAAGCCGCACTTTTTGCCCTCAGCGAGGTTTACAAGGAGAAAAATACCGAACTCCCCATTATGGTTTCCGGAACCATTACCGATGCAAGCGGACGAACACTTTCCGGACAAACGGTAGAAGCATTTTTAAATTCCATTTCGCACATCAAGCTTTTGAGTGTTGGGTTAAATTGCGCCCTGGGTGCGGCAGATATGAGGCCATATATCGAAGAGCTAAGCAGGAAGGCTCCATTTAATATCAGTGCCCACCCGAATGCTGGTCTCCCCAACCAGTTTGGCGGCTATGACGAAACTCCCGACCACATGGCACTTGAGTTGGAAAAGCTACTTACCGGAGGCCATGCCAACATCATTGGCGGGTGTTGCGGAACCACTCCAGATCACATCAGGGCTTTTGCAAAAATTATCGAAAAACATAACTACCGCAAAATTCCTCAGATAGAACCTAAAACCCGTCTGAGCGGTCTTGAACCCCTTACGATAAGCCGCGAGAGCAACTTCATTAACATCGGCGAACGCACCAATGTATCAGGCTCTAAAGCTTTTGCCCGGCTCATTAAAGAAGAAAAGTACGACCAGGCTCTTACGGTAGCCCGCGAACAGGTCGAGGGAGGTGCACAGATTATCGATATTTGCATGGACGATGCCATGATCGATGCCGAATATGCCATGGTAAAATTCCTTCACCTTGTGATGACCGAACCTGAAATTGCCCGTGTTCCTGTGATGATCGATTCTTCGAAATGGTCGGTTATCGAAGCAGGCTTAAAATGCGTGCAGGGAAAATGTATCGTCAACTCCATTTCATTAAAAGAAGGAGAAGAAAGTTTTCTTCAGCAGGCTGAAAAAATTAAACTTTACGGCGCAGCGGTAGTAGTGATGGCCTTTGATGAAAAAGGGCAGGCCGATAGTTTTGAGCGAAAAACAGAAATCTGCCAGCGTGCTTATAACCTCCTTACCAATAAAATAGGTTTTCAGCCCGAGAACATCATTTTCGACCCCAACATATTAGCCATAGCCACAGGAATTGAAGAGCATAACAACTATGCCGTCGATTTTATCAATGCCACCCGATGGATTAAAGAAAACCTTCCCTACGCCAAAGTAAGCGGTGGAGTGAGCAACTTATCCTTTTCGTTCAGAGGAAACAACACGGTCCGCGAAGCCATGCATTCGGCATTTTTATACCATTGCACCCGTGCCGGAATGGATATGGGTATTGTAAATCCGGCCCTGCTTGAAGTGTATGACGATATTCCAAAAGACTTATTGGAATTGGTAGAAGATGTGATACTTAATCGCCGGAACGATGCCACGGAGAGATTGGTCGAATTTGCCGAAACCGTAAAACAAACCGATAAAAAGGAAACCAAAACAGATGCCTGGCGCGAAAAACCAGTAGAGGAAAGGTTAAGCTATGCCCTAGTAAAAGGAATTGCAGATTACATCGAAGCCGATGTACTGGAAGCCCGTCCGAAATACCAACGGGCGCTTCATATTATCGAAGGCCCGCTGATGGATGGAATGGGTGTGGTAGGCGACTTGTTTGGTTCGGGTAAAATGTTTTTGCCCCAGGTAGTAAAAAGTGCCCGTGTGATGAAACGTGCAGTAGCTACCCTTTTGCCGTATATTGAAGAAGAAAAATTAACCGATGGCGAGGGTAACGGAACGATAGGAAAGATTCTTCTGGCTACTGTAAAAGGCGATGTACACGACATTGGCAAAAACATTGTGGGTGTGGTGCTGGCCTGTAATAATTATGAAATTATCGACCTGGGTGTGATGGTGCCTACTGAAAAAATAATTCAGGTTGCACGCGAAAAAAATGTTGACGTAATAGGCCTAAGCGGACTGATTACTCCTTCGCTCGAAATTATGAGTGATTTTGCCCGCGAGATGGAAAAACAAGGCATAGACAAGCCGCTGCTAATTGGTGGGGCAACAACTTCTAAAATACATACAGCCATCAAAATAAGCCCACACACAGGGGCACCAGTTATACACGTCAAAGATGCCTCAAAAAGTGTGGGCGTAGTGAATCAGTTATTATCGAAAGAGAATAAAGCCAGCTTTGTAAAACAAATAAGTGACGAATACATTGAGTTGCAAAAAACCTATGCAGGTGCCAGTTCGAAGATGGAATTTGTAAGTATTGAGGAAGCAAGGAGAAACAGGCTCAGAATCAATTGGCAGGCAAATAAACCTGTTAAACCATCTTTTCTTGGAACAAAAAATTATGTCGATTATCCTCTTACAGAAATTCGGGAATACATCAATTGGGTATTCTTCTTTGTTGTGTGGCAACTAAGAGGCAAATACCCCGAAATTCTTCACGATCCGCGCTTTGGTTCCGAGGCCCGCAAACTCTTCGACGATGTCAACAAACTGCTCGATGAAATTATTGCCGGCGATCTTATTCGGGCCAATGGAGTGGTTGGATTCTTCCCGGCCAACTCGGTGGGCGACGATATTGAAGTGTATGCCGACGAATCGCGCAGCAAAATACTGACAGTGTTCCGCAACCTGCGAAACCAGGCAAAAAAGGAAGCCGGACAGCCGAATCTTTGTCTCTCTGACTTTATTGCCCCAAAAGAATCAGGAGTAATCGATTACATCGGTGCTTTTGCCGTTACTACAGGTATCGGAGTCGATCAATTGGTGAAAAAGTTTGAGGCCACCCACGACGATTATAACAGCATTATGGTTAAGGCCCTTGCCGACAGGCTGGCCGAAGCTTTTACCGAGCTTATTCACCTGAAAGTGAGAAAAGAATGGTGGGGATACTCCAAAGACGAAAACCTAAACCTTGATGACCTTTTGCTTGAAAAATACCAGGGAATAAGACCAGCCCATGGTTACCCTGCATGTCCTGACCATTCAGAAAAAGAAACACTCTTTAACTTGCTGCAGGCCGAAAGCAGCGGCATACAGCTAACAGAGAGTTTTTCGATGATGCCGGCAGCCTCGGTAAGCGGTTTGATATTTGCTAATGCGCAATCGAAATACTTCTATGTGAGCAAAATATCAGCCGACCAGGTGCAAGACTACGCAAAACGAAAAGGAGTTTCGGCAGAAACAGCAGAAAAATGGCTGGCTACCGAACTTAATTACATGTAAACCAACAAATACAACAAGCCCATCGATTACAAATTATGAAGATAACAGACCTTTTCTTATCGCAGGACCGCTCATTTTCCTTTGAATTTTTTCCACCCAAGGATGAAATTTCGGCCGTTGATTTTGGAATCAATGTTGGGCAACTTATGCGTCTTTCCCCATCGTTTGTAACGGTAACCTATGGTGCCGGCGGGTCCGATCAGCATAAAACCTTCGATCTGGTCGATTATCTTCAAAATAAAATAGGGCTTACCACCGTGGCGCATTATACCTGTGTGAATGCTCCCAGGCAAAGAGTAATAGAAGATTTGAATTTCTTGCAATCGATACACATCGAGAACCTGATGCTTCTGCGTGGCGACCCCCCTAAAAACGAAACTCATTTCAGTGCTCCTGCCGATGGGTTCAGGCATGCCAGCGAACTGATTGCCTTTGTCGACGAGCATTACAATTTTGTGAAAGCTGGTGCCTGCTATGTGGAAAAGCATCCAGAAGCCTCTTCGATGGAAGAAGACCTGGCTAACCTAAAAATTAAAGTCGATGCCGGCGCCGATTTGTTAATCACACAGCTCTTTTTCAACAATACCCTGTACTTCGATTTTGTGAAGAAAACAAGACAGATAGGCATTCAAACGCGCATTATACCAGGCATTATTCCAATAACTGCTTTCAGGCAAATCGAAAGATTTACCAAAATGTCTGGAACGAAAATTCCTGTTGAGCTGGCATTAAGCTTGGAGGAGTACAAAGACAATCCTGCCAAATCTTATCAAATTGGGGTAGATTATACCATACAGCAATGCCGTGAATTACTGGCAGGAGGTGCGCCAGGAATTCATTTTTATACGCTGAACAAATCGCGTGCAGCAGTCGAAATTTTCGAATCGCTGTAGTGTTGTTGTATTTCATTGTCGGAATCCTTAATTTTCCTGATAAAATGCTCGGATGGAATTCCTTTTGTGTAAATCATAATATGCTGAAGATATCCATTCCAAGGCCAACACAGCGGTAAATTTCTTAAAAAAAACCTGCTCTAAAGGCAGGTATTTATGAAGTAACGATAACCGAATTAACTCCCGAGATTTTTCTTAAAACTGTTGAAATTGTTCCCAATACTCAGGTGAGAAGTTAAACCCGGTAGTGGCCAGCACGATTAGTATGATAATTATAAATATCGCCGAGAGTGACAGACCAATAATGGCCGTAACTCTTCCTGCCTGTAGGTTGGCATATCCCGACCATTTATCCGGATTGGCCTTATACAATTTCTGCGGAGTGCTTGAGATGACAAGAGCAATAATGCCCATGATCATTCCGATTATACCATAGCACCAACAAAACACTATGGACAAAATACCTAACACCAATACAGCGGAGGCATTGGGGAGTGGTTGCTTATAAAACATCTGTTGTTGATCGTTATATTGTTCCATATCTACTCAATTTTTGCTTTAACAATGTTTACATGTTTTGGAGTAAAGTACCCAGGGAAAATGCCGCAGCCCCCAGAAAAATTAATGAAACAATAATAATGAGCAAATAAACAGCCGAAAGGGCTAACCCAACAATGGCCATCACCCGGCCAGCCTTTAAATTACTATATCCCTCGTACTCATCAGGTGCCTGATTATAAATTTCAATTGACTTTTTCGACAGTACCAATGCAATAATGCCTAGGGCAATACCAATTAACCCCCATACCCAGCAGGTTACAATCGATAAAATACCTAATACCAACACCAAGGTTGAATTGGGAAGAATTTTCTTTAATGTTTCCATAACGTTTATTTATTGAATGAATTTAAGGATGTAATTCGCAATTATTATAACCAGGTTGAAAAAGAACATTAGAAGTAAAATACGAGCTCCTTTCTGAAAGCGAAAAACCAGATGAAGCACTAAAAAGCCCAACATCAGAAGGCTTGGAATTAAAGCAGGATAGGCAAAAAAGGAATCGCCCCATTCACCTCTTAAAAGGTGCACAAACGATCGCTGAAAGCCACATCCCGGGCACTCCATGCCACAATACTTCTTGTAAAAACAAGCCATCGAATGTTTCTCAAGAAAAAGTGCAAGCCTTTCCACTTTGCAAATGATACTTTTAGGTCAATTCCAGTTAGTAATATAAAGCGATTATTCGCAAGTACCAAAAAAAATGCACCCTAACCAAAGGCATTTTAGATTAGAAACAAACTCTTATAAAATACTTATTTCAACAGCTTCGTTAGTATTTAATCCACTTATCTCGAGCAGATTATTTTGCCAGTAAAAACTTGCGGCTTGTCCATTTACAAGCACTTCGCGTGGGGCTTCACTGAGGCCAACCAACTTAAGCACAATTGAGCGTGTTTGGGGTGCACCCGAGTAATTTCCTTCGAGCTTATAACTCACCACGATTTTTTTCTCCTGATTCTTGCACTCCAATTGAAGCAATTGGTATTGTCCCTTTTTGTAGGCATCTTTTAAATAACCATTATCAAAATAGACTTCGCCTTTGAAATTGTTTACATCGGCATTAAGGTAACAATATACAGTAAGCTTATCGCCCTTATACTGGTCGGTATTCTGCATGGCAGCAGACAAGGTAATAAAACTGCCTCCACGGGCAAATACAGGTATCGATTCCGCTTCGGTTTTTACGGTGATGAACTGCCCTCCCTGCTGCCACTCCTGGGTGTAAAAGTTATACCAATCGCCTTTTGGTAAAAATACCTGCCGCTCTTTTGCATCTTTGTACCAAATTGGGGCTACTAAAAGGTTTTCGCCCCACATATGCTGGCTACTGAGCGTATCGGAAACTTGTTGCTCTTCGAAAGCTAAAAACATTGGTGTAGTCATAAGCGCCCCTGTTTGTTCTGTTTTCCAGGCAAGAGTATAGTTATAGGGCAGCATTGCATACCGCAGTTGAATGGCCTTTTTTACTATCTCCTGTACTTTTTGGTGATAGAAAATAGGCTCAGGTGGTGCACCAGGATCGCCATGAGGCCTGAAAATAGGTGTAAATACAGCATACTGCAACCAACGCATATAAAGAATAGAATCGCGTGGGTGCATGGCAAATCCGCCTGCATCGGAATGCATATAGGGCAAACCAGACAAACTCATGCCAAGCATAACATTATTCTGGGCCCGAAAACCTGACCAATCGCGGGCCACATCGCCCGACCATGGCATAAGCCCATAACGTTGTGATCCAGCATAACCGGCACGGCCCAGCTTAAAAAGTCTTTCGTCGGGATAATCTTTGGCATAGTTTTCAAACAGCATGGCCACCCACTCGTGTCCGTAAACTCCATGCAGTTCCCTGCCAAGTCCATTCACATGTACCATGTCATCCGGATGCACCTCAGGTTCTCCCAAGTCGCCCCACCAGCCGGCAATGCCACGTTCTTTTTCCTGTTTATACTGCTGCCAGAACCATTGACGGGCTTCGGGTTTGAAAATATCGATCAATCCGGCATCGCCAAAATAGAAATAAGGCATGGTCATAGTTTGTCCGGAGCTATCGAGACCCAAGAATTTGTTTTCCGAGAGGTAATTAAAGTGCTTTGATTTGCGGGTAAAGAAAGGCTCGGAAACGGTAACGGTTTTTACTCCCTGTTCGGCAAAATTACGAATCATATTGTCTGGATCCGGCCAATAGGCAGTATCCCATGAGAGGTTTCCCATATAACCATTCTGCAACTCTTGCCCAAACCAATAAATATCGATAATGATGGCATCCAGAGGATAACCAGCTTCGAGCATTCTTCTCACTATGGTTTCGGTTTCAAGCTGCGAACGATATCCGAAACGCGACTGCAAGTTGCCCAGTGCCCAGATTGGTGGCATAGGTTGGGTGCCGGTGAGTTTGAAGTAATTGACAAGCACCTCCTCTTTATCTTTTCCGTTAATAAAATAATAAGTTTGGTTTCCACCGGTGCTTGCAAAATCAAGCACATCGCTTTTTTCTTTTCCTACATCAAACCAGGCGCGAGCCGGGTTGTCGATTAAAACCATATAATTTTCAGATGAAAGAACAGAAGGTACTGAGTAATTGAGGTAATCGGCTCCTACTCCATAACCATAGTTAGCCTGGTTGAAGCATTGAAATTTATAGCCTCTCCTGTTCTGAGGGATGGCGCGCGATCCGGTTCCATAAATGGCTTCTCCTTCGCTTAACTTAAAGCTGAATGCAGTAAGATTATCGCGATAATGAAATCCTTTTTCTTCTTCGAGCTTGATGCCGGTTTCCAAATCGTAAAACCTGAAATGCACCGGAGAAAAAGATATTTCTACTTTCACCTTTTGAGTAGCGAATACCAACAAGCTATCGGCGCGTTTAAGGCTGGCATCGATTGGCTGGGTAAGTATCGGACCATATACACGGTTGCCAGGCATAAGGCTGTCGGAATAGCTTATGCTTACAATTTGCTCATCCACGGCAAATACCTTGTAGCTACCGGATTTAGTGACAATCTCTAGTTGGTTGTTTTTGAAAATGTAGAAGGTATCTTGATCAAGCTTATGTTTTGAACTGCAGGAAGTTAAAACCAAGATGGAGACCAGCGCAAAGGATAAAAAACGGTACATTTCTTTTCTGTTTTGTTTTTATTGAAAGGGCTATTTTGGCTAATTAGGGCACTATATTAATCATTTTTGCAATGAATCGGCATACACTAAAAGAAATTACTCAATAGCCTCCAGGGTAGCTTTAAGAAATTCGTAAAACTTATCGACCGAGGCAATGTGAACTTTTTCATCGGGCGAGTGTGGAGAGCGAATGGTAGGCCCAAAAGAAATCATATCTAACCCATGGTACTTTCCACCAATGATGCCACATTCCAATCCGGCATGAATGGCCAGTAAACCCGGAGTTTTCTTGAACAACTTGTGGTAGGTATCCGAACAAACCTTAAGCACATAAGACTCGCGGTTTGGGCTCCAGCCTGGGTAATCGCCGGTAAAGCTTAATTCGAAACCGGCAATGCTGTGCAGGGCCGAAAGCTTCTCGCCCACGGCATATTTGGCGGTATCGATGGAACTGCGAACCAGGTAGGTAAACTCTGCCTCGCCGTTTTCCATTTGAACAATAGAAAGGTTAAGCGAAGTCTCAACCAATCCGGGCATCACATCGCTCATGCGCACTGCCCCACTTGGTGCTGCATTTAATACACCAATCAATCGCATGGCATCAGCCGACGAAATTACTTTCGAGGGAACAGCAACCGGCACCAATTCGATGCTTAAGCCAGGTTCTGTATGTTTTAGTTCTTCTTTCAGGTTCTCGGTAAACCGGTTGATAAACGATTTCAGGTCGTTTACAAAGATATCGGAGATTAAAACCAGTGCATGGGCTTCGCGGGGAATAGCGTTGCGCAAATTGCCGCCTTTTACACTGGCAATCTGAACCGAAAGGTTATTGAGCGCCGACCAAAGCAGACGGCCCATTATTTTGTTGGAGTTACCACGCCCCAGGTTGATGTCGAGCCCTGAATGGCCTCCCTTCAGACCCTTTATTATTATTTCGAAAGCCTTGCCGGGTTCGGGAGAAACAGCCTGGTAGGCAGATTTAGCCTGAACATTTAGCCCGCCTGCACAGCCAATAAACAATTCCCCTTCGTCTTCCGAATCGAGGTTAATTAAAACCTGTCCCTTCAAAACCCCACCTTTAAGTCCAAAAGCACCATCCATACCAGCCTCTTCGTTGATGGTAAATAAAGCTTCCAGCGGACCATGTTTTGCGGTTGATGATTCAAGTATTGCAAGCATGGCAGCACAGCCAATACCATTGTCGGCACCCAGGGTAGTCTGGTTGGCTTTGAGCCACTCCCCATCGATAAGCGTTTCAATCGGATCGGTTTCGAAATTATGCACCTTGTCACTGTTCTTCTGTGGTACCATGTCTACGTGTGACTGAAGAATGACTCCACGGTGCTTTTCTTTCCCTTTGGCAGATGGCTTCGACACCGTTATATTTCCAACCTCATCGATCTGGTATTTCAATCCCTGTTTGGTAGCAAAATCCTGTATGTATTGGATAACCTTGCCTTCGTACCTCGAAGGGCGAGGTATTTGGGTAAGTGCATAAAAATGTTTCCAGACATCGGCTGGCTTGTAGTTCAGAATATCTTTTCCCATGGCAATTAGTTTAATAATTTATTTCGCTTCATTTAATACTCGATGCCAGACATACTAAAGATTAGCCATCTCATGCCCCGGCCGGATAAAGATACTATTTCCTCTGAAAAAAAAGAATTAAGCTCCTGACGGGTGTATATGGTGCTTGGGATGTTGCTCGATGTAGCTAAGGGAAAATGAAAGAGCCGAGTCGAAGTTTTTAAAAATATTCGATTCTTCCACGAGACGGGTAAGCTGATATTGGTTAAATTCCTTCATAACAGACTCGTGAACACCTGATAGCACCACCAATACGCCCATCTCTTTCAATGATTTGATAGTGGTTTTTAAATTCTGAATTCCTGTCTGATCTACAAAAGAAACATGCCGCATACGTATGATAATAACCTGTGCACTAAGTCCAAGGTTCTCGATTACCTCAGAATACTTACGAGCTGAAGCAAAGAACAAGGGGCCACTGATTTCATAGATAGCAATCTGTTTGGGTATTTTCGAATAGTCTTCAAGCAGATCCGAATCTATTACCGGATCAATGCGATTTTCAGCCAGGTCAGACATTCTTTTCATAAATAAAAGTGCCGAAAGCATCACCCCAACCTGAATAGCAACCACTAAATCTACAAGCACAGTGAGGAAAAAGGTTGTGAGCAAAATCAAAACATCAAACAAGTTACCTTTCAGAATGGAACGAAATGATCGCCATTCGCTCATGTTGTAGGAGACCACAATAAGAATGCCTGCAAGACAAGACATCGGAATTAGTTTTGCCCACTTGCCCACAAAAAGCATAATAAGCAATAAAGTAATGGCATGGGCAATGCCGGCCAAAGGGGTTCTTCCTCCGTTTTTAATATTGGTAGCGGTTCTGGCAATCGCTCCCGTAGCAGGGATTCCCCCAAAGATAGGGCTTACAATATTGGCAATACCCTGGGCAATGAGTTCGGTATTAGAACGATGCTTGCTGCCAATCATTCCATCGGCTACCACAGCCGAGAGCAATGACTCGATCCCACCAAGCAGGGCAATGGTAATGGCCGGTGCCAGAAAATAAGGAATCTGTTGAAAATTGATATGAGGCAAGCTTAGTGTAAATTTCGAGGGAATATCGCCAAAGAATGACTCAATAGTCGATACAGGAAGGTCAAATAATTGAACTATTAAGGTGGTGAATACAATGGCTACAAAGGAACCAGGGATTCGGGTAATAAAATGTCGGGAGAGCAAAGTCATACCAATGGTTGCTGTCGTTATAATTACAGCCCAGTAATTAATACTGTCAAGGTTTTGAGCATATAAAAGCCATTTTTCAATAAACTCCGACGGAACTTTATCGATGGTGAGTCCAAGAGCATCGCGCACTTGTGTAGAAAAGATCACCAAAGCTATACCGCTTGTAAAGCCAACAATGAGCGGGTGGGGAAAATACTTGAGCAAAACCCCAAGCTTTAGCACACCAAAGAGCACCAGTATAATGCCTGCAAGAATAGTTGATATAATAAGCCCGTCGATACCATATTGTTCTATAATACCAAAAACAATTACAATGAAAGCACCGGTAGGTCCACCAATCTGCACACGGCTTCCGCCCAATAAACTAATAATGAACCCGGCTACTATTGCCGTAATGATTCCTTTTTCCGGAGAAACACCCGAGGCCACGGCAAATGCAATGGCAAGAGGAAGGGCCACAATACCTACTACAAGGCCAGCCATCAGATCATTCGACAATTGTTTACGGCTTATCCCCGTCTTTAACAAGCTAAATAATTTGGGCCTGAACACATCGGACGCCATTTGTTGCTTTCTCTTTGTCATTCCATCAAAATCAGGTAAAAAAACTTGAACCTAAATCATCGTTTATCCAGGAAAGAATCGAAGGTAAAGGCTTTTAAAAGATTGACAAATAAAACTAATAAACAGGCAGCAATTCAAAACACAAATAACTTGTTTAATCTAACACTGTTTCAGAATTATTTACCTGACTAAACGCTTAGTTTTACTGGCTACTTTCCAAAAATCTTTTAAGCAGCTGCCAGAAACAACTTGCAAAGTTTTAATTACGCTACAGAAGATGTAGGAGGAGTGTTTGGCAACTGCGACATCAAGATAACTTCGGGTTGGGATATTTTATATGTTTTCGATTGTGTCGAGCAATAAGAGAATCTATGGTTGCCACCTAACAAACTTTATCTCTTAGAAATTTTATTGTTGGCTACCGCTCGCTGCATTCTGCTTTTAAACCTGCTGATATCGATGCTGCGTTTAAGGGCATGTTTGGTGCTTATTTTCTGGTTTACCCTTTTACGCCATAGAATAAAGCTGCTTCTTTTAAGCTCACTTCTCATCAAGGCAACAACTTCTTGCTGGTTTAGCCCAAACTGAAAATAAATAGCCTCGAAAGGGGTTCGATCCTCCCAGGCCATTTCGATGATGCGGTCTTTTTCTGCTGGTGTAAACATATCTTTTTCTCAATAATCGAATGATCCTAACTTTATCATGTATTTTCAATTTAAAATCCTGAAAGGAGATTCAATTCAATGTATTGTTCTTTTTACTGGTAGATTAGATCCAATAGCTAAGCTATCGCGGCAGTCAATCTTTGGCAATATTTCGAATCATTCCGTTAAAGATAAAGCCATGAAACGGCAACACCGAGTACCAATAAATTCTACCCCACAAGCCTTGCGGCCTGAAAGTGGCAATCTGGTATAGTATCTTGTCTTTTATTTTGAACTCAAGCCAGGCCTCGCCCGGAAGTTTCATTTCGGCATAAAGAATGAGTCTTTTTTCAGCGTGGTTGGCGTAAATCACCCTCCAAAAATCGAGCGATTCGCCGGCAGAAATCTGATTGGCATTTTTTCGTCCACGCCTTAGTCCTACTCCGCCGGAGAGTTTATCTAAAAAACCGCGTAAACCCCAAAGCCAATTAGCATAGTACCAACCGTTTTCGCCCCCAATGGACCAAATTTTTTCCAGCGTTTTCTCTTCATTGTGCACTAGTTGCTCTCTCTTATCTTTAAAACAGCCAAAAACAGGAACCTCGATGAGTTTAGAAATTCCACTTTTCAACACATTGCTCGACAAGGCATCGGTCCAGCTCGAAAGTACTTCTTGCTGCGCAATGCGGTCGAAGGCACGTCTGACAGCATCCTCGTAAGTGAGCAACTTTATTCCCAGTATTTTATGCAGGTTGTTTTCACGGGCAATCACTTCTACCTTCATGCTGTTTACAAGGTTTACCGCGAGTTTATAGGAAGTTGAGGTTACAAAATAAAGCCAATACGATGAGAGTTTAGGTGTCATTACCGGAACATGAAGAATGAACCGTTTGAGTTTCCGGACTTTGGCAAATTTCTGAAGCATTTCGCTGTAAGTGAGAACCTCCGGGCCGCCAATGTCAAAACTTTTATCAAAAGTGTCTTCGTTCATTAAAACACCCTGCAAAAAGTCAAGCACATTGCTGATGGCAATGGGTTGCGATTTTGTTTTCAGCCAACGGGGGGCAATCAGCACCGGTAGCTTTTCAACCAGGTCGCGGATTATCTCGAAAGAAGCACTACCCGATCCTACCACTATTCCGGCCCGAAGCGTGGTTAAATGATAATTGCCTGAAGCCAGAATTTCTTCAACCTGTTTGCGGGAAATAAGGTGTTTCGAAAGTTTCTTTTCGTTGACAATTCCGCTAAGGTAAATAGCCTGTCTTAGAGTGGTTTGCTGAATACGGTATTTAAAGTTTTGTGCAGCTTTGGCCTCCATTTCCTGAAAATCGCCTGTGGGCGACGACATGGAGTGAATCAGATAATAAGCAGCATCGATATCTGCGGGGATATTCCCGAGAGTTTCTTCCCTCAAAAAATCAACTTCAACTACCTCAATTTTCGAGGAAATGTAGGGTGAGGTATCAAAACGTTGTTTATCGCGCACACAACAAACCACATGATGCCCTTTATCGAGCAGCAAAGTTAGCAATCGATGACCGATGTAACCTGTGGTACCGGTAAGCAATATTTTCATTCCTTAAATCTTTAGTTTCGATATGCCTCCATCCACATGCAACACCTGCCCTGTGATCCACGACGATTTTTCCGACAGGAGAAATTCCACCGCATCAACAATGTCAGTGGGCTTGCCAATTCGCTTCAAGGGGTGTCTTTGTTCATTTAAAGCCCGCTTCTCATCGGTATTTAGCAAATTTTGTGTCAAAGGCGTATCGGTAAGCGAAGGCGCCACACAGTTCACCCTTATTTTAGGCGCAAGCTCGGCTGCCAATGCGCGCATCAAACCTTCAACTGCCCCCTTTGAAGATGCAACTTGTGAATGATAATTGAAGCCCATTTGCACCGCAACAGTTGAAAAAAGAACTATCGCCGGGTGATTCGATTGTCGTAAAAGGGGCAAAGCAGCCTGAATTGTTTTCACTGCACCACCCACCTGAAGATCGTAATCGCTTGTAAATTCTTCCGGCTTTATCCGGTGAAAGGGTTTCAGGTTCACACTGCCGGGGCAATAAACAAGCCCATCTAGCTTCTGGGGAAGAAAAGAGAAGTCGATATCCTTATCCAATACATTGAGGTGATGATAGATTAAATTGGATCTTTCGCTGCTGACCTTATTTTGGTTGTAGGTAGCAATGACATCGTATTCCTGTATGGCCAGTTTATTCGATAACTCATAGCCTATTCCCGACGATCCTCCGATAACAAGTATTGTACCCATTCGATTGTTGATTTAATAAGTATTTAAACAGAACCCATCCTAAAAAGTTTAAACTCTTATATTTCACCCAATGAGGCTCCAATTGCGTCCACTGCATTTTTAACCCAATTTTTAATTCGCTGGTTGCTGTTTTGGCTTTATAAAATTGAAATTTAGTGGCAGTAAAATATTGAAACAGTCTTTGGCAAATTGAAAGAACTTGCAAAGCCTCTGTGTTGCACGCTCTTCTTTTTAACCGGCCTTTAACAATACAGCTTGCAACTTTTTAATTAGATTTGCGTTTTTAACATCAATTGATATACCTGCAGCATGAAAAGCTTCTTGATTTGCATTGCCCTTGTGGCGTTTATTTTTACTACTAAGGCCCAAAGCGTAAAATGGGTTGGAATGGAAGAGGCCATCGCACTCAACCAGTCCAGTCCAAAAAAGATTATGGTAGATGTATATACCGATTGGTGCGGATGGTGCAAAGTAATGGACAAAAACACCTTTATGCAGCCCCTTGTGGCTGAGCACCTCAACAATAACTTTTATCCGGTAAAATTCAATGCCGAGCAAAAAGAAGATATAGTGATTCAGGGATCTACCTTTAAGTTTGTTAGCAATGGTTCTCGTGGCTCGCATCAGTTAGCTGCTGCCCTGGGTGCCACCGGCTATCCGTATGTGGTTTTCCTGGACGAAAAATTAAATATCATTACTTCCCTGCCTGGTTATACCAAAGCGCAACAGTTCGACAAGGTCATTCATTTTATCTCAGGCGAACATTACAAAACCCAGACTTTTGACCAATGGTCTGCCTCTTATGTGTCCCAGATTCCAGCAGAATAAATCTACTTTTTAGGTGCGATATAATAAGGAATTAATGCACCTATCTGAAATACTGGCAACTGTGCCTCGGCTATTTCATGACTGCCTAATATAATTTTAACCTGTGCTAATTCCGGAATACGGTAAAAAAGAAGGTTTGTACTTTCTGTACCTTCAGGTAGTTGCAATTGCGAAAGGGTTTTGATGGTTTCCATATCGGTAAGTTGTAACACCAGATCCTCGCCCATATTTCCGGAGGGGGGAAAAAATCCATTTTCATGCGAAAATTTGGCCAACACAAACCGCTGCATTTTCTGTTCGTCCGAAGGTACAATGCGGTAAGTGCGTGTAAACGAAATAAACTCTTCCTTACCAATAAACAGGCTCAGATATTCCTTTTCAAGTTTATCCAGTTCGGCTATACTCGCAGCAAGTGAAGCACCTTCGGGAAATACTTCGTATTGACCTGAGATAAGTTTAAAGCGGCGTTTCCGGAGTTTAATAATAAACTGGGCAGCCTCAGCAGCCTTTTCTTCGAGCGTTTTGGCAGTTCCGGTTCCTGGTTGCGTTGCTGGTTTAGTACCCTCTGTAATAGCCAAGCGCGATTTATTTTTTAAGTCCGATTCGGTCTGGTAAAAGGGCCGCACACTCAAATCGGTAAATTCAACATCCTCCTTTTCGTAAGGTGTACCCATAAAATTCATTGGCATTTTAGGTAGAGTATCTTGAATAATAAGTCCCTTCTGCACGAAAGTAGAAAGCAAATTGTCCAGCGAACCATAATTTTCATTGCGCACCGAATACTGATAATCGGAATCGGGAAGGGAATAGGTTGTTAATTGAATATCCTGAATAACATAATAACTTGCCGAAATAGCCTTTACATCCTCTATGCCAAGGTATTTCTTTGCATACTGATGGTAGGGTCCGGGTGTAAAGTCAATTTTTGAACAACTAATATGTGTTGCAATTTGTGTTTTGGGAAGTATATAAACCAGCCCCTTTGTTTCGAAAGCAGCGCGGTTGTTTAGGTTGGTGGTCACAATGTATCCGGGCGCACAAGAGATTAACAATCCAAATACCAGTATTATGAGAATCTTCTTCATATTATTCGATGGTTTTAAATGCTTTACCAAGGTAATTAATTATATCGCCGGCGGTGAGGGCGTGGTAACCCTTTTCCGACAATGCCATATCTCCCGCCAGCCCATGGATATATACTCCAATTAAACTTGCCTCGTGGTTTGAATATCCTTGGGCTAATAACGCACAAATAACCCCTGTTAGTACATCACCACTGCCTCCGGTGGCCATTCCGGCATTTCCGGTGGTATTAAACCAAAGATTTCCATCACTAGATGAAACAGAGGTATGTGCCCCTTTTAGCACCAACACTACTTGATATTTTTCTGAAAACAGCCGCTGACTAATAATTCGCTCGTAATGACTTGCATGCTTTTGAGTCAAACGGTCGAACTCGCCCGGATGGGGTGTGAGAACTGTGCCGATAGGCAATTCTTGCAACAGTTGCTGATTTTCAGCCAGTATATTCAGACCATCGGCATCAATTACAAGAGGTACTTTTGTTTGCCCTAGAAGGGCTTTCAATGCCTTAATGGTATTGTGCTTGGTGTTGATACCAGGGCCAACTGCGATTGATGCATATCGGTCGAGACTGCCTGTGGAGGTAAATATAAGGTCTGACTCATCGATTTCGGTGAGAACTTCAGGTACAGAGGACTGAATAATTTCGTATCCCAAACGGGGAATATGTGCGGTAACAAGGCCTGCCCCGGCAGACACGGCAGCGCGTGTCGCCAGCACTGCAGCTCCCATCATTCCATAGCTTCCGGCAATGATAAGGGCATGGCCACAACTGCCTTTGTGCGAAAATCTGGAACGTTTTTTTACAAGTGAAGCAATATGCGGATGGCTTGCAAAGCTGTTTGCTGAAGGAGTTTCTTCGATAGCCTTTGGGTGAAGTCCGATATCAAGCACTTGCCATTGGCCCACAAAAGGTTCATTCTCGCATAGAAAAAAACTGAATTTTGGAAACTGAAAGCTGAGGGTATAATTGGCACGTACAATGCCTTCGGAATTATTCTCGAGGTTGCTTTCGCAAAACAAGCCACTGGGCATATCGATGGCAATAGTGCCAGCCTTAACAGATCGGTTAATATGCTTTACAAGTTGATAGGCTGCGCCCTCAAGTTGTCGGTTTAGACCGGAGCCGAAAAGCGCATCCACTATCCATTCCGATTGTAAAATATCTGGGAAATCAGCTCCTGAAGTAATAGTCTTAGCATGCAGGTTAGTTTCGGCATCAAGACGTTTGCGGTTTATTTCCGAATCGTGCGAAAGTTCGCCTGAGTTTTTTAACAGAAAAAAACGTAAGCAATGAAAATGCCTTTTATGCAGAATTCTTGCAAGGGCCCAGGCATCGCCACCGTTGTTGCCAGGGCCGGCAAAAAATACAAAGGCCGTGTGAGGCCCGAAGCGCTGGCAAATCCAATCGGCCAGAGCAAGTGCAGCCCTTTCCATGAGATCAACCGAATTAATGGGCTCGTGAGCGATGGTATAAGTATCAATGTCGCGTATCTGTTCAGCCGTAAAGACTTTACCCATGGTTAAGGTTTGGTTCAGGTTTCTATATTCAAATTTAGTAAGAGCAAAGCATTCTTCCTGCATTTTTTTGTAAGAAATAGAGCTTTCCTTATTTATCTTTCACATTGATTATACTTCCCGACTCTTGGAAGAGAAACGCAGGGAAGAAGTAAAAATCATTTTCACGAATAAAAAATCCTCTATATTTGTCGACAACGACTTTGATTTCGAAACAATTTAATTCTTACACCTATGTTAAAAGGTCACCCGAAGGGACTACTAGTTGCGTTTTTCACAAACATGGGAGAACGCTTTGGATTTTACACCATGATGGCAATTCTGGTTATGTTTCTGCAAGCCAGGTATGGCCTCGATGCCGATTCGGCAGGCAGCATCTATTCGTGGTTTTATTTTGCCATTTATGCCCTGGCATTAATTGGGGGTATGCTTGCCGACTGGACAAAACGGTATAAAACAGTGATTCTTATCGGCCAGGTGATTATGTTCTCTGGTTACGTCATCATTGCTATACCAGGTCTGGAACTTTGGGTTTCTGTGGCTTCTTTGCTAATCATTGCACTGGGCAACGGATTATTCAAGGGTAACCTGCAGGCTGTTGTCGGACAAATGTACGACGACGAAAAGTACAAGAAATTCCGCGATAGTGCCTTCATGATATTCTATATGGGTATTAACATTGGGGCCTTCTTTGCTCCTTTTGTGGCAAAAGGAATTAAAGAATTCTGGTTAAAACACAATGGATATTTCGAAAATGCCAACCTGCCTTTGCTTAGCCACCAGTTTTTAAATGGCACTTTAAAAGATACTCAGCAATTTCAAAATCTTGCCAATGCCGCCATCATTCCCGATGGAGGAAAGTCAGCTGCAGACCTTACAGTTTTTGCAAACGATTACATCAGTGTTTTCTCGGCTGGTTTTAACTATGCATTTGCCATTGCTGCCGGTGCCATGATCGTTTCCTTGATGGTTTATGTAATCTTCAACAAGCTTCTTCCATCGAAACATAAAATATTGAAAGAAGAAAGAAAGAATAATGTAACTAGCGAAACAAAGCCTGCACTCAATCTGGCCAGTAACCTTAAATATATTTTAATTTCTCTGGGTTTGGTTGTAGTAGTGGCTGTTTTATTTCACATTGCCGATGGCTATACCGACATCAAGGACATTGATTATAAAATGGGGCTGGCGGTAGGTTTGTTTGCCGGATTTATTTCACTGATTTTCCAGATTTCTACAAAAGAAGAAAAACCAAGGGTAATGGCACTTTTCCTGGTGTTTATAGTGGTTATTTTCTTTTGGATGTCATTCCACCAGAATGGTCTTACCCTTACCTTCTTTGCAAGAGACTATACGGCCCAATACGTAGGACCATTTACTAACCTCTTTTTCAATATATGGTCAATCTTAGCAGTAATTGGTGCCATCGCAGCAAGTGCTATGATTTTCTTTAGTAAGAAAGTATCCTACAAATTAATAGGTGCAGTGGGTTTCGTGGTGTTTGGAATACTATGCTATTATTTTGCACGGAATAACGACACCCTCAACCTGATTTCGCCCGAGGTATTTCAGTCGTTTAACCCTTTATTTATTGTAGCCTTAACTCCTGTTGTGATGGGTATTTTTGCCTGGTTGGGCAAACGCGGACAAGAACCCTCATCGCCACGTAAAATTGGTATCGGGATGGTTATTGCTGCCCTGGGATTTGTGTTGGTATTAATCTCGTCCTTAGGCCTGGTTTCGCCCAAAGAAATGGCTGGTGTGGCTGTGGAGGAAATTAACAGGGTTTCGCCTTATTGGCTCATGAGCTCTTACCTCATTTTAACCATTGCCGAACTATTTCTGAGCCCGATAGGCCTATCGTTTGTGGCAAAAGTTGCTCCGGCACGCTTTCAGGGTCTTATGCAAGGTGGCTGGCTTCTGGCGACTGCCATAGGCAACAAGTTCCTCTTTGTAGGAAGCTTGTTATGGGGCATGGTAGACCTTTATATACTTTGGGGAATATTTATCATCTGCTGCATTCTTGCTGCCATATTCATCTTCTCGATTATGAAAAGGCTCGAGAGCGCTACCAAATAGTGTAGGTTCACCAAAATAAAAATAAGACTTCTTCAAAGCCGGTAAGCGAAATGCCTACCGGCTTTTTTTTGCTACATAAGAGGTTTAATCTTTCAGAAAATGGAATACCCAATATTTATTCTTTTGTAATGCTTGAAATTCGTTTTAAAAATGAGTAATTTATAGTACTCATTTAAAAAACCAGTGTCATGTCAGAAAAAAACAGACAAATTGGCTATCAGATTGCAATTGCAATACTGGTTGTAATTATATTGATATTAGTTATTTCTAACCGGATAAGGCATCAGGAGCAGATTCTGCACCAGCTAGCCGACACAGCAATAAGTACTATTTCCGATACGGTTTTTACCGAGCGTATTATCAACGATACAGTATATCTTACCCAAGTCCGCACCCACACAAAAATAAGTTATGTCGATACTACGCCGCTTATATTAAGCAGCCGCCGGTCTTTTATTTATATTCGCGACACATTTAACATCGACGACCGTACCTATTATATCACCGAAACCGACGATACGGTCAAGGTATTCTATTTCGACTATACCTATTACATTTTTAAATATCACCTAAAAGACAGCCTGGTTGCTATCGATTCGGTACTCGGATGCGATTTATACACCCACTGCTTATGCGACGAGCGAGAGCGTATCGTAATTTTTCATACCTGCGAAGGCGAAAGCCGGATGATTATCAATTTGCTTAACAAGCAGAAAGAAGGAAAAAAATAATTCGCATCATTGCGAAAATCACTTTCTCCTTAATGTTTAGAAGCGTTTAAGTGCCAGATTGGCAATAGTTTCGCCAATGGCCAGCGAGGCTGTGGCAGCTGGTGAGGGTGCATTGAGTACATTGATAGCCCATTTGTTTTCGCGGATGAGAAAATCATCGATTAAGCCCCCATTTTTGTGGCAGGCTTGGGCACGAACTCCTGCCCCGCCCTGTTTTAAATCTTCTACCTGAATTTCGGGTATAAGTTTTTGCATCGACTTTACTAAAGCCTTACGCGAAAATGAACGGTAATACTCGCCCAAACCCATTTTCCAGTATTGCTTCATCACTTTACGAAAACCGGGCCAGCCAAGATCGCCAACGAAATTCTTAAAATTAAAATCGGAAAAGGAATAACCTTCTCGCGAAAAAGCCCAAACCGCATTGGGCCCTACTTCAATGCCACCTTCTATTAAGCGGGTAAAGTGCACACCCAGAAAAGGAAATTCAGGATTTGGAACAGGATAAATGAGGTTACGAACCAGGTATTGCTTCTCCTTTTTCAATTCGACATATTCGCCCCGAAAGGGAATAATGCGTACATCAAGTTTTTCCTCGGTCATAAGAGTAATAGAGTCGCTAAATAGCCCAGCGGTGTTAATAATAAATTGTGCCCCGAAAACACCTTTATTTGTAACCACTTCTACCCCGGCTTGTTTTTTTACTATCTCAGTTACCTGTTGGCCGAAGTGCAAAGAAACCGAATATTTCTCTTGCAGAATGGCAGCGTATTTTTTAGCTAAATCTCCATAATTTATTATTCCGGTATAGGGAACGTGCAAGGCTGCCAGACCTTTCGCATGAGGCTCGTATTGTTTAATCTCAGCGGCTGCAATCTTTTTTACCCGAACAAGTCCATTTTGCTGCGAGCGTTCAAAAAGACTCTCAAGCCTTGGAACCTCCTGAGGTTCGGTGGCCACAATAAGCTTTCCGCATAACTCGAAGGGAACTTTCTCTTGTGTACAAAAATCGATAAGCCTATGATAGCCCTCGAGGCAATTAATTGCCTTGAGGCTGCCTGGTTTGTAGTAAACCCCAGCATGAATAACCCCACTGTTATGGCCCGTCTGGTGCATGGCAGGCCCGGATTCTTTTTCGAGAATAATCACACGGAGATTGGGAGCCTTTTCTAAAAGCTTCATGGCGGTTGCCAGCCCCACAATACCGGCTCCAATAATTACCACATCGGCCATCTATGGTTTGGTTGTTTGAGCAATTGCTGGCTGATAATAAACATTGATGTATTCCTTCCAGATTTCGGTCGAGATAGAATCAGCAAATTCATCCTTAAAATGGAAAACATCTTTATAATTAGCATCGTTCTGGGTAAAAGGATAAAGGGAGGACGCTTTAATTAAAGGACTAAGGCTCTTCAAATCCTCGAAATAAGCCTGAAATTCAACTTCTTTATCATATTCACGAACCTTGTCGATAAAGTTTCGGTGATTGGGTATATGAATAAAATAGATTTCGATTCCATTTTTCTTGCAATAATTCACAATCTTTTTAAACTCGTTCAGGTAATTAGTAGGATAAATAAAATCGTTCATGCGCAGTTCAAGCAGATCGTACCCGCGTTGCCATTTATCGATTTTACGCTCACGGTAATCTATGTTCACAAAGTTCTCATTGCGCGATTTATTGTAATAGAGTAAAGAATAGGTATCGATGCAAACATCCTGATTTGTAAAATAGGTGAGCAGGTTGTTGGAAAATTTCCAATAAGGTGATACGATATCGTAGTAAACTTTATCGTTGAAATTAATGAACCCAACCTGAAAGAACACCCTTTTCAGTGAAGTTTTGGTGGTACAATACCAGAAAAAATCGATGGACGTACGCAGGTTACCACCGGCAATTGCAAAATTATAAAGTTCTTCGCCGGTGTGTGCGGTAAAATAATCTTCATTCATAAGAGTCATGCGAGAATCGCCAAAAACTACGTTCGGCAACGGATGGCGTGCGTACTTAGCCATTTTCCAGGTAACCTGACCACGAGGTATTGTAGTTGCTGTACGGCCAATGCATCTGTATTTTACCTCATCGGGAATGTACTTTCCCTCGCGGATAAGGTTATAAGGATCCACAAAATAAATAACGAGTGCATTCAGCAAAAAGGGCAATAAGAACAACACTAGATATACAATTACACGTTTCATTCAATTCGGATGCTTTTCTATGATGGTAGGTAATATCAATTATCTCATTTTCGCTTTAAAACTGCATGTAAACAAAAGACGATTCCGGACCCGAGTAGAACAAGATCAGAAATGTAAGAAGGTAATAAATACCCCATCGCACAAGCTTGGGTGTGCGGGTAATTAAATCGTAAGGCGACTCGTTCCAGTATTCCTGATGTACCTCAAGCCAGACAAAGAAAAGAATGCCAAAGGTAACAAACATATAATTCTTCAAACCAAAAACACCTAAGCCATCGATTGACAAACTGGCAAACAAATGCGAAATAAAATAAAAGGAATCTCCCAAGGTTTTGGAATTGAAAAATATCAGAGTAAGACAGAAGAATAAATAGGTTAGCGATATACTTATCAGTCTGTTAAGTCGAACAGGAAGTTTGCCAATGGTTTTAAGTCTCCACCGTTTGGTAAAGAATTCATAATTGATTGCAATTCCTTGTAGCAGGCCCACTATGATATAGGTCCAGTTAGGTCCGTGCCAGATTCCGACCACGAAAAAAGTAATCATTAGAGCATATACCGAAGCCCATTTGCGCCATTTAAGGCGCTTGATGATGATACGGTTAAAAATATAATCGTTGCACCACGAGGAGAGTGAAATATGCCACCGCTTCCAGAACTCACCCACACTTTTTGCCAAAAATGGTCTGTTAAAGTTATCGGTTAGTTGAATCCCAAAAATTTTGCCAACTCCCAGGGCTATTCGCGTGTATCCGGAGAAGTCGAAATACAGGTGCAAGGGCTGAAGGATAAATATCAGCAGGTACATTGCATTGTTTATATGCGGCATATCGGAATGAAGGTAGTTCACCATCATCGCAAGCCTGTCACCAACCACCATTTTCATAAAGGCACCGAAAATGATCAATTGAAAACCGTTAATCAGGTTGTACTCGCTAAATTCAATTTTTTGTTTAAGTTGTCCAAGAAATACTTTTGACCGCTCGATGGGGCCAGCAATGAATTTGGGGAAGAAAAGCATAAAAATGCTAAAATGGATGATATTCTTTTCCACCTTTTCAACCCCTCGCGAAAGGTTGAGCAGGTAGCCTATACCCTGAAAAGAATAATACGAAATGCCTATTGGAATAATTATTTCTAAGGTAGGTGCAGACAAGTCGGCCAGCTTCAAAAGCTCATTAAGGTTTTCGATAAGAAAACCAAGGTACTTGTAAAAAACCAGCACCCCAATGTTGATTATAATACCAAGTCTTAAGAATAAGTTTTTTCGAAAAGCAAGGTTTAGGTTTTTATCAATGAGTATACCTAATAAAAAGTTTGTTCCCACCAGTACAACCGAAATCATCAATACCTTTATCGAGATAATGCCCACTAGTAAAATGCTGGCCGTAAAAAGAAGCAGGTTTTGTATTTTCCGGTTTACATAGTAGTATGGAAGTAAAAAACTGAGTATATAAATGAGAAACTTAACGCTATAGATATTCATTAAAAAAAAATTTATTCAGCGGATTTAGGATTGGGGTCGGCGTTTATTACTTCGATTAAATATTTGGTGAATTCCTGGGCAGCCAGCTCGCCAAAATTTGGGTCAAGGTGAGAGTCCCAGGCATTTGTAGCCTTCTCATCGGGCAGGTACAATCCCTCTCCAACCTGAAGCTTTCTGAAATCCCAAACAAAGATATTATCTCCGGGCTGGTCCCACTCGTTCACCACCCAATCGAAAAACTCCCGGGCCCGCAAGGCATTTTCTTCTGTAGTAGATGCTTTGGTAAGTGCAGCTCCTGTCCAAACCACAAATTTGGTGTCGCTAAAAGAAAGTAGTTTCTCTTTTAAAGCTTGGTATTGCAAGGTGTAATTTCCAATTGTTTTTTTATCGGAATTGATATCCGACACACTGTCGTAGGGTAAAATGTCGCTCACCGGAAAACAATGCTTAAAAACAATTATATCGTATAAAGGTGTAAGCATCTCAAGTGTAGGTTCTTCCATATAGGGTTCTGCACCACCATTTTTTACCCAGATATTGTAATAATCATAAGGGTAATTACTCCACGGATAAGGAGTTCCCTTTGGGAAATTCTGCTCGCGGATAGCTATTTTTGTGCCGTTTTTTGTATTGTGTTCTTGAATTAGTGTAGGGACAGTGAATTTTTCGAAACGAGATATTAGTCCTGATAGAAAATCACGCTTTCCTTTGTACACGTTCATTCCGGTGCTGTGATGCAAAAACAGGATGCGCACTTCGGGATTTTTAACTATTACTTCATTACTATTTTGGCATGCCATAAGTAAAAAGATTGAAATGATTGACAATGTTAATGTTTTCATGCTTGTATTATCTGATTTAGAGTTTGGCCTTTACTTTTTTTCCTGAGCTGCTCAATTCCATGCGCTCTTTAAGTTCAATGAACTTGGGGACCTTGTACAAGGCTAATTTTTTACTGCAATGTTCTCTAATTTTGTCGGTATTAATTTGGGTTGTGTCAATATTACTCACAACAACCACAGCCTTTATAGCTTCACCCTGAATATCGTCGTCGATGGCTTCTATGCTACAATCGACTACATCTGGCAAGCCTAGAATTACTTCTTCGATTTCCTTCGGACTTACACGCTTGCCGTTTATTTTCATTATTTCTTTTTTGCGTGCCGAGTGATAGATAAACCCCTCCTCATCGATGGTAGCCAGGTCTCCGGTGTGCAGCCAGCCATTCCTGATTACCTCGCTGGTAGAATCCGGATCATGAAGGTATCCGAGCATAATGTTGCCACCTTGTGCAATAATTTCTCCCGTTTCACCTGGCTTCACAGCATTTCCGTGTTCGTCAACAACTTTCAGATTAACTCCGGGAATACCTCTTCCAAGCGATCCTTTTCGTTTGGAGTATTCTTCAGGCGGAAGATAGGATAACCTTGCCGTTGCTTCGGTTTGACCATACATCACATAAAACTTTACCTGCGGGAATGTTTCCCTGAATTCGTCGATGAATACGGTGGAAAGTTTACCGCCTGCCTGGGTTACATACTTTAATTCGGGGAAAGACGTTGTTTTAAACGATTCCGACTTTCGCAATAAGATTTGAAAATGACTGGGTACCCCTGAAAATCCGGTACAGGCATTATTCTTCAGATCATTTATTACTGCCCCCAGAAAAATAAAACTATTGTTGAGTACTACCGATCCTCCTATTCTCAGATGAGTGTGCAACAGCGACAATCCATAGCAATAAAAAAAAGGCATCACAACCAATACCCTGTCGTTGCTGGTAAGTTTGAGATAATCCAAAATAGAACTTGTATTGGCAATGAGGTTAGCATGCGAAAGCATTACTCCTTTGGGTGTTCCTGTAGAGCCTGAAGTAAATATCACTTCTGCCACTGAGTTACCATCGAATTCCTCGTCAAACAGAACTTCGTATTTTTTCTCAGAAATTTCAGTAAGCACGGCAGGGGTAATAACTGGTATGGTGTTAAGGTTAAGTCGCTTTTCCACATCGGGTGTTAAAAAAACCATCACCGGATTGGTCTGCTCACGAACATACTGTAGATTCTCTGTTTCTATACGTGGATCAAGCGGAACACAAGCATTTCCTGATTTCAGAATCGCCAGGTAGGCTGTAATAAAGAAGGGATTATTCGCAGAAAGCAGGAGTATATGCCTGCCATTGCCCACCTTAGTGCGGATATAGGCTGCTAACTGCATAGTGCGGTCGAAGAGGGTATAATAATCGATTACCTCCCTACCCACCACAAATTCCTTTTGCAGGTGCTTCGAATGTTCAAAGAAATAATCGACACAATTCATAACAATTAAGGATTATAATCCTGATTAATTACGGAAGGATTAATAAAACATACCTTCCAGCTCTGAGGTTAATTATCTGAACCATTGAAATAGTCGCGGATTGGCGACATTCGCAGGTATTCGGTTGTTTTGTACTTACGCTCAAAGTTCACAAACATGCTTTTCACATGCTCTTCCGTTTCGCCCATCACCTTGCCCACTTCAGCTGGTGAGTAGCCGTTTTCGTAACCATACCAATAGCGATCCATCAGGTTATAGGGCAACTGGTAGAAAAACTCCTCTTGTGTTTGTTCGGCAGTATAGGTATCGGTAGTAGGCGTTCTTTCGATGATGGCCTTAGGCACGCCAAGGTATTCGGCAAGTTGATAAACCTGCGTCTTATAAAGGTTGCCAATGGGCATGATATCGGCTCCACCATCGCCATATTTTACAAAAAAACCTTGTTCTTTCTCGTGCTTGTTAGGTGTACCAACCACCGCATAATGAAGCGCTTCGGCATGGTAGTAAAGCATACTCATGCGTGCACGCTGTTTGAAGTTCGATGCTGCCACGATTTGAAGATAATCTTTCGCTGGAAGGCGTTCTTCCTTCTCAGCTCCATTTTTGTCGATTATCGTTACCGAAAACAGCGGGGGAAGGTTGGAGAACAAACCACTCTGTTTGATCCCTATTTTCATTTTATGCGTTGCAGCAGTATATTCAGGAAAAACTCTCCTTACAGCCTCATCACGACGTTCGTAACATTTAAAACCGGCCAGGGCACCGGTGAGGTCTTCTTTTATGGCTTTTACACCAAATTTGTCAGCAAGTTCCCGTGCAAGGTTTTCACTATCAGGACTTGAATCCTGCTCGGGCATCATCACACCGAGGCACTTTTCTGGACCAAAAGCTTTTGCTGCCAAGGCCATGCAAACGGAAGAATCGATACCACCACTGATGCCAATCACACCACCCATACGGTGCAGTCGTTTAAATACATCGTTGCGCATTTGAGCTATCATTTGATCCACCACTGCACCTACATTTCCGAGAAGGATAATGTCTTTGGTAAAGGGTTTTTTAGGTTGGTTATTCATGGTACTAATTTTATTCGGTTATTATTTTCGAATTGAGAATTTTTTCACGTGTAAGAGGCTCAGCCTGATGGACTATAAACTGGTTATAAAGCAGGTGGGTGGACACAAGAGCCGTTAAAAGCATGTTTTCTACTTCTGAGGTGCGGGGCGTCTGGCGCATTTTTTCCAGCATAGGCATCACACTGGAAGGATTAAAAATGCCGGCTTGCTCGATGGATTCGGCATTTAAAAGCTCCTTTATGTAGGAAGGAGCGTGTTCTCCCAGAAAGGTGCTGGCAATGGGGGCGCGATAGGCCTGTTTCGAGCGATTTACAATGCTATCGGGTATCTTGCCTTTAATAAGTTTCTTCAGCAGATACTTTTCGTTTAATCCATTCAGTTTGTATTTCGGAGGAAGCGAAGCACTAAACTCTATCACACGGTAATCCAGAAATGGATAACGTCCTTCGACAGAATTGCCCATAGCCATACGGTCGCCCTGAGAAGAAAGCAGGTAGCCCGACATAAACACACTTGTTTCGAGCCATTGGGCCTTGGCCAGTGAATTCCATTCGTTAAATCCATCCGGTAAATTTCTTTCCAGGGCTGAAAAGGGATCATAGCCATTAATCGATGATTTAATATTGGGATGAAAATGCTTTTTAATGTGCTCGGCATTGTTCCAGCGCAATAGATGCGAATAAAATGGATTGCCTGTATCTTCGAGCTTAAACCCAAAAAAGAGTTTTAACATGGTGGGCGATGCTGTTTTCATTTGCGGAAGATAGGGGTATAATTTCCGCAGCAGCAAAGGACGGTATTTGGAATTGGGCTGTTGTGCCCAAAATCGTCTGATTTCAGATTCTTTAAAAATGTTGTAGCCTGCCAGCATCTCATCGGCACCTTCTCCTGTAATAACTACCTTGATGTTATTCGAGCGTACTAGCTTAGAAAGCAAATACATGGGTGTTGGGGCTGTGCGAATTATCGGGGTTTCGCATAGATTGACCACCTGTGGAAAGGCTTCAGCAATTTCTTGCGAACTGCATTTAATTGCATGATGATTGGTGTTCAGATAGCGAGCGGCTTCGAGCTGATAGATTGTTTCATCAAATTCATCTTCCTGAAATCCAATTGAAAAAGTATTGAGCACATCTGGCTCCAGCTTTTTAATATAGGCAGTGGTAATGCTTGAATCGATACCACCACTCAGATAAGCTGCCACTTCTACATCGGCACGCAGGCGGAGTTTTACCGCATCTTCGAACAATTCGCCAAAGGCTTCTACCGCTTCATCGATAGACTTAATAGATTGATTGGGCTGATCAAAGCGCAATTCCCAGTATTTCTGAACGCGAATACCCGAAGAATTTATTTTCATCCAGTGCCCGGGCGATAGTTCCAGAATATCGTTAAAGACTGTATTGGGAGTAATGGCGGTCCAGAAGGTAAATACCTGACTAAGCGCTTCGTTATTCAACGAAGGTTTTATGCGTGGATTCTCGAAAAGAGTTTTAATCTCGGAACCAAAACTAAATTCGCCTTGGTTATAATGGTAAAAAAGCGGACGAATTCCAACACGGTCGCGGGCTATAAACATTTCCTTTTTAAGGGTATCCCAAATGGCAAAAACGTATTGTCCGTTCATTTTTGGCAAAGCCTTTTCGCCATAGCATGCATAGAGTTGCATTACCACTTCGGTATCGCTATGGGTATGAAACCCATAACCTTTTGCCTCTAATTCACTGCGCAGTTCAATGTGGTTAAAAAGTTCGCCGTTGTATACAATCCAGTATCTTTTGCTCACATCCGTCATGGGCTGCTGTCCTGTGGATAAATCAATGATGCTGAGGCGCACGTTGCCTATCGCAGCCTCTGCCGAGGAATACACCCCGCTTTCGTCAGGCCCGCGGTAGCTGATGCGCGAAAGCATCCTGTTTACCATTTCGGCTTCGGGACGTACCGAATAATTGACTATACCGGCAATACCACACATAATCAGGCTGCTTGTTTGCGCATTACAAACTCTGTAATAGCATTAATCGATTCAAAATTCTCTTCTACCAGATCTGCATCAACAGATTTTACCTTGAAGGTTTCTTCCAGAAAACCCAGAAGCATTACAAAACCCATCGAATCAAAGAAACCCTCTTTAAAAATGAGTGTTGAATCCTGAATCTTTTCTTTTTCGGCAAAAGTAGTATCTAAAACGTATCCGGTAATTTTTGTTTTAATTTCTTGAGATTGCATAATGGTGATTGCTTAAATTATTTGCTACGAAAGTATAATAATCAATTGGGAGTTCTTGAGCCATTTTTACAGGTAAGCAATTTAATTTGATTAACGCAATGGTCAAATGATTCAATTAACTTTTTTCTGGTATGTAACTTTTTTTTAGTTCCTTAAATTTCATGTTTTGGTGGATACCCTATAAACGATTAGTCGTTATCGTATGAGTAAAATAAAGCATTGTATATAAAAATATCAAGAATCTGTTCTTTTCTTGCCAAAATGCACCCTTTATTTCCTTAAAAAGATAAGAGTGCGGGTAATCCCCTTCAGGGGAATGAAGGGTGAGCAAAGGAAAGACTTAATTTAAAGAAGCAACATTGCATTAGAGTGCCAAATCAAAAAATAATTAAGTTTTTAGGTGTTTACAATTTTTTAAGCTATTGAATGAAGCTGTTTCGAATTGCTGAAAAACCTACATAATTTTATCTTTTAGGCACGCATTTACATACTTATGTCAAATGCTAAACTGATTAGCAAAAAATTAGGATAACTTTGCAGCCGGAAAGATATATTATCATCTTCTGATGTTGTTATAACCGATAGCTTAATTAGTAATAACTCATTTAAACCATCAATCAACCCATAAATTTCACACGGTGAGTTTCAAAAAAACCTTTTTTAAAAACCTGATTACTTTTGGCGGTTATAATTATGCAATTCAGGCTTTACGTTTTGCTGCCACAATAATTCTTTCACGCTTTCTTCTTCCTGAGGAATATGGTTTTGTAGCATTAATAACCGTATTTACAGAATACATAAGGCTTTTTACCGACTCAGGTGTAACTTTTGCTATCGTAAGAAGCGAATATAAACATTCATATTACAGGGCTGTGCATTCCATTTCTATTTTAATTGGAGTGATACTATTTCTTGTAATGTTAGGTCTTGCCTTTCCAATAGCCTATTTCTATCAAGATAAGGAGCTGATTGTACCTACCATGGTTTTTGCTTCTGTTTTTCTTTTTCAGTCGATGCAGGTAGTGCCTTGCGCTATATATACCAAAGAACTAAATTTTAATTTTATCGGCCAGGTTAACCTCATTGTTCACTCTGTTATGATGGGCGCAATGATTCTGATGGCCCTATTGGGCTTTTCATACTGGTCGCTTATTATTCCGCAAATACTGATTGTAATAATTTTCTTCATTCTGATAAACCGAAAACTAAAAATAAAACCTACCTACGATTGGCTTCAAATTAAAGTGGCTTTTCGCAAAACAAAAAGCCTGATTGGAAATCTCTCGTTTTTCAATACTATCAACTACTGGGCCCGAAACGCAGACAGTCTGGCTATTGGGAAATTGTATGGAAAGAGCGACCTGGGGATCTACAACCGAGGATATCAGTTTCTTACCCTTTCTCTCAATTTAATTACTGGCACTTTTAGCTCTGTATTATTTCCAAGCCTGCAAAAGCTTAAAGAGACCGGCGGGAATGTGAATAAGGAATATTCGAGTGTTTTAGGAGTTATAAGCATACTGAGTCTTCCGGTGGCACTGCCATTGATACTAATACCAAACTGGTTTGTATTGGTGCTGTGGGGCAAAAACTGGATGCAGGTGGCTGAGCTGCTCCCGTATTTTGGTATACTCATTCTGGGCCAAACCCTCATCTCTACCGGCGGACACATTTTTGTGCTTTACAAAAAAGAAAGAAACCTTTCGATTCTAGGAATCATACAATCGGTTGCACTGGTAGTTGGCATTTTGATTGGAGCTTTTATATCGCTTAAAATGGTTATTATATGCTATTCCATTGCATACCTTGTTGTGGTGGTACCTTCCACACTCTATTTGGGGTTTTACAAATCTTTTGGGTTTGAAATCAAGGAAATTTTAAATTTCTGGATACCCAAGCTTTTTGCTTACAGTGGATTAATGATAAGCATTTACCTGGAAATACCACTATTAACCTATGCACTATTGGCATTTCTAACCGCGCATATTCTTTATTATCAGCGCAACGACCTGGGAAATCTGTTAGTGCTTGTAAAATCGAAACTTAGAAAAAAATGATCTCAAATCCAGCAATAATCGTTGTGGCCTATAACCGCCTCGAATCACTTCAGCGCCTTTGTCGGTCGCTCGACCGAATGGATGAGCCACAAGGAGAGGTTCCGCTAATTCTCTCTATCGATAACAACGAAGGAAAAAACCAGGATGTGATCGATTATGCCCACAAGTATACTTGGAAATTTGGTCCAAAGGAAGTACGTGTGAAAGAAAAAAAGACTGGTCTCAAAGCTCACATTATCAGCTGCGGCGACCTTACTGAAGAATTTGGTGAGGTAATAATATTAGAAGATGACTTGTTTGTATCGCCCTACTTTCTGAATTATGTAAAAGAGGCTCACCAGTTTTACCGCAACGAAGAAAGAATTGCTGGTATATCACTCTACAGTTACCGGCTTAATGATATGATCTGGAACAATAAGCTACCATTTATTCCTATTACCAACCATTCTGATGTCTATTTTTTGCAGGTTGCATCCTCCTGGGGCCAATCTTGGAGCCGCGAACATTGGAGAGGGTTTAGAGAATGGTTCAACACCAACCCGGATTTATCGAAAATAAAGGGAATGCCACTCGAGGTAATTAACTATCCACAAAGTTCATGGAAAAAATTCTTTGTTGGCTACCTTGTGCACACCAACAAGTATTTTGTTTTTCCCAACAAATCGCTCTCGACCAATTTTAACGACCCCGGAACCCACTATTTCGACCGCGACCACGATGCACAAAGTCCGCTTGCCACGGTAGATCCCAGGATTCGCTTTCTTCCGTTTGCCGAGGCAGAAAACGTTTACGATTCTTATTTCGAAATTACACCTTCGACAATAAAAAAATACAATGAGCAGCTAAGGGCTTATGATTTTGAAGTAGACCTTTACAGAACAAAAAGGCCACAATCCATTACTAAACCTTATGTGCTTACCACGAAGAAATGCGTGAACCCTTTGATGACTTTTGAACGATCGCTCAGACCCCATGAACTCAATGTGTTTTACAGTATTTCTGGAGAAGATATCTTTTTTTGTAAGACCTCAGACTTGTTGCAGGATTCTTACCTCAACAGAGACTTGTTGCTCGACTTTTCTTATTTTTACCGGCACTCCTTTAATCGCCGGGAGCTAACCATGTTTCTAAAATATTTGCTTAAAATGAAGTGGATACACATGATCCGAAAAAAATAATCAGGAGCAAAGTTCTATTCCCAGCTGATGTTTTCTTTTATCACGCGCGCCGGGTTTCCGCCGATCAGTGCATTTGGCTGGGCGAAAATTCCCCTTACAACCGAATCGGCTGCCACCACGCATCCGTCGGCTATATGTGTACCCTTGTAAATTTTCACACCACAACCAACCCATACCTTATTGCCCAAAACAATTTCGGGGCTGCTTTCCTTGCGACCTTCGTATCGGATTTCGTGAAAATCCTCATCAAGAAACTGACAATTCCAGGATATTACACAATCGTTGCCAATGGTAAGGCTATGCATAATAATTAAACTTGTATTGGCATTAATATACCCTCTTTGGCCAATCGATACTATTCCATCTTTTTCGATGTTAATACGGCAGCCACGCCCTATGGAATAAGGACCAGCGAGTTTAAGTTTTCCCCTAATATTAAGGTAAGTAATATCTCGTTTATGCGTAAATCCAACGTATTCGGTACCAATTTCGAGCTTTCCGTTGGCTGTTATGTTTTTTACACCATGCATTCTCACCCTCTGATGCAACAAAATAGTTTTTCCGAACATTAACTTTAAATAAATGGCACGTAAAACTAATATCACAAAGCTGGTCTGCGAACTACGGCATTTTCTATAAAAAGCAATAATTTTTTTCATGGGTCTATCGAAAATATTTTTGAGCAATTTAGCAACATTTTACCTATCTGATATTCTTTGCATGAGCAAATTAACCACTATGGCAGATGATTTCGATGCAGTTGTAATTTGAACCACAATGTTATATGTATTTCTAATTTCAGAGCTTAGACCGAATATATGTGGTGGGACATAAAAATATTTTATGTATAAAAAATAAGTGTTCATCAAAGTGATTTATATAAAGAAAAAATTAATTAAAAAATATATTCTTCATAATTCATTGTATATCATATTATTTAATGCATTTTCAAAGATATTAACAAACTCAACCCAGAAACCTTTCGTCAAATAATTCGTAATATTGGTCAAAATGATACCAAAAGAAAGAGCGCTGTTTAATTTAAATACTGAGAAATAAAACCAATATTTTTTTGTAAATTATAGATTGTCTAAACCAAATGTTGTTTATAAAATAGCCAAGTTTACAACAATAAAGCAGGGCAATCGCTGTTAGCAAATAACCACAATAACCAAGGCAATAACACAAAACTACTAACCATGCGAATTAGATTTACCATTTTACTTGCAAGCCTGCTTCCACTAATGGTTTCAGGGCAATCACTCACCAGCCAGATTAGGATTAACCAGCTGGGCTATTTCCCATCTGCCAATAAGGTAGCCATCGTACGTGGCACCACTGGCACAACCTTTACGGTAGTAGATGCTACCAATCAGACGGTTGTTTTCAACGGCACTTTAAATGCTGTAAAATACTGGTCATACTCCGACGAGAATGTGAGGATGGCCGATTTTAGTAACTTTACCACACCTGGAACCTACTATGTTGTAGTTTCGGATTTAGGAAAATCCTACAATTTTGAAATTAATAGTGATTTGTACGCTAACCTTGCCAAGGCAAGCACCAAAGCTTATTATTACCAACGAGCTTCTATCGACCTGCCTGAACAATATGCAGGCATTTGGCACCGCGCTGCAGGACATCCAGACGATCAGGTTATCGTACATGCTTCTGCTGCAACGCCTCAAAGGCCTACGAATACCATAATAGCTACCCCAAAAGGATGGTATGATGCAGGTGATTACAATAAATATGTTGTAAATGCCGGCATTTCGACCTTTACCTTTCTGCACCTATACGAAACAATGCCTTACTACTTTACCAATATTGATCTGAATATACCAGAAAGTAGCAACAACATCCCCGACTTGCTTGACGAGGCCCTCTATAATATCGAATGGATGATGTCGATGCAGGACCCGAACGATGGTGGTGTATATTTTAAAACCACCAACGTAACCATGGATGGTTGGGATATGCCCGCTGATGCCACCACTGCAAGGTATGTGGTGCTAAAATCAACTACCTCTACCCTCGATTTTGCTGCCATTATGGCCATGTCGGCCCGTATTTTTGCCGATTTCGAAACAGAATTACCTGGGTTTTCAGCTACATGCCTGGCGGCTGCCCGTAGTGCCTGGAACTGGGCTGTTGCCAACCCTAATATCGCTTTTGACCAGGACCAGATGAACGCAAACTATAGTCCGCATATTCAAACTGGTGATTATCCAGACAATACATTTACGGATGAATTTAAATGGGCTGCAGCTGAATTATATATCACCACAGGCGAATCGCAGTTTTATAACCAAATTGGAATCAAACAGGGTCAATGGAACGATATCGACATCCCTAACTGGCAAAAAACCAATACTTTAGCTTTGCTTTCCCTTATAACCAACAGCAGCAAATCATCGGCAGCTGACAAGGCTTTATATGAGTCGGAATTACTCAATTTGTGCAACGATTTGAATGCCGAATACAATCGCTCAGCCTACAATACTACAATGGGCGTATACAACTGGGACTTCACCTGGGGTAGCAACGCAGTAGCAGCAAACCAGACCATGCTGTTGGTCGATGCTCACCGCATAGACAGTACACGGGGTTACCTGGATGCAGCCATTGCTAACATGGACTATTTATTGGGAAAAAACCCACTTAATAAATCCTATGTTTCAGGGTTTGGTACAGACTACGCCAGAAATATCCACCACCGCCAATCAGAGGCCGATAACATTGCCGAACCAGTGCCAGGTTTTCTGTCTGGAGGCCCCAATCCTTGGGCAGGTGATGGATTAACTTACCCTTCGGAGCTTCCGGCTAAAAAATACCTCGATGACGAAAGAAGCTGGGCCACCAACGAAATTACCATTAACTGGAATGCCCCGCTTTTATATGTTGCCCACACAATTACATCAATTATGGAAGGAGTAACACCCCCACCACCTCCAGCCAACACAGCTCCAGTTATCCAAATTAATTATAGCGCAACTGCCGAAAGTGGACAAACAGTAAACATAGATGCTTCCGGAACCTTTGACAACGACGGCGACAACCTTACTTTCACCTGGTCGTCTGCTAGTGGAATTGTGTTCAGCTCAACATATGCTTCTCAAACCAGCTTTGTAGCACCTGTAGTGAGCACTGCCACGATCCTCAGTATCGATTTATCTGTAAGCGATGGTGAAGCTGTCTCCACAAGAAACATATTAATTACAGTAAATCCTACTCCTGTTACTTCAAACAATCCACCGGTTATTGTACTAGACTATATGAGCAGTGCACAAAGTGGGCAAACTGTAACTCTCAATGCTGCCGGTAGTTTCGATGCCAATGGCGATGCACTTACCTACAGCTGGTCAACCAACAACCCCTCCATTACCCTAAGCAGCTTAAATGGAGCCTCAACCTCTTTTGTTGCTCCTGTGGTTACCGCTGCCACGATAATTAGTGTAAGCATAGCACTATCCGATGGAATTGCCACTTCGAATAGAACGGTCTCTATCACCATCTCTCCGGCTCAATCTGGCGGTGGAAATAATGCCCCGGTTGTAAGTGCACAATACGATATCAATGCTTACAGCGGATATGTAACCTCCATCGATGCATCCAACTCATACGATCCGGATGGTGATGCTTTGAGTTTTAACTGGTCGACCGAGCAAGATGTATTTATTTCGTCAAGTACAACACCGTCAATTTCTTTTCTGGCTCCGGAGGTAAGTGAACCTACTCCTTACAAATTCCAGATCGAAACAAATGATGGCAGTATTAGCAGCCTGAGAGAAATTGAAATCACCATTTTACCTTATAAACCTGAATTGAGTGAAATACAGATTTTATCGGTAAATGCCAGCGGATACGAAGGAAATAACTATCCGGAAAACGTAATCGACAACAATAAATCTACCGCCTGGCAAATAAGAGGAAGTGAACAATGGCTTGTACTCAAAACGGCAAAACCTGTTGAAATCAATCACTTTAAACTAAGTGTGAAAAACGGCATCGAAAACAATGCATATTTCGAAGTGTTTGCTTCGCAGGATGGTATCGATTGGGAACTCGTGATGGGCCAGGAAGAATCATGCGGATTATCGGAAGATTATCAGGTATTTGAATTGCCAAGTACCAAGGCTGAAACCACATTCAATTACTTTAAACTGGTTGGTCAGGGAACTTCAAACGACAATGTGAACTCTTATTCTGAACTTAAATTATACGCAAACCAGAACTCTTCGGCCGGTAAAGTGGTAAAACCCGAGGATATAATGGAAGTATACCCCAATCCGGCTCAAGTAAGCTTCTTTGTCGATCTGAAAGAAGATTCGAACGTAAGAATAATTGGAGTGACTGGCCAGATTGTTTACCAACAGCAAATGGGCAAAGGCATTCAAACTATTGAGGTCGATTTCCCAGCAGGCAATTATCTGGTGCAGGTACTCTCAAAAAGTCAGATAGTTTCTCAGTCACTGGTAATCAAATAACCGTTTAAAGGGAAAGAAACACCTGTTCACCTAACGAAACAGGTTGTATATAAAATCAACCTTCAAATCCTCTCTCCGTAATTTTCGGGGAGAGGATTTCTTGTATCTTTGCAACTGTAACAGATACAAACCTTTGTTAGCAAAAACAGTCAAACCTCAACTTAAGCCAGCATGAAAAGCATTTCTGCTATCACCACTTTATATAATTTCTTAGATAGTTTACCCCAATTGATTAAGCAGGCCTTTTATATGGCACAATTTCAAGAGTAAACATAAATGGCATAAGAAAGACCACCTAAAGAATTATCTTTTTATATACTATTTCTTTTTTAGTCAAAATCTATCCAATCAGAATTATGAACCATAAACCTTTGAAAACAACAGTTATTGCAAATGGGTTTCAGGAAGATTATATTGTTAACCTTGTAAACTGCCTTTCAGAGCAAGGTATGGAGGTTGACCTGATTGGTTCTGATATATACGAAGCATATCCGATTAACGAAAAAGTCAGGCATTATAACATCAGGGGGTCTCATTCCGAGAATGTATCAAAGTTTACCAAAATTGCCAGAATACTAAGGTATTATTTAAAATTTATCCGCTATATTTTAATATCGAATAGTAAGATTTACCATCTGCAGTGGTTACGGTTTTATATATTCGAAGGGCTGGTTTTGTGCTGGTTATTGCGCTTATTTGGCAAAAATGTGTATTACACCTGCCACGATGTTTTACCCCATTCGAAAGAAACCAACTATTACCGTTTTATTTTCAAACTGATATACAAAAGCCAGAAAACAATTATTGTCCATACAGAATTTATACGCCAAAGACTAATTATTGAGTTTGGAATAAAGCCTGATAAAATTAAAGTTGTAATACATGGTGTATACAAGGTTAATTTATCGCCACAAATTACCCTCAAAAGCAGCAGAAAAGAGTTGAATATTAAAGATTCTGAATTTGTACTACTGTTTTTTGGGAAGATAACAAAGTATAAAGGTATTCCACATTTATTAGAAGCTTTTAAAATACTGGAGGAGAAACACCATAATCTAAAACTAATTATTGCCGGAAAAGTTGAAGCAGAATATCAGATAGCTTTTAATAATATTGCCAACCAAATTACCAATAAAAACATTACAGTAATAACTAAATATCTGACTAATTCTGAAGTAGAACAAGTGTACAAGGCTTCGAATCTTGTTGTACTACCTTACCTCGAGGCTTCGCAGAGTGGCGTGTTGTTTATTTCTTATGCCTACGGATTACCTGTCGTTGCTCCAAATTTTGGAGGGTTTCCATACGATATTGCTTTAGGAAAAACAGGAATTCTTTTTGAGAAGGAGAATATAACTGACCTTGCTGAAAAAATAAGCCAGTCCATTGAAATATTTGGAATAGACCCTGAAAAGCATCGAAAAGAAATTCAAGACTTTGCCACGAATAATTATAGTTGGTCAATAAGTGCCAAACAATTATTCGAAGTTTATTCTAACTAAAACAGCTTATTGAAAAGCCACTGGCTAAACGACCATTAAAGAATAAATTTTGTACGCATGAAGAAGAATATTCTATTTATAACCAACCTACTTCCCTACCCTTTAGACAATGGGGGTAAAATAAAAACATACAACACACTAAAGATATTGTCTAAAACCTATTTAATCGATTTGGTTTGTTTTATTGAGCATGAAAGTGAGATACAATACATTCAGGAAATTGAGAAACTCAACATTCGAGTAGAATTTGTAAAGCACAGCCTAATTCATGGAAACAAGCCTGTGAAGTTATTTGCTGAATTAATTAAAAGTTTATTTAGTCCTTATCCCTACATTATTAATAAGTTCAGATCGCACCAAATGACTCGACTTATTAAGAAAAAGATTAAGGCTGCCAATTACGATTATTTTTATTTTGATCACTTACAACTTTATGTGTATAAACAGCTAATTCCGCTAAAAGGCATTAAAATTCTTGATCAACATAATGCCGAAAATGCGATTGTGAAGAGGCGTCTGGAACATTCCAGTAATCCTCTTGCCAAAATGTTTTTAAGCACAGAATACAAAAAATCGGTGCGGTTCGAGAGAAAGGCATTGTTAGATGCAGACCTGGTTTTGGCCATTACTGAGCTGGATAAAATACAATTTCATCAATTAGCCGGCAAAGATATTAAAGTGAAAATAGCCCCATTCTTTGTTGAACTTAATAAGGTTCCGACAGAAGTAGAAAAGCCTAGGGAAAAAGCTTTGTTGTTTCTTGGTACCATGTCATGGTTTCCGAACGAAGATGGGATACTATGGTTCTGCGAAAATGTGTTCAATAAATATAATTTAAAACAAGCCGGATGGAAACTATTCATTGTTGGCAAAGATCCGGGTAAGCAAGTTCAAGAACTTAATGACAATACTAACATTTTTGTTACCGGGTTTGTCGACAGCATTAAGCCTTACATTGAGAAATCGCTTATAAGTATTGTGCCGCTTAGAATTGGTGGCGGAATGCGAATTAAAATATTTGACCTATTTAACAACAACATCCCAGTTATATCCTCCTCTATCGGGTGCGAAGGGATAGCCGTGGAGGACAAGAAGAATATTTTAGTAGCCAATACACCGGAAGAATTTCTGGCATCTATTAATTGGCTGGCAGATGATGAACAATTAAGAAAAGAAATTGCGGATAATGCACGGACTTTCATCACAGAAAACCATTCGTTTGAAGCCGCAGTATTAAAATTTGAAACTTTGTTAAGCAGCGTTTAGGAGTTTAGACAGATTAATAACTTTATTTCAAATGAACTCACTACTAGTTCAAGTAAAATAAAGGAATATCAAGCGCTAGAAATAGTATGATAAATTAAAGCTATTATGACATTAAAAAAGACCCCCTTTTATAACCTATCGCTAAATATTTTAAACATCCCAGAATGCCTTGATGCGTGCAAGTTTTTTTTCGAGAAACAGGGCTGCCATACTCTTTTCTTTATTAATGCCCATTGTTTTAACATAGCCCAAAATAATAAAGCGTACCGAAACTGCCTGGAAAGAGCCGACTTGGTTTTAAACGATGGCATTGGCATTGAGTTGGCCGCAAGGTTTAACGGTACCCGCTTGCTGGAGAATATGAATGGCACTGATTTAATTCCAAAAATTATTGAAATGGCTTATAGCCAGAATAAAAAGTTCTATCTCCTGGGTGGACAGCCAGGGGTAATTGAAAAGACCAAAGCGGAACTTCTGCGAAAACACCCAGGAATTCAAATCGTCGGAACACACAGCGGTTTTTTCAATGCCACCGAAAATGAGGGCCTTGTAGCTGAAATCAACCATTCGCTGGCCGATCTGTTAATTGTAGGAATGGGAGTGCCGAGACAGGAAATCTGGATAATGGAAAACCTGGAACAATTCCATCAACTAAAACTGGCTATTGGGGGCGGAGCCATTGTCGATTTTATAGCGGGAAAGGTAAAAAGAGCTCCCCGATGGATTCAGAAAATTAAGATGGAATGGTTTTATCGTTTTGTTAACGAACCAAAACGACTATTTAAGCGCTATTTTGTGGGTAATTTTGCCTTTTTCATGCACATTTTACGGTTGAAGTTTACATTAAAAAAAACAGGTGCCAACAACAAAAACGATAACACGCTCTAACTTCGAATTTCATATATTTACGGCCAAAGAGAAAAGATAACCCTATGAAACATTCAAACTACATACTCCGCAATAGTATTGTTCTATTGCTAATGCTATGGCTCATGCAATCATGCATACCTCATCAGAAACTTAAACTAGTGCACGAACCCCAGCTTTATAACGACAGTTTGCTCTATAACACCCTTTACAACGAAAAAATAATCCTTCCGTACGATAACCTCTACATTAAAGTATACAGTACCGACGAGCGCACCCAATTATTGTTTGCAGAAGGTTACAGTTCCATTGCCAATGTCGATCCTCGTTTAATCAGCTATACAGTCAATGATTCAGGCTTTCTTAACCTACCATTTACTGGTCAAGTAATGGTTGGCAACCTAACTTTAAAGCAAGCACAGGGCGAAATTCAAAAACAGTTAAGTCGATTTTTAAAAAATATATCTGTAACAGTAAGGTTTGTTGGCAATTCGATCACCATACTGGGCGAAGTTAACCGACCCGGAGAATATGTTTATTACGACGATAAAATCAGTTGTTTTCAAGCACTAGGGCTTGCCGGCGGTGTGGCCAATTATGGAAACCTCACCAATGTAACCCTTTTGAGAGAGGTAAACGACGAAATTAAATTCTATGTCATGGATTTAACACAGAAAGACATTGTAGAGTCTTCTATCTATTACCTTCAGCCCAACGACGTGTTAATGATAGAACCTATTAAAGCAAAGTATTCAAGCTTAAGAAGCTACAACAACTTGTCTATAGTCCTTTCTACGATAACAACCCTTGCCCTTCTTATTACCAGCTTTAACTTAATTCCGAATTAAAATGGAAAAACGATCTGAAGATATCATTAAAACCGGTACAGATTTTCAAAAAATAATCGACACCTTTTTAGATTACAAGAAAGTATACTTTGTTACAGTGGGTATTTTTTTGTTTTTTGCTGTATTAATGAACATGCTTGCGAAACCGGTATACCGCAACAGCACAACAATTTACTTCTCCGAGCAAGACCGAAGTAACCTCCTATCCGGACGCGATGTATTTCAAGGTTTTAGCTTTATGGGCAATCAGAGCGACATGGAAAACCAACTCGAACTATTCAATTCGTTTGATTTGGTGCGCGAAGCCCTTATGCGCCTCAATTATCAAGTATCTTATTATCGTAAATATTCTAATTTCCCTAAAAAATTCCTTGGTGGCAATACCAAGTACCTCGAAGAGATTCACTCCAATCTTCCTTTTAAAGTGACCCTCGACAAGTCGCACCCTCAGGTAGTATATAGCCTGTTTGAATTAAAAATTCTTGACGAAAACAGGTACATATTAACCAGCAAATCAGAAACAAAACCATTATTTAATTACATCGACAACAGACAACTTAATTACATCGAAGGCTATTCGATACATGATACCCTGAAATTCAACGAGCGCATACAGCACCCCTACTTTTCTTTCGAAATAGGATCTACCCAGGCGCTCACACCGCAATATTTTGGCGAGGTATTCTATTTTGAAATGAACAACCTTAACCACCTTACTGCCGAATACCAGCAAAAATTGCGGACAGAGTTGGTGAAGCCACTCTCAACCCTGATTCGAATATCCCTCACAGGAGGTAATATTGAAAAGGTATCGGATTTTCTGAACGAACTTACCAATTTGTACCTCGATGTAAATGTTGAAAAGAAGAATAAGGTAGCTCTAAGCACCATCGATTTTATTGATGGACAAATTTCTGACATATCCGATTCACTTGTAAAAGCAGAAGCCAACCTTCGCAATTTCAGGTCGTCGAACCAGGTAATGGATTTAAGTTTTCAGGGACAGGAAGTAATGAGAATGCTAAATGAACTTGAATCGCAGAAAGCACAAACTGAAGTGCAGGTTCGCTATTACGAATACCTAAAAAATTATGTAGTGAAAAGTCAGGATATGTCGAGGCTTAAAACCCCGTCGACCATGAATATTGTCGACCCTGTTTTAACTGAACTTATCAGCAATTTACTCACTCTTAATGCCGAACGCACCCGCCTACAAGACGATAAAACCAACAACAACATTTTTCTCGAGGACATTAACAGGCAAATCAGGGGGACCCTCGAGAGTATTTCCGACAATGTCGAAAACAGCCTGAATACACTTAAAATTAGTCAGAACGAAATTGATTACAGGATTAATAAACTTTCGGCCCAAATATCGGGTATGCCAAGAACAGAGCTTCAGCTTAAAGGCATTGAACGCGAATTTGAATTAAACGACGAGATATATACTTTCCTGCTTCAGAAACGTGCTGAGTCGCAAATTATCCGTGCTTCTAATTTCCCCGATTACGAAATTGTCGATCCGGCGCGCGTATTAAGTTATATCCCCATTAGCCCTAAAAAGAAGATAAACCTGGTAATTGCCATCATCCTGGGAATCTTTCTTCCGTATACCTTCCTGACTCTGCGCGACATGCTCAATAACCGTATCAGTCGTCACGAAGATATTGAATCAATAAGCGATGTACCCATTCTTGGAAACATTTACCATAACGACACTGGCTTGACAAACGTGATGCGCAATGCTGCCGATTCGGTCGTAGCAGAGTCATTCCGTTCGTTGTACACGAATTTCGATTTTTTCATCAAAGGTCGCGATCAGAACATCATTGTGGTTACCTCCTCACTCAGTGGCGAGGGAAAAACCTTTACTGCCATTAACCTTGCAGGCACCATTGCTTCCTTTGGTAAAAAAACTGTTCTTATCGAATACGATCTTCGCCGTCCGAGCATCAGTAAATCCTTGAAATTGAACAGTCAGATTGGTACTACTTCTTTTCTGATTAACAAAAGTCTGATAGATGATCTTATAATCAAAACCGACGATCCGAATCTGGATATCATCACTGCCGGTCCGGTACCACCCAACCCAAGCGTGCTGATTGCCAGCGAAAAAACAAAAGAACTGATTCAGTTATTGTTAAATTATTACGACAATGTAGTGATAGATTCAGCACCGGTAGGCATTGTACCCGAAACCCTGTTTTTGATGAAAATGGCCAATATCAACCTTGTCATTGCACGCTACAACAATTCGGTGAAACAAGTGTTCCAAAATACCATTAAAAACCTAAAACGAAACGAGATTGAGAACCTTACAGCAGTAATAAACGATATTGATATCACGAGCCAATCGTACAAGCACTATTACGATAAGAAATATTATCATCCGGGAGCTAAATCGAAAAAGTCAATCTTCAATATCAGTTTCTTAAAAAAGAATTCCAACGCCTGAAATCGTAACAACTTTACAATCTTCTATGCATGTAACAATTATAGCCAGCGTATTTCAGGAAGACCATACCGTAACCCCGATCAATGCCCCGGCTGATGAAGAGGGCTTACAAATCGGTTTTATTGGTTCGGATATTTGCTTAAACTATCGTATAGGCAAGCAGGCTTTTCGTAAAATGGACCCTCTGATAGTTTATACCGGAAGGAATCTACCCTTGCCAAGCAAGTTCAAAGTGCCTGAGGACAGAATTTCCATTGTCAGTGATGGAGTTTATTCCTTGCAATTAAGCGATGACCTCAGGAAAGAATCATACAGCCAAGCCTTAGGATTGAAAGAGAATGGGATTGAGCCTGGAAAAACAGGTCTGGTTTTCGAAAAACAAAATTCTGTCGACCAGGCCACCCAGATCGAAAAAGCCATTTCTCAGTTCTGTCCTCCAGCCCCCTCCAAGCATGGATTTATTACTCATTTTGCCCACAAGAATTACAGCTGGAGTAATACTGTAAAAGCACTTCATACAACATATCAATCCTACTCAGCCAAAAACCTGCATCAGATAAATGTTTAAATCCATCCTCGTTTTAGCGGTAGTCCTGTGTTCATTGGTTTTTTTCAGGCTCATCTTCCTGGGAGAAAGTGTCTTTAACCTCCTTCAGATTGGAGGAGTAACAATTATTCTGGGGGTACTGTATGTTCAGTTCTTTTTCGACAAAAGCAAAAGGCTTGTTCAACATTTTCGAACCGAAATACTCCTATTGTTCATTGCAGTAATGCTAAGTACCATTACCCCATGGCGCGATTATGAACAATCATTCGGCACTACCCTGCTGGCTCAAAGGCATTTATACTTTATATTGTTCTATTTTATGCTGCACAGCATTAAGCCCTCTGCGAAACAGATTGAACAGGTCTTTTTTGCGATAGGATTGCTATATTCTCTGTTTTCGTTCATTCAGTATTTAGTGTTTCCTCAAATGTTTTTCGATGTAAGGGCTAGTATCGATCGGGGTACAGTGCGCATCTTTTTACCAGGTACCATTTTCGCCATAGTATCATTTTTTTTATCCCTGAACTACTTTTTTAAAACCTATAAGAAGCGTTATTTGATAATAATACTCTTAATATTTAGCGTCTTTATTCAGCAGGGCACGCGTCAGGTACTTTTTAGTGTAGCTTTTGGCACAATAATGTTTATTCTGTTTAACCGGATGCTTAAGACGAAACTGTTAATCTTTGTTATGGTGGGTCTTTCACTAATCCCCCTTTACTTTGCTTTCGAGAGCATTTTCAGCGAGATGTTCGCTGTAACTGAGGAACAAGGAGAGCGATTCGAAGACAACATCCGTGTGAAAGCTGCAGTTTACTTTTTAACCCATTTTAAGCACGATATATGGGGATACCTTCTAGGCAGCGGCATGGATAGTCAGAAAAGCGTCTATGGGGCATTAATCCAACACTATAAGCTTAACCTGGGCTTTTACCTCGAAGACATTGGCATTTTGGGTGAGTTTGTTAGGTTTGGCGTACTTTTTATTGTAGCAGAGATAGCCATTATTGTAAAAATATTTCGAAGTAAAATCCCAAATAATCTGCTATATATAAAAATATTTACACTCATAATGTGCATGACCCTTTTTACCGGTGCTGGCTATTTTATATTTAGCATATCCGGAATTGCTTTATTACTTTATCGAATCGATTTAGCGCATCACGAAAAACAAAACATCGAAAACAATGAATAAAATTGCCATCATTATTCCTGTTCACAATGGCTTGGCATACACTAAAAAGTGTTTGAAGAGCCTTAAAGAATCCTATGAGCATGTGAACAAAGAAAACTTTTACACCATTCTGGTCGACGACGGATCCTCCGATGGTACTTCTGAATGGGTTTCGACCAATTATCCGAATGTTATCATCTGCAAAGGCGACGGTAACTTATGGTGGAGCGGCGCCATTAATGTAGGGTGCAAATATGCTCTGGAAGAGCTTAAGGCCGACTACATGGTATGGTGGAACAACGACATTGTCACCGAAGCTTCCTATTTTCAGAACCTTGAAAAACTGCTCGAAACCACAGAAAAGGATATTCTGATTGGTTCGAAAGTAATGGTACTAAACCCTCCCAACCTAATTTGGACCATGGGATGCAAATTTGATCCCTACACGGGCGAGCGCAGAATGTATGGATTCTTCGAGCCCGATTCGGAGGAATACAACCGTATATGGGATGTAGACTGGCTTACAGGCATGGGCACTGTGCTAAGCAAAGAAATTCTTACGCAGGTAGGATGGCTAAACGAAAAAGACTTTCCGCATTATCATGGCGACAGCGACTACAGTTACAGAGTTAAGCTAGCTGGTTTCCGTTTAAAAGTATACCCACAGATACGTATTTGGAACGATGTGGTAAATACAGGACTCATTCACAAAGGAAGCTATAAATTGCTATGGAAATCGCTGGTCGATATTAAATCGAATTTTAACCTCAAGAAAGAACTTCTTTTTTACAAGTATTACGCTAAATCGATCAGAGCATACTGGCCTGTTTTTAAAAGCTATACCCAATACATTGGAGGCTTTTTCAAATGGAAAATATTGAACCTGTTTGGTTTAAAAAAGAAAGACTAAAATAAATGGTTTATCATTGGTTGGTTCAGCTTTCGGGCTGTCAACCGGTGAAATAAACTATCTCATTTAGGCATTGGTGCAGGCAGCTTACTTTTAAAATAAGAATGCTCGAAATACTGTTATTTCAAACATTCATCCCCAAAGCCTTGATGGAGATTTTTCCCTAATTATCTTCCTTCCTTAAATACTTTCGTCCCTCTCAAAAAACCGTTCACCAGCAGGCTTTTTCATTAATCAGGTTTATCGGTGCATTTGTCAAAAAATTTTATCCAAATGTCCTATTCCACGTAGATTTACCTAGATTTTAAACCCTACTATGAAACCAATTAAAGCCTTAATCCACAAATACGCCAAAGTAATTCAAAGGAGTCTCGACCTTTTTATTACTATTTTATCCTACTTCGGCGCACTCTACCTTATTTCAAGGGTGAATGCACAGAAATTTACAATCAATGCCGATTTCATTTACCTTCTCTTACTTGTATTGCCTACCTGGGCTATATTAATAAAGACAACCAACCTGGCCCAGATACCTCGTTCAAGAACCTACTTGTCGATTTTCTTCCGTATCCTCAACTTTAACCTGGTAGGTTTACTCGTATTATTGATTTACAAGCACCTGTTTAACCTCGAGATGTTGTCGCACCAATTTGTACTAGCCTTTTCGCTTACAAACTGGATATCGCTGTTTACCTTGCGCATGACTACTTTCCGCATCGTAAAATCGTTCCGCGCCAATGGTCATAACATTCATAACATTATAGTAATTGCTGACAAAGATTCCGAAGAGCTCATCGACAGTATTCTCGACCACAAAGAATGGGGTTACCGCATTGTGGCTATTTTTAGCGACTCCAGCCACATTCGCAGCACATATTCACCACTTATCAGAGTTCTTCCAGAGCGTTCGAACATTAAAAACATTTTAAAAGTCGATATTATCGACGAGGTGCTTTACTGCAAAAACACCATGGACCTCGAAAAAGTAGACAGACTTATTGAGGCTTGTAAAGAACTTGGGGTTACTTTTAAAGCAAAAAGCAAGGTGATGCCAGTAAATCAGGCTAAAGTAAAACTTACTCACCTCGAAAAAACCCCGTTTCTTACTTTTATCAATACTCCAAACAACTCACTGCGCTGGGCCTGGAAATCGATCAGCGATTTTATGCTCGCCGCCATTTTAATGTTTTTCCTGTCTCCGCTTTTTCTTACTATTAGCCTGATTATTCGTGCCACTTCGAAAGGACCGGCCATGTTCAAACAAAAACGTGTCGGACTTCATGGTCGCCAGTTTTATATATACAAGTTCAGAACCATGGTGCAAAATGCTGAAGAGTTAAAGGCGAAATTGATGGCAATGAACGAAAGCGATGGCCCTACCTTTAAAATGAAACATGACCCACGCATTACTGCCATTGGAAGGTTTCTGCGAAAAACCAGCATCGACGAGCTACCACAAATAATTAACGTACTTCGGGGAGAAATGTCACTGATTGGACCACGTCCGCCACTGCCCAGCGAAGTAGCTCAATACGAGGACTGGCAATTGCGCCGCCTTTCAGTTAAACCAGGTATTACCTGCACTTGGCAGATCATTCCTAACCGCAACGATGTAGTATTCGAAAAATGGATGAAACTAGATATGGAGTACATCGATAAATGGTCGTACAAATCAGACTGGCAACTTTTCTTCCGCACTATCAAATCGGTGCTGGTGAACAGAGGCTACTAAAAGAATTTTCCGAAAATAAAATAAAAAGCTGCTCCGACTAATCAGGGCAGCTTTTTCGTTATTAAATGTATTCTTCTTCCAATTATAAACCCTATCGATTACTACTCTCTGAAAGGTTCACTTAGCATTGCTCAGACTGATTTAGCTCAGGCGGCTTTTATAGTCTTCATAGCCAAAATGCTTCACCAGTCTGATTGTATCTTTTTCCGAATTATAGATGTAAATAGAAGGTAATCCAACCCCGTTAAAGGTTGTGGTTTTTACCATCGAATAATGCGCCATATCGCCAAATATAAGCCTTGAGCCGGGTAACAGTTCCATATCGAAAGAATAATCGCCGATCACATCGCCAGCCAGGCAACTCTGCCCGCCCAATCGATAAGAGTATTTCTTTTCGCCAGAATTTCCTGCACCCAATATTTGCGGACGGTATGGCATTTCCAAAACATCGGGCATATGACAGGTGGCGCTGGAATCAAGTATGGCTATGTTCATTCCATTCGAAAATATATCCAATACCTCGGAAACCAACACGCCTGCATTGAGGGCAATGGCTTCGCCAGGCTCGAGGTATATCTCAAGGTTATGACGTTTTTTAAAATCCGATATCAGGCGTATAAGTCGGTTCACATCGTAGTCGCTTCGCGAGATATGATGTCCCCCTCCAAAGTTTATCCAGCTAATTTTATTGAAGAAAAAACCAAAATTCTCTTCTACCGCAGCCATGGTGCGCTCAAGGGCATCGCTATTTAGCTCGCATAGGTTATGTAAATGCAATCCGGATATACCTTCGAGCAGGTGCTGCTGTGCTTTGAAGTTTGCAAGAGTTGTTCCCAGACGCGAATAGGGCGCGCATGGGTCGTAAATTGCAGTAGATACTTCGGAATGTTCCGGGTTAATTCTTAATCCGGCATTAATCTTAGGGTTAGCAGCAACCATTTGTCGATACCTGTTCCATTGAGCAGGAGAATTAAAAACAATATGGTCGGCCATTTTAAGATGACTTTGCATATCACTTTCGCTATATGCGGGAGAGTATACATGCAGTTCGCCGCCAAACTCATAATGGCCAAGCATGGCTTCGCTTACCGAACTTGCTGATGTACCCGGAAGGTATTGCCTTATGAGCGGAGCAAGATTCCACATGGCAAAACCCTTAAAGGCAAGCAATATTTTGCAACCTGCTTCTTGTTGCACGCGATCAATTACCCGAAGGTTTTCTTCGATGCGGGTTTCATTCACAACAAAGCAGGGCGTTTTGAGCCCTGCCAGTTGTTGTTTTGTGAGGTTTATTTTACCGAATGCTTCCAATCTTCTACTTGCCAGGGGAGTCCATACTTATTCAAATCTTCCATAAATGGATCCGGGTTAAATTCTTCCATGTTATAAACACCAGCTTTCATCCATTTTTCGGTAAGCATCATTTTAGCTCCAATCATTGCAGGAACGCCGGTGGTGTAGGAAACAGCCTGTGAGCCTACTTCTTTATAGGTTTCGGCATGATCGCATATATTGTAAATAAACTTACGCACTGGTTTTCCGTCCTTTACACCTTCTATTAAGCATCCAATGGAAGTTTTCCCGCTATAATTCTCAGCCAGTGAACCTGGATCGGGCAATACAGCCTTAAGAAATTGCAAAGGTATAATTTGGTGTCCTTCGTATTCGACCGGATCGATGCGGGTCATGCCTACATTTTGCAGCACGCGCAGGTGGGTCAGATAGGCTTCGCCAAATGTCATCCAGAAACGAATGCGCTTTACACCCTTAATATTTTTAGCCAACGACTCCAACTCTTCGTGGTACATAAGGTACATATTCCGCTCGCCAACCCCAGGAAAATCGAAAGGTTGATGCACAGACAAAGGATCGGTACTTTTCCACTCACCATTTTCAAAATATCGGCCACGGGCAGTTACCTCGCGAATATTGATTTCGGGATTAAAGTTGGTAGCAAAAGCTTTACCATGATCGCCTCCATTGCAGTCGACGATATCAACATTATGTATTTCGTCGAAAAGATGTTTTTGTGCATAGGCACAATACACATTCGTCACCCCCGGATCGAATCCGCTACCCAGCAGAGCCATCAGGTTAGATTTTTCGAAACGGCTCCGATAATCCCATTGCCACTTGTATTCGAACTTGGCTTCGGTAGGAGGTTCGTAGTTAGCTGTATCGAGGTAGTTTACCCCGGTTTCGAGACAGGCATCCATAATAGCCAAATCCTGGTACGGAAGAGCTACATTAAGCACAAGATCTGGCTTGTGTTTCTTAACTACGGCTACTGTATTCGCTACAATGTCGGCATCGAGTTGCTCTGTAACTATTTGTTTGTTAAAACGTTTTTTCACGCCTTCGGCAATAGCATCGCATTTACTTTTAGTACGCGAAGCCAATACAATTTCGGTAAAAACTTCAGGCAGGGCGGCGCATTTGTTTACAACAACATTGCTAACTCCTCCTGCACCAATGATGAGTACTTTTCCCATTTTGATTTCAGACTAATTAAAAGGTTAATGTGGCTGCTAAATAACAAAAAAACTGAAACAATCGAGGTGATTTTTTCTTAGCTTTTTATTAATATTTTCAAAACAAGAGGAATGAATTAAAAAACATCTTCATAAATTAGAATTCCACATCCATTCCCTGTTCAGAACCACCATTGGAACGACCATCGCGTTGACGATCGCTGCTGGCATTGAATCTGTAATTTAGTGCAAGTACGAATACAGCACCCTTTCGTTGTCCTTTGCTATAAACAGTGGTATTGTCTGTATAGGTATACCCTTCTCGTTTTTGTGTAGAAAAAATATCGTTGATACGTAAAGTGGCATTCAGCTTACGGTCGAAAAACTCCTGACGCACCGCAGCCGAAACCTGATAGGATGCCTCTCTGGTACCATTTATCTCGTTATTAGGGCCATTGTAATTGGCCATAATCTGAAGCCTGGTTTTGGTAGGCAGGAAAAATGTATTGTTGAGCGATGCTCTGGTTTCAATACCAGATACTTCAGTTTGAATATTCTGATAGATTCCTTCGAGAAAATTTTGAGAAAGCGTGATGGAAGGATTGATGGTCCACCATTTCGAAAGTTTTATATTGGCTGCGATCTCTGCGCCGGCATCGGTTTCGCTGCCCAGGTTAATCACAGTGCGGATAATTGTATCACCCGAAATCTCATCGATGCGTTCCATTTCATCCAGAGTTTCTCGGTAAAAAGTCTCGATTAACACAAAACTCTCTCCCCACGATTTCTGGTAATTCAGCTCATAGGAAGATGCCTGCTCAGGTTTAAGCTCGGGATTGGGTTTCCAGATTACATACCCATCGCTAAGCCCGGGAAAAGGATTCAGCTGAAAATCGGCCGGACGGTTTATTCGCTTGCTGTAGCTTCCCTGCAAAGTATGCCCTTCTTTCCAGTTCTTAGCCAGCGAAAAGCTAGGGTACCAGCCAATAGCATTGTAATTGTATTGGTAATCATCTTTTTTGATAGCCAGATTCTGGTCGGTCTGTTCCACACGCAGGCCGGCACTGTACTGCAAGCCATACAATTCTCCCTTTACAAGTGCCCAGCCAGCATGAATCCAGCGGCTAAAATCGGCGGTATCGAACAGGCTATAGTCTGGTTGAAAACTGCCATTCGACATGGTATCGCGTGCATAATTCTGAGTATAGTCATTGAAGCGCAATGTGTATCCTGATTCGAAGTTTAGTTTCTCATTTACTGGCCTTACATAGGTCAATTCCAGACGCCCAGCACTCGAATTCTCAGAAGTGGTGGCCAATTGGTCGGCCTGAAGCGGCTCGATGGGTTGCCAGGTTTCGTTGGATATGGATCGCGTGAGTGAATCGGTAACTTTCTTATCGCTCCACTGATATTGGAGATCGACCTGCAAAAAATGATTTGTATTGTTGTTAAAAATCTGTTTGTTGCCCACATTAAGTTGCCAGGTCCTGGGGTTTACCCTAAAAGAGGAAGAGGAGAGCTGGTAGTTTTCTTCATTGTAAATAGAAACAGTATTGATGCGCGAATCAAAACTACGTCCATATACAAAATTGGTAAAGTTGCCACCTACGGTTAGCTGATTTGCCTCACTGATTTTCATATCCACCGAGCCTTTCAGGAAATAGCTTCCATGCACATGCAAACCATCGCGGAAAGTATAGATGTAAGAAGTCTGTTCATTTCCAAGCGAGTCAATATCGAGGGTACTGCGCTCGTCGAAATAATCCATGTGCATCTGGGTTCCATTAAAACCGGAATTTAGGGTATAGGTAAGGCGATTATGATGATATGAATACGTTACATCAGTCGAGCGTGAGGGACTATTTCCGGCGGCAGCATTCAACACAAGGGTATGCCCGCTCAATCTGCCCTTTTTTGTAATTATATTGATGATACCGGCAGTACCATCGGGGTCGTAACGGGCCGATGGATTGGTTATAATTTCGATCTGACTGATGGAACTTGCAGGAATCTGGTTGAGTGCATCGGTACCTGAAAGCGGACTCTGCCTGCCATCGATCAGTACGGTATAATCACCACTTCCTCTGAGTAATACATTTCCTTCTATATCGATATTTACCGAAGGAACATTTTCGAGTGCATCCACTGCGGTACCCCCCTGAGCCAGAGGATTACGGCTCACATCCACTACCTTTCGGTCTATCTGGTAACTCACAAAAGGTCTTTCGCCCAATACTTCCACTTCGCCAATACCGAATGTGGCAACCTTTAGCGAAATATTACCCACATTGATCACATCTTGACCTGACTGAAAAGAAATATCACTTACTATTTGTTTTTGATAACCTATAAAATCGATTGTGAGGAACATCTTAAGGGGCCTTTTCACTTTAATGCTGAAATAACCTTTTTCGTTTGTAATGGTTCCTGTAACCAGGGATGAATCGGGCAACTGATAAACAGCCACATTCACAAACTCTACTCCATGGTTGCTGGATTCGTCAATTACCTTACCGTTAATAAAATATTCTGCTTGCGGAATCTGGGCAGAAGTAAGTAAGCAAACCAAAAAAAACATTGCTGAAAAAAGCAGAAAAGGAAATCTATGCATCGTATATACTATCAGAAATTTTAACTTAGACACAGACTAGTAACAAATCTTGCACAAGAGGGTTTATAAATTTGTGTTAAATTTTAGCCTGTAAATTTTAACAAATCGAGATAAAGATCATTTAGTATCTTAAAAGGGGTGGCTATTTTCGCGCCATGGATGAGATTCTCAATTTTATAAGTATAGCTGGAGCTTTTGCCTTTGCCATTTCAGGGGCTCTCACCGCCATGAACAAGCAGTTTGATGCGTTTGGTGTTTTTATTATTGCTTTTGCAACTTCTGTGGGAGGTGGTTCTCTGCGCGATGTGTTTGTGAATGAAAGTGCTGTATTCTGGCTAATACACCCCGAGTATGTGTATATAATTATTGGCGGAACTGGTTTTGCTATTCTGTTTCGAAAATACCTTTCGTACCTGCGAAAAACCTTGTTTCTTTTCGATACCCTGGGACTTGCACTTTATACCATTATTGGGGTTGAAATCGGCATTCAAAACAATCTGAGCGGAGTAAGCTGTGTTGCATTGGGTACCATAACCGGTGCTTTTGGTGGTGTGGTGCGCGACATACTGGTGAACGATGTGCCCCTGATTTTTCGGAAAGAAATCTATGCCACTATCAGCATATTGGGGGGCACCATTTTTTACTTTATGCACCAATATCAAATTGGCTCGGAATTTATTCAGCTTATTCCAATTCTTTTAATAATCGTGCTTCGTCTTTTTGTTGTCTATTACAAAATTTCATTCCCACTTATAAAAATTGGCGAGGACAAGGAGGATTTTTAAGATTAATATGGAACCCTGTTATTTCTGTTTCTGAAGTAATGCTTGAATGTCCTTTTCCATTTTTTCAGGTTTCACCGTTGGTGCATAGCGTTTATAAGGCTTTCCGTCAGGGCTCACTAGAAATTTAGTGAAATTCCATTTAATACTTTTACCCCAAAGTGAAGGGATTGTTTTTTTCAGATAAACAAATATTGGATGTGTATCCGGACCGTTCACATTTACCTTCTCGGTAAGTTGGAAAGTCACACCAAAATTTATTTCACATGCCTCTTCGATCGATTCGTTGGTTTCGGGCTCCTGGCTCCCAAACTGATTGCAAGGAAAACCAATTACCACCAGTCCATTGTTGCGGTATTTCTGATGCAATGCTTCCAATCCCTTAAACTGAGGGGCAAATCCACATCGGGTAGCCGTGTTTACAAGTAAAAGGGTTTTCCCTTTAAAATCTGACATCGAAATGGTTTCACCTTTAGGACTTCGCACACTCAAAGTGTAAAAATCATCTTCCTTCATTACCATAGATAGTTATTTATTTACAAACAGGTTTAGAAAAAAAACACTTGGTACGCCTAAAAGTTCTAAGGCATCAGAATCTCCTAATAATTATCATTTGAGCAGGCAGCAGTGTGTAGTAACTTTTCGCAGCCTCAAGTTGAATAAACAGCAAGATACCATAAAGCATTCCTTGCAAGGTGTAAACCTTAAGGCATAAACTTTAAAACACCATGAAACAAACCTTATTTCGCTACGGACAGGATAACCTAACCATAGGTATTGCGCTGGATATTGCAAGAAGCCATACCAAAGGAACTCTTTCGGGAAAAACCCTTACCGATGTAAGCCGTTGCCGAAAAGTAGTTGAAAACATAGTACACCAGGGCAAAACGGTTTATGGCATCAATACCGGCTTTGGACCACTTTGCACCACTCTGATAAATGAAGCGGATACCCGAACCCTGCAACATAATCTTCTGATGAGCCATAGTGTGGGAGTTGGCAATTCCATTCCAAACGAAATAGCCAGGCTGATGCTTATTTTCAAGGTTCATTCGCTGGCAAAAGCCTATTCAGGAGTGGGAGTAAAAACACTGCAACGCATACTCTGGCATATCGAAGAAGACATTATTCCCTGTGTACCCGAACAAGGTTCGGTAGGTGCCTCTGGCGATTTGGCACCACTAGCGCATCTTTTCCTACCCCTTATTGGCCTTGGGTCGGTCAATTATCAGGGTGAAATTTTCCCTACCCGCAAACTTTTCGAAATACTAAACATAAAGCCCCTCGACCTAGGCCCTAAGGAGGGGTTAGCACTAATTAACGGCACACAATTCATGTGCGCCTTTGGCGCCTCTGTACTTGAACGCATGCAACATTGCCTCGATTCTGCCGATATTATTGCTGCCATGAACCTCGAAGCCATGATGGGTTCGGTGAAGAGCTTCGACCAAGAGCTTCATACACTTCGGCCTTACGCCGGTACAATTTACGTTGCACAACGTATGCGTACCTTACTTCAAGATTCCGAAATAGTTGAATCGCACCGCAATTGCACTCGTGTGCAGGACCCTTATTCCCTGAGGTGTATTCCCCAGGTGCATGGTGCATCGCGTAATGCCTGGTTGCACTTAAAAGAAATCCTTACCACCGAAATCAACTCGGTTACCGACAACCCAATAATTTTTAGCGAAGAAAAAACCATCAGCGGAGGACATTTTCACGGTCAACCCATCGCCATGCCCCTCGATTATGCAGCCCTTGCTGCCTCGGAATTAGGCAACATTGCCGACCGGCGTATTTACCTTTCTCTAATGGAAAAAGTCGAAGGGCTTCCAAAACTTCTGATGACCCATACCGGTCTGAACTCGGGATTTATGATCCCTCAATACACCACAGCCGCATTGGTAAGTGAGAATAAAAGCCTTTGCTTCCCTGCCAGCGCCGACAGCATTCCTACTTCGCTCGGACAGGAAGACCATGTAAGTATGGGTTCTATAAGTGCCAGAAAAGCACTTCAGATTGTTGGCAATGTTGAAAAAATATTCGCAATTGAGCTGCTTTGCGCCGCTCAGGGATTTGACTTTAGAAAACCTTTGAAATCGGGTATATTAATCGATCATGTCCACGATCATGTGCGCAGTAAAATTAAATTCGCCGAAAACGACAGGGTGTTTTCGCTCGATATCGAAAAAGCGATTCAGATAATACAAAATAAAGAGCTAACTTCTATTACCAATAATGTTGCTCATGACCACCAAATAGAATTCAAAAACGAAGACCATGAAATATTTGGAATTTATTGAAAAATATGCTTCGCACCCGCATTATAAGGCACCCATTGGTAACCAGTTGCATGCCCTTTCCTGGCAAACCGAAGCCCCACTGCGCATGCTACTCAATAATCTCGACCCGGAGGTTGCTGAAGATCCCGCCAACCTCATTGTGTATGGCGGAACCGGCCAGGCTGCACGTAACCCTGAAGCATTAAGAAAAATTGTAGAGATTTTACTCAAACTCGAAAAAGACCAAAGCCTTCTTGTTCAGTCTGGCAAAGCTGTGGGTGTAGTGCGCTCGCATGCCGAAGCTCCAAGGGTACTTATTGCAAACAGCAACCTGGTGCCAGCTTGGGCAACCTGGGAGCATTTTCAGAATCTGAAAGAACGCGGATTGATTATGTACGGTCAGATGACAGCCGGTAGCTGGATTTATATTGGTTCGCAGGGAATTCTTCAAGGTACCTATGAAACCTTTGCCGAATGTGGCCGGAAATACTTTCAGGGTAGCCTGAAACATAAATTATTGGTTTCCGGAGGGCTTGGTGGTATGGGAGGTGCCCAACCACTGGCTGCCACCATGGCCGGTGCTGTGTTTCTTGGCGCAGATATTGACCCCGACCGCATCCGAAAAAGACTCGACACAAAGTACATCGATAAAATGACGGACAATTACGAACAGGCCAGGCAATGGGCACTGGAGGCCCGCGAAAAAGGTGAAGCCATTTCCATAGGGCTTGTCTCTGATATTGGCGATCTTATTGAAAAACTTTTACAAGACAATATCATTCCCGATGTACTCACCGACCAAACCTCGGCCCACGATCCGGTTTATGGGTATGTTCCAAACAATATATCTCTAAATGAGGCCCAAAACCTGCGAAAAGAAAATCCGGAGCACTACAAATATCTGTCGCTAAAAAGTATGGCGCGCCATGTAGGACTCATGTTGGAAATGAAAAAAAGAGGAAGTATTACCTTCGATTATGGTAACAACTTGCGAGAGTTTGCCCGACAGGGAGGAGAAACCCATGCCTTCGACTACCCTGGATTTGTGCCTGAGTTTATCCGGCCGCTCTTCTGCGATGGAAAGGGTCCATTCCGTTGGGTGGCACTTTCTGGCGACCCCGAAGACATTTACAAAACCGACAAGGCTCTGATAGAAGCCTTTCCAAACAATCTGCATCTAAAAAAATGGCTAACAGAAGCGCAGAAAAAAATAGCCTTTCAGGGCTTGCCAAGCCGCATCTGCTGGTTAGGCATGGGGGAACGCGAAAAAGCAGGGCTTCTGTTCAACGATATGGTAAAAAACGGAGTACTGAAAGCTCCCATTGTAATTGGTCGCGACCATCTCGATTGCGGCTCCGTAGCATCGCCTAACCGCGAAACAGAAAGTATGGCCGATGGCAGCGATGCAATCTCCGATTGGCCTCTCCTCAACCTTATGGCCAATGCCAGTGGCGGAGCTACCTGGATATCTTTTCATCATGGAGGTGGAGTAGGTATCGGATACTCGCAGCATGCCGGAATGGTGGTATTGGCCGATGGTAGCGAACGTGCCGAACGTTGTCTTGGCCGCGTATTGCATAACGACCCTGCCATGGGTATCTTCAGGCATCACGATGCCGGATACGAACGGGCAACCAACAACCTGAAAAATTGTGGCCTTGACTTCTGATACTAAACCAACACTATGCAAGTAACGGGGAAAAAAATTATCGGACCATTCAAACAACTGCTCACCATGAACCACCTGCCATTAAAAGGTGCTTTAGCGGATGAGCTACTGGAAATAATACCCCTTGCCGGTATTCTTATTGAAAGGGGACTGGTAAGGGAAACAGGTAATTTTGAAACTCTTATCAATCAATATAAAAGCACTGCAGAGGTAGAACAACTTAATGGGTCATGGATTGCCACGCCAGGCTTCATCGATCCACATACCCATATTTGTTGGGCAGGTACCCGCTCTCATGATTATGCCATGAGGCTTGAAGGAAAATCGTACATCGAAATCGCCAAGTCGGGCGGAGGTATCTGGGATACAGTAACAAAAACCAGGCTGGCAGATACTGCAGAACTGGTTCGCTTGACCCTGGAAAGAGCCGAGCGACATCTTTCCGATGGCATTACAACAATCGAAGTCAAAAGCGGGTATGGTCTTACTGTCGAGCAGGAATTAAAAATACTGCGAGCTATTGCGCTTGCCAACAAATCAACCGCTGCCGACCTGATTCCAACTTGCCTTGCTGCCCATATCTGCCCCAAAGACTTTTGGGGTAAGTCTTCCGATTACCTGAACATGATGATGGAACAACTCCTGCCGGAAGTTATGGCTGAAAAGCTCTCGAAAAGAGTAGATATTTACCTCGAAGATTCAGCGTTTACACCCGAAGAAGGACACACCTACTTGCTCGAAGCCCGCCGCTTAGGCTTCGACCTGGTAGTACACGCCGACCAGTTCACTGCTGGTGGAAGCAAAATTGCTACCCAGCTTATGGCCTTGAGTGCTGACCACCTCGAAGCTTCTGAAGAAGAAGAAATCAGAATGCTGGCTGAGAGTAACACCATTGCCATTGCTTTACCAGGGGCTTCACTTGGTTTAGCAGACCCCTTTGCTCCTGCCCGACGATTGCTCGATGCCGGGGCAAGCCTTGCTATTGGCTCGGATTGGAACCCAGGATCGGCCCCCATGGGTGATTTACTCGTGCAGGCATCCCTGCTCAGCATGTACGAAAAATTAAATACTGCCGAAACCCTTGCAGCCATTACTTTCAGGGCGGCAGCGGCCTTAGGCTTAACCGACCGGGGTATTCTTAAAACAGGTAGCCTTGCTGACATGGCTGCCTTCCAACTCGATGATTACAAAGATATTCTATACAACCAGGGTCGAATTAAACCTCAACTGGTTTGGAAGAAAGGAGAATTAATAGCCCGATCAAATACCAGAAAATAATTTAGATACACAATATTAAACATGAACCAACAGCTTATAGAATGTGTTCCCAATTTCAGCGAGGGATACGACATGCAAATTATTAAACAAATTACCGACCAGATCGAATCGGTAGAAGGTGTTCGCCTTATCGATGTTGATCCGGGAAAAGCAACCAACCGCACGGTAGTGACATTCGTAGGAAATCCTGAGGCAGTAATCCAAGCAGCTTTTCTGGCCATTAAAAAGGCTGGCGAGCTCATTCAGATGGCAAGGCACAAAGGTGCCCACCCGCGTTTTGGGGCTACCGATGTATGTCCTCTTGTGCCGGTAGCCAACATCAGCATGGAAGAAACAGTTAAATACGCCCATAAACTGGCCGAAAGGGTTGGTAGCGAGTTGGGTATACCCGTTTATTGCTATGAATTTGCAGCCCGTGAGGAAAAAAGAAAAAACCTTGCCAATTGTCGCGCTGGTGAATACGAAGGTCTTGCCCGTAAACTTACCGACCCTGTATGGAAACCCGATTTCGGTCCTGCCGAATTCAACAACCAAGTGGTCCGGACAGGTGCTACGGCTATTGGTGCAAGAAACTTCCTTATTGCCTATAACATCAACCTCAATACCACCTCTACCCGAAGAGCCAATTCCATTGCATTCGATATCAGAGAAAAAGGCCGCATTAAGCGAGAAGGCGGAGGTATTTCAGGGACTATCGTAAAAGATGAACATGGCAACCCTGTCTATGAGCCTGGTATGTTAAAATGTGTAAAAGGTATTGGATGGTACATCGAAGAATATGGCATTGCCCAGCTCTCCTTTAACTTAACCGATATAACCCTTACCTCCATGCACCAGGTGTTCGAAGCTGCCTGCCAGAGGGCCGAGGCCCGCGGATTAAGGGTTACAGGTTCGGAACTCATTGGTGTAATTCCTCTGCAAGCCATGCTCGATGCCGGAAAATACTTTTTAAAGAAACAAAAACGCTCCACAGGCATTGCCGACAGCGAAATTATTAAGATTGCAGCAAAATCGCTGGGTCTTGATGAATTGGCGCCATTCAACCCGCAAAAAAAAATCATCGAATATATTTTAGAGGAAGACAATAAAAAGTTAGTCGATAAAACCCTTAAAGACTTTGCGAACGAAACAGCCTCCGAATCTGCGGCACCAGGTGGCGGGTCAATTTCAGCCGGCATGGCTGCTCTTGGCGCTGCACTGGGCACCATGGTGGCAAACCTTTCGGCACACAAAAGAGGTTGGGATGAACGCTGGGAAGAGTTTAGCAACGAGGCCGAAAAAGGAAAATATTACATGGATCAGCTACTTAGGCTGGTGGATGAAGACACCAAGGCTTTTAACAACATTATGCATGCCTTCAGCCTTCCAAAGAAAACTGATACCGAAAAAACTATTCGGAAAACAGCGATACAGGAAGCCACTAAATATGCCATAGAGATACCCCTTCGGGTAATGCGGCTTGCCTGTGAGTCGATGGAGGTTCTAAAAACAATGGCCGAAAAAGGCAACCCAAACTCGGTAACCGATGCCGGTGTGGGTGCACTGGCAGCGAGATCAGGGGTAATCGGTGCTTTTTTAAATGTGAAAATAAACGCAAAAGACTACCCTGACAAGGACTTTATTGAGAAGGTTATGGCAGAAGGTAAACAACTGGAATCGAAAACAATACAGCTTGAAAAGGAAATTCTTGAGGTGGTAGAATCGAAAATAACTTAACCCGTTGTGCATTTAGAAAAAAAGAAAGTTGTTCATTGGATTTTGGTTAAAAAATCCATATATTTATCTGACTACCAATCATATAAATAAATGAACAACTTTAAAGCAAGTTACGAAAAGATTCTGACTTATCTAAAAACTCTTACAGTAAAGGAGAATTTCCTTTATCAAATTAGAAAACCAAAACTATCTGATATTG
>JAMIIA010000126.1:0-1282 GCA_035913795.1 Bacteroidales bacterium
GGAAAGATAACTCAAAGGCCATACGCAAAGTATTCAGAGCCACGGTACAAATAGCCAAACACTTTGATTTGATAGGCGGACAACTTGTGGCCGGCGACAGTACCAAGCTGCGCGCCCAGAACTCGAAGAAAAATAACTTCAATCCCAAAAAGATAGAAAAGCATATAGCCTATATCGACAAGAAACTGGAAGAGTACAGCAAGATACTGGCAGGCGAAGACATGGACAGCCTGAGCGAAGTTCAACGAGCAGATATACAGGAAGATGTGACAAAGCACAGCGTTCGCAAAGCAAAATACGAGCAAATGCAGCAACAACTTGAGCAAAGCGGCGACACCCAAATATCGACCTCCGATCCCGAAAGTCGCCAGCTACTTACCCGCAACAACATTACCGAAGTAGGCTACAATATTCAAACTACCGTTGATTCAAAGCACAACCTGCCCATTGATTATAAAGTAACAAATGAGAATGATAATAAGGCCATGGGCGGAATGCTACGCAGGGCAAAAACAATTGTTGGGCATAGCGATTTTACAGCACTCTACGATAAAGGCTATCACACCGGAAGCGAGTTTAAGTATGTGGATAATCTAGGTGTTGAAGTACTTGTAGCCATTCCCGATCCAGGTTCACACGCGCCCGATCCTGCATTTGATATTGAACATTTTAAATACGATAAGCAAACAGACACTTACACCTGTCCGGCAGGAAAGACACTCAGCAGCAATGGCAACCAATACGAAAAGAACAGTACCAAGACGAGTCAAAAAATAAAGCAGTATAAAACCAACGAATGCAAGGGGTGCCCATTAGTTGCACAATGCACCAAAAGTAAGAATGGACGAATACTAGAACGTTCGGAATACGCAGACTTGATATATGCAAACAAAATACGTATGGATAAAAACAAGGATCTCTACCGCCGACGGCAAGCCATAGTAGAGCATCCCTATGGAATATTAAAGCGGCAATGGGGATTTAGCTACGTTTTAACCAAAAAAAGCATGAAGAGGGCCAGTGCAGATGTAGGTCTGATGTTTGTGGCATACAACATGCGAAGGATCATTAACATAATTGGGTTTGATGGCTTGAAAAAGTGGCTTGAAAGCCTTGTTTTTCGCTTTTTTGAGCAGTTTTTCAGTTTTTTGCGCTATACAATCACCTATTCAAGATTACCGAAAAATCAAACTATTTTTCAACCAACAGCATTTTACATCCTATTAGGCTGTATATTTGGTGGTATAATTAATTAGCGGGGGTTTTTGGACGGACTGCCGTT
>JAMIIA010000127.1:0-3896 GCA_035913795.1 Bacteroidales bacterium
ATTTCAAAGCTGTTTAAAACCAATAAGCAGAAAGTATTTTAATCGATACAACCAAGGACTGGCAAAAGCGTCCAATACAAATTAACAACTTGCGGTAGATACAAAACAAGTTTTTGTATATTTATGAACCTCAACCGCCACAATTCTTTTAAGTTGAAAAAACGTATTGCCTCTTTCCCATTTATCAAGCAGCCTGGCATGATGGAGTGCGGAACCACTTCTCTGGCCATTATATTTAAATATTATGGATACTACGATATTCGGGCATTTCTTACCGAAAAGGCGGGAATAACAAGCGAAGGTGTCGATTTATATACACTCAGCGAGTTAGCAGAGGGTTTTGGTTTCGAAACAGAAGGCTACAAACTCGAATACAACCTTTTGGCTCAGGTTCATTTACCTGCTATTGCCCACTACGATGGCAATCATTTTGTGGTAGTATACAAGCACACTGCCGAAAAAGTATGGATATCAGACCCAGCCATTGGTAAGTACACCCTCAGTCGCGAAGAGTTTAATGCCCGATGGAATGGTGTGGTATTGGTGCTCAACCCTACAGCCGACATTTTCAAACACAACGAACTCACCGAGCTGGCAGAGGAATACCGCAAAAAACGAAAAAATATTCTCAATAAATACTATTTACCGTCCTTGCTCACTTCGCACAAATTCCTGATGCCAATTTTGCTCGGCACTCTTGTGCTGCAACTTCTGGGGTTGGCACTGCCATTTTTCACCCAAACAATTATCGATCAGGTGCTTGTAAACAACAACCTTAAACTTCTTTATGCTATACTGGTGGGAATGATTGCCATATTTATAAGCCAGGTAGTGCTTACTTATGGACGAAATATTTTGCTTACCCAGTTTAAAGTTAACTTCGAACGCTCTTTCTTTAGTCGGTTTTTCGATCATTTTATTCACCTTAAAATCAGCTACTTCGATAGCCACAAACGCGAAGATTTTATCAACCGTTTTCAGGAGAACCTTCGTATACGTGCAGCGCTAAATCCTGCTATATTGCAGGGATTTATCGATTCTGCCTTTGTTGTGATCTACCTGCTCGTATTGTTTTTTTACAGCCTGCCTTTAGCCTTGTTGTCTCTTGGTTTTGTATTGGTTTATATCGTGCTTACCCTGGTGTATACTCCGCGACTAAAAAACCTTGAGAACCGCATCTTTGGCGAAGACTTAAAAACCATGGGTCAATTCCTCGATACCCTTTTAGGGATGCAAACCGTAAGGCTGCTGGGTATCGAAAAGCTTAAATTCTGGAAATGGAAAAACCAATACACCAAAGCCCTGAATAAAGTACTGCAAACCGAAAAGACATACATTAGCCTGTCTACCATGCTAAATGCTACCTTTTATGTAAGCCAGGCTATTGTATATTGGTATGGCGCCTACCTTACTTTTAACAGCCAGCTTACCATAGGTCAATATGTGGGTTTTATCACCATTTTCACCATTGTAATTCATGCCCTTTCTCGCATCACCCATATCTGGTTTATGCTCACAGAGCTTTCTGTGAGTTTTGACCGATTGAACGATATTCTAATACAGGAAGAAGCCGATTTTTCGCTCGAGAATAAGGTGCGGATAAAAAACCTCTTTCCGGTGCGTTTTAAAAATGTTTCGTTTCGCTATCGCGAACAGGAAGAAAACTATGCCCTTCGGCACATTGATGTGGAAATTTCGCAGGGCAGCTTTGTAGGCATTGTTGGTCGGAATGGCTCTGGAAAATCGACGTTTGTGAAACTGCTGTGCAAGCTATATGAGAATTATGAAGGTGAAATAATGTTGCACAATACCGAGTTAAGGCATGTAATGCGCACACAACTTCGAAAGCTCGTGGCAATGGTGCCTCAGGATATTTTTCTGTTTAAAGGAAGCATTCTGGAAAATATACAGTTAGGTAACCCCGATGCCACCGAGGAACAAATTATGGAAGCCGCAAAAGCGGCCGATTTAACCGAATTTATCGACAGTTTGTACCTTGGTTTCAACACCATGATTGGCGACAGTGGTTCGAACCTTTCTGGTGGCCAGCGAAACAAAATTGCTCTGGCCCGATTGTTTGTAGCCAATCCCGAAGTTATTGTTATCGACGAAGCCAGCAGTGCACTGGATATCGAGACGGAAAAAAAGATAATGGACAACCTGAAGAAGAAGTTCAAAGGAAAAACCATTATTTCAGTTGCCCATCGCATACACACCCTGCGCAATGCCGACCTGATACTGGTATTCGATAAAGGCAGCATTGTCGAACAAGGCTCCCATCGCGAATTGTTGGCGAAAAAGGGATTGTATGCCTCTTTTATCGAAACCTATATCCAATACTGATATGGTAAATACCCCAGACAATACACCCCAAAGAAGCACTAGCTTGCGCGATGATGTACCCTTTCGCGATATTAGCAAAGGAGTGGCCAGGCATCTGATTTATTTTGGTACAGCGCTATTTGCAGTGCTTGTGTTGCTCAGCCTTATCGTTAAAATACCTCGCGAACTGAATCTGCCTTTTGAACTTCGGGGAGGATTGAATGAGATTATTTTTCAATATCCCGAGGTTGTTTATATGCAACACTTCTTTGTAAAATCAGGCGATAGTGTTAGTGCCGGCGATCGGCTGGTACAAATCACTTCCCCCGGAATTATTTCTTACCTCGAGGAATATCAAAGTAAAAAAGCTGCACTTGGCCTTTTCGAAACCAACCGCACTCTCTCCCACCAGAAAGAAATGGCCATTCTCGATACCCGGCTGGAAAATACTCAGAAAGAATTGTCGCTGGTGCAGCAGGAAAAAAAGATGCTGGAGCAGGCCTCTGTGAAGGAAAGCGAGAACCTTCAGCGACAGTTGGAGACCACCACCCTGCAGCATGATCGTAATGTAGAATTAAAAAACGATCAGGTAATTTCAGAATTGCAACTTGAAGAATCGTTGAAACAATTGCAGGACTCCCGTCAGAAGCTAATTGCCGTTCAGCAACGCTATGCCCTCCAAAAAGCCGAAATAGAAAACCGTGTAGAACAATTGCAGAGCAACAGGCGGCAGGTGCAGGCTTCGAAAGAAAAACTTGTGGCCGATTTAAACTTCGAAATGGCCGGGGTAAACAACGAGCTTGATCTGGTAAAGAAGAAAATAGAGTTAAGCTTTGGCCCCTATCAAATTGCCGACAATTCAATTGTTTTAATTAGTCCAGCCGCGGGTGTGTTAACCCTGCGCAGCGAAAACGAATACGAAATAGGCCCAGGTGAAATTCTGCTACGAATTAAAACCAGCGACCTGCAATATGTGGTTTTTACCGAAGCCGGTCCGGGAGAAGTTGGACACATTCAAAGCGGAACACCTGCCGTGTTAAAATTCGAAAGTTTTCCGCATTATTATTATGGCACCATGCGTGCCCAGGTTTCGAGCATAAGCAGCAGCCCTGCCGATAACGGATACTATCCCGTCAGTCTTCAAATAACCGATACAGGTCGCCTTGCATCGAAAGTAACCAAAGGCATGACAGGTACAGCCACCTTTATAGTCGAAGAAAAGCCCCTGGCCGTGTATCTGCTTCGTGGATTTTTAAAACTAGTGACACTCGAATGACCAGAACGACCTACTTTGCTTGTGTGTATGATGTGTTGTATCGTAAATGCGCTATGTGGTCAAGTAACAGAAGGTAACCTTGTAACTAAACCTTAGTAAAACCCGTTGTGCATTTAGAAAAAAAGAAAGTTGTTCATTGGATTTTGGTTAAAAAATCCATATATTTATCTGACTACCAATCATATAAATAAATGAACAACTTTAAAGCAAGTTACGAAAAGATTCTGACTTATCTAAAAACTCTTACAGTAAAGGAGAATTTCCTTTATCAAATTAGAAAACCAAAACTATCTGATAT
>JAMIIA010000128.1:0-2904 GCA_035913795.1 Bacteroidales bacterium
ACACCGTGAAAAGTGGCTTTCATCCAGATACAATGAGCTTCTCCCGACCAGATATTTCCATGTTGTTTTCACGTTGCCAGCGGAACTGCGGCGGGTAGTCCGCGCAAATGCCAGAGAGCTGTTGAACGCTCTGATGACCGCCGCCGGGAAATCACTTTTGAAGCTCACCGCAGACAAGAAATTCATCGGCGGAAAGACCGGAATAACTACGGTTTTACACACCTGGACTGCAACCATGGAATACCACCCGCATGTCCATTGTGTTGTTCCAGCCGGCGGGCTCGACGGCTTTCTCTGGCGGGACTCCCGCAAGGGCTTTCTGGTCCCGGTCAAAGCCCTGTCCCGGATCTTTCGCGGCATGTTTCTTGAGATTGCCCGGGAAGTTGTACCGGACATTGAGTTTACTGATGAGGTCGTGAAAAGGGATTGGGTGGTTTTTGCCAAACCTGCCCCGGCAAAGATCGAAACTCTCATCAACTACCTCGGCCGCTATGTTCATCGGGTTGCGATCAGCAACGACAGAATCATTTCTGCCGACAACGGCAAAGTCACATTCCAGTGGAAAGACTCCCGTGACGCCAGAAAAAAGGTTATGAAGCTTCCAGTCTTTGAGTTTATGCGCCGGTTTTTGCAGCATGTTCTTCCCTCAGGCTTTCATAAAGTCAGATATTTCGGGTTCATGAGTCCCTCGAATCGGCGAACCTTTCGCCGCGTTCAGATTTTGTTATGGATGAAGGCCGGCTCTGCATTCCCCGCGAAGCCGGCAGCAAAACAGGAATTCCGCTGCAACATCTGCGGCAACGGGGTGTTGACGACAGTCGGGGTTTACTTCCAGCCGTCCAGGTCGCCACCATGAAGCTAAAACCGACTTTTCTGCCACTTCCAACAGACCTGGTTTTACAGTTCTGCCAATTCTTTCAGCCAATAACAGATTACAAAACAAAGCTTTGCATCTCCCTGCAGAGGTCAGACCGTCTTTGCCGAAAAGTGTGTTCCAGCCACAACCCTGGCCATTTTTACTAAAACCAGGTCAACAGAAGACAGTTAAAATTCCATATCTGCCAATTCCCCGCGGTTCAGTCCAAGAAGGCTTTTGCACCGGCTTCGCGATGCAAAAACCTAAAAAATTATGTAAACCGCACCCGCCCCGCCTTCCAGGGAAAAGCGTTTTCAAGTTTTCAATCATTCGAGGGTATGCTGCTACATCAAAATAACCGTCAAATCTAAAATCGATTTTAGAGGCATTGCCGTGCCCTGTACAAATCGCAAATAACTCAAAACGACCCCAAGCCCATAAAACTAAAACAAACGCTAAAATGACCGCCATTTGCAATTTCCTTAATAAGCCCTTAACCGAATCGGGTCCATCAGTTCATACCAGACTTTCTGCAAAAAGGAATACTTCGGTGCCTGCTTGGGTGCAGGCTCCCAGGCGCGAACTTCTGGAGCTGGTTTAATCAAAGCATCTGCAACTTTCTCGAGTTCCGGTTTCTTTGCCAGAGCGTCCACTTTTGCTTCAATTGCCAGGGCAGATTTCCTGGTAGCTTCCAAATCGTGGGTCAGTTTCATAATGATCGTATCTGTTCGCTGGCGCTGTTCATTTTGTGAAGATATCAGGTTATCAATCGTTTTCTGCTGATTGGTAACCAACTCCTTCAAATACTGGATTGTTTGGTTTTCAACCGGTTGTGAACTGGTTGAATCTTCGACTGCAACCGACTTTTGCATCAGGCTGCGAAGAACTTCAACGCCTTCCCTGGTGATAAAAGTTGTATTGCGTTCTTTAACGACATACTTCTCAACCAGTTGAAAATCAGTTTTCAACCGTTTATAAACTCCAGCTGGGGTAACCCCCAACTCTTGGGCCACTTGATTGATTTTAAGCTGTTCCATAAACTTCAACTCCAATTCAACAGTCTTCAACTGGTTGTTAACCAGTTGAAGACTTATCGGCAACTTTCGGCTTTTCTTTCATACGACCAACGGCAAATCAGATCTGATTACAAACAACCTGTTGAAAACAGTTAATCAACCATTGACAACCAGTTGAAACACTTTCTAAATCAATAGAATTCGGCCTGATGTTAAATTGAAAATTCAAAGTATCCTGGTGTTGGGTTAAAAGCGAACTATCACTAAAAGCTGGTCAACTATAACTTTTATAGGCTTGGAATCATAACGAGTAATACCTCTCTCATGCCTATTCAGAGATGATTTTATTCAATCTGATGATAAAACCTTATGAAATTTGTTGCTGCCAAATATCTACTTTTTTTCTGAAACCTTTGGTTTCAGTGGGCAACTGTTGTTTTATTACGTATAAAAACCCTTTATTGATGCGGTTTACCTCGAACTATCACTAAAAGCTGGTCAAATTTGGTGAGCTTTTATTGCAACTATTAAAAACTAGCTCTACCAAAGAATTCTTTATGGTTATTCAGTTGAATTATAGCTTTTATAGGCTCAAAACAAACATACAAACAAAGCTTTGAATCGATATTTTGGACTCAGTTAGAACCAAAACTTTTCATCAGATCATTTACAGTTAATCAGCTGACCAAAATTTTTAATCGTTTCATTAGGTGTGGTTTTCTGGGTTATTTGCCTTTTGTTGTTTCTTAACTATGACAAAATCAGGGTCACGCATGAAAATTCCTTCTAATTGCTTTAAACATTGGTTGTTTAGTGTTTTTTGATAAAAACAAACAAACAAACTTACTAGGTGAGTTCCTGTTTGTTTGTTTGTTTAATACTTTTAATACTTTTAATACTTTTAGCGCCTCTGTAACTATGATAAAAAGAGGGGTTGACAGATCTAAATATGACAAAATCAGGGTCAACTATGACAAAATCAGGGTCAACTATGACATTTTCAGGGTCAACTATGACAAAATCAGGGTCTAA
>JAMIIA010000129.1:0-1339 GCA_035913795.1 Bacteroidales bacterium
AGATCTTGATCGTCAGTTGAAATTCTGGCATAACCGATTCGCATAAACACCTCTGGTTCTCAAAATTCATTTTGAAGATAGCGAATCGAGAATATAGAATCAAGAATGATTTTTGAGAATAGTGGATACCACTTTTTTCGTTTTCATTACAGCACCCAGGTTGCTTTCTTGAAAACGGTGGTTTTCGAGAAAGGCTTAACAATCGTAAAATTTTGTTTGGATGAACCCCAGAAGCAATGCAACCGCTTGTTTTAATAACCGTTTAAACACCGTATAAATGGCTTCCAGTCAGCTTTTATTCATGTCTGGTGATTGCGCCTCCGAATCGTGATCGTGTAACTGTATAAAAAATTATTCGCCGGCGTATAAAAAATTATTCGGTAAAATCTCGATCGGGTAATCATGTGTTGAATATGTGCCGATAACGTGGTCAGCGAATACTGAATAATTCGCGTAGAATAATTTATTCACACTGTCTGAAAGGCTGTATATCATGGTAACGATTCTGGAAGCCGCGAGCAAGGCCCGTATAACGAAACAAAAGGTAAGATACTGGCTTGAATTGCTTGATATTGAAATGACAAAAGCAGAAGGCAAGTTCTATATGCCTGCTGGCGCTGTTGATCTTCTAATTTCAATGCAAAAGGCCGTTACCTCTGGTGCATCTCCCGCCGTTGCCGCTATTGAAATAAAAGCTACCCAGGCTTTGCCAGTAAGTTCCTCTGAGGCGATCAGCAGCCAAGATAACCAAAACGACAAGAGCGCCGCCAGGATAACCGAACTGGAAAAAGCTGTATTACTACTGGCCTCGACTGTTGAAAGACAAAATCAGCTGTTGAGTGAACAATCAAAACAGCTGGCTGTTATATCAACCAGACTGTTACCATTGCCAGCAAGTAAACCTTTGCCGGTAAAAGTATGGCAACCACCAGAGAAAAAAGTTCCCCAGGTAAGCTTATTGAAAAAGATCTGGCTTGAATTGTTTAATCCTGTGGTGTTGCGCGCTACACCATAAGTTGCCTGGTTTCACTATTGCCGGTATTAAGGCAAAAGCAATGCTTGGAAAAAATCTCAAATTGAGATATACTTAAATTAAGATGCATGTTATCACGCGCAGAAAACTCAATGAATTCGCTCGGATACATATAGCCGCAAAAGGGCCTCTGGATGCATGGTTCAAGGTTGTGAGCCGCATGGAATTTCACAATCTGATGGAAATCAGGGCGGTGTTTCCGGCAGCGGATGATGTGCGTGGGTTGTGCGTGTTTAACATCGGCGGGAACAAGTTTCGTTTGGTTACCAAAGTTGAATATAGATGGCAGAAGGTTTTCGTTGTAGC
>JAMIIA010000130.1:0-2437 GCA_035913795.1 Bacteroidales bacterium
CCCGTTTCGTACCATTCGCTGGTGGTCAATTCCGTACCCAAGAGCAAGCCACCTCTACCCCCAGGAGGCAGCCACCGGGTTCGGGCGACCTCCCTCACAGCAGCCCTAACCCCGATCCCTCACCCTTGGCGCGCCTACAACGGGTAGTGCCTTCCGCACTCAAATGGATACCCCTTTAAAATAATGAATATTGAGCCTGAATTTTGTATCAGGTAAAGACATCGCTCTTATTAAAAAATAAAAAGAAATTATGGATTTTATTAAAAACAAAGTGCTATTAGACCTGTTCCCAAACAAGAGTTCATAGCCTATTGAACAATATAGTCATTTCTGAGGTTGCACAGGCCGGCTACCAATAAAATAACTTGATCGGCCATAGATTGAATGTGATTTCTGAATTTAATAGTCAGGCTGTGAAAGATTTTTAGATCTCCGATCAGATGCTCCACGGCGACGCGGGTTCGACTCAGCGCCCGGTTTTCTTTCTTTTTTTTTGGAGTTAATGTTGGATTTGGATTCTTCTTAGACTTACGGGGTTTTTTATGAGGAATACAAATCTTATTAAGATTTGGATAGTGATCTTTAATACCCTGATAGCCTAAATCAACGGAAACTTCAACCGAAGACAGGCCAGGTTGATCAGGGTTGAGTTCCTCTTTTAATAGCGCATAGTCATGCCGGCTACCGGGAGCCGTTGGCCCAACGACCGGGATACCCTTATTTCCATCAGCGATCACAGTATTTTTCAGAGTATGTTGGCGTTTTTTTCCACTGTAATAATGTTTCTGTTTGCGGGCGTGGGTGGGTCGGCTACAAGGCCTTTCGGTGGCATCAATGATAATCTTCTGTTTTTTATCAGTATTTTTTGGGTTGTCATGGGCGGGTTTGAAGTGCCGATGGGGTAAAACCCGGAGGTTTTTCTCAGCGTGCTTTAACATAGGGAGCAGTTTGACCACATTTTCCTGGGCTTTGGCGGGACTCAAATCAAACAAACCACCCAGCACATCGAAAGTCGGATACGTTTTCAGATAAAATAGGATAAAAAAGAGTTTCAGTTCCGGTGTAGATAGCACACCTTTACGGCCGCCCCCCGGCTTTCTTTGACGCTGTAGCGGGTACTTTTTATTATAACGCTGCTGTTGAGCCGATTCTAAAGCCTTGGTAAACTCAGTCAGTAGGCGGTCAAATTCTTTCTGAGAAAGCCCGGTAAAGGCTCTAAATTGTCGTTCATCGCGAATATTGATCCATTTAAAGGTTCGCATGGCGGCTCTCCGAGTTGCTGTATGCCTTTCTAAGAAAATGGGGGCTGATTCAAAAAAATCAACTCCAACCTATTGATAAATAAAGCTGTTTTTATAGATGACCCGCTAACATACTGAAAATAAACAGAAAAATTATTTGGGAGCACCTCTATTGATAAAATACTAAAATCTGGCTTATAAAATAAAACTTTTAAATCATAAAAAAATTAAGCGAAAGCCAAGCCGTCAAGTTATAAATCAAGGTATATAATCCTGGTTTTGCCAGCTTAACCCACGCAGCGATAGTTCAATATCAACATCATCTTCATTCATATCTATCCATTTTCTGGCCTTTGCATGTTGCCAGCGATAAGATACCCCAGCAATTTTTAGAGTTGAGATCAGAGTGCGTGTTAGTTTTCTTTGCGCTAAAGCGCCGCCTATATTACGCATTGAACCACCAAGAGTATCGCCGCGAGTTAGTAAAAATCTGAACACTAGTTCTTCAACAAATTTTTCACCCGCCGGTTCTAGAAATTTTCCAACAAGATTTTCTATCGCGTCTTCTTTGTTTTTCGGGGACAAATGCGTTAAAGCTTTTTCGGATAAACCAGCGGCTGTCAACAAGCCATTTTCAATACCGCTGAGTTTAAACAAGTCCGTCGGATACTTTGCTACAGATGCCAAGCTTTGTAGTATTCTTGCTTCAGCCACATAAGGAGTGGCTCTGCGATTCTTTTCAAGCGCAAGCGCAACAAAACCGGCGCGTGTTGCTTCATAATCCGTAACCAGATCGCCGCTGGATTTCAAATGATCCTGATAGAAACTCATCCCGAATTTCCTTTGGCGTTTTTCCTCCAAACGTAAACGCACTTGCGCAATGCCTCGCGCCCATGCTCACCCATTTGCTGGCTACTATAGTCTACCCAATTAAAATCTATACAATACCAATAAACCCATGTTTGGTTTTGTTGTCTAATGTCTTGAGAAATTCCTATAGAGAGCCAACTGAGCCTGGCGGCGGGAGTATCCCCATGAACGCGGAATGGTTGTTGGATTTTCGTAAAATACCCGATGAGGTCATGAATTACCTCCGCCGCATTGCCGTTCGGGCGGTGGAGGACCAACACCAGAGCCCGGAGTTGATAGCCAAGATTTTCGGCATCAGCCGCAGTTGCATTTATGACTGGTTGCGT
>JAMIIA010000131.1:0-86776 GCA_035913795.1 Bacteroidales bacterium
TTAAGGGTGAATTAGGTGACAAAGTCAACACAATAATGGCAGGAACAGCTTTTAATCTGAAAAAAATGCTCAATAGAATAAAAGCAGACCTAAAAAATATTTTATGCCAATTTTTTGAAACAATTTTTCAAACAACTTTTGACATTATTTCGATCTCAAATTATCCTTTTGCGCAAAAAGTGACTTTTTAAGGGAGGACTATGTAGACTTTGTAATCCATTTATTATATCGAAAAAACCGCTTCAATTGCTTGAAACGGTTTCCTGTGTAGCGGGGACACGACTCGAACGTGCGTCCGCCTCAGGCGGATATGCGCCCTTGCTTTTCGCTATTGAAAACCTGGCAGTATTTGCTTTCTGATAATCTCACGACCCTTTCCACTTTTATAAAACTTCTCTCGTTGCAAAGCTTCCGTTTTAGTTCTAAAAAATTCAATATGAATTAATACCCAGGGGCGATAGCTGCGTGTCCAGTCTTTGGTTCCTTTTATATTGTGCGATTCAAGCCTTTGGGTTAGGGAGCTGGTATAACCCACATAAAGCTTATTGTAGGTTGGCGAAAACAATATGTAGACTTTGTAATCCATTTATTATATCGAAAAAACCGCTTCAATTACTTGAAACGGTTTCCTGTGTAGCGGGGACACGACTCGAACGTGCGACCTCCGGGTTATGAGCCCGACGAGCTACCAACTGCTCTACCCCGCAATATATTTTTTTACTTCCTAATCTAAACCTGGACGAGACTATTTCTTTCTTCTTCCGACGACCTACTCCCGATGTACATCGGGACTCTACCCCGCAATATATTTTATAAATAAATTCTTGTTCACATCAGGATTTCCCTGATTTAGCTGTAATCGGTTTATAGAGGGCCTACGATTACAGGGGGGCAAATGTAGTGCATTATTTTTATAACAACAAATTTTATTTCGTTAAAATATTTTTAACTTATTCTGTCAATCTGACACTAAAAATTCGACTATTTTTGTTTGGTAAGGCTTTTGTAAATAAGAGAAAAAAACTTAAAAAAATGGGAATAGGATACATTTTAATCTTCGCTGGATTTGCCATATTCAGCTTAATCGTGAGTCATCAGCTCAAATCGCGATTTAAACGCTATGCGAAAATACCAATTAACAAAAGTATGACAGGAAAAGATGTGGCAGAGAAGATGCTACATGACAATGGCATACATGATGTACGGGTAATTGCAACAGAAGGTCAATTGAGCGACCATTACAACCCTGCCACTAAAACAGTAGCTCTTAGCCACGATGTGTATTATGGCCAACATGTGTCGGCTGCTGCGGTGGCGGCACACGAATGTGGCCATGCCATTCAGCATGCAAAGGCCTATGCCCCACTTAAGATGCGCTCGGCCATGGTGCCAATCCAAAATATCAGCTCCACCATTTTAAACATAATTTTTACAATGATGTTTTTTGGCGTGTTTATTATGCAAGGTTTCGAAGCTATCGCTCTGCCAATCATCATTGTTGCTTATGCGGTATTCACTTTGTTTGCTTTTATTACCCTGCCCGTTGAGATTGACGCCAGCCGCAGGGCATTAGCCTGGTTATCCAATAGTGGTGTAACAAACTTCAATAACTATCCGCAAGCCAAAGATGCCTTGAAATGGGCTGCCTATACCTATGTTGTGGCTGCATTGTCATCGCTGGCTATGCTTGTTTACTTTATTCTGCGCTTTGCCAACCGCGACTAACAATTATTTTTAAAAGGCTTGATCTTCGCCATTCTGAGTAATTAACTAAAAAGTATTAAACCTGTTTCCTGAAAGAGATAACGCACTTTTTCTAAAGGAGACAGGTTTTTTCAGTTCATACTATAGTTGCGGAGAAGAATCTCTTGAATAGATCGAAATCCAGAATTAGGTTCTAAAGTTTATTTTAATAGCAAGATACGCCCAAGTGAATACCCTGTATTACGAAGCGTGTCGGGCGTCTTTCGTATGGCCGTTTGTAAGTCAGAATCTCCATCGGATATGGAGAAAATAGCATCAAAGGCATCACTGTAGAGATTTTGATATTCGTTTCCCAGGGCACCTGCTATTCCAATTACTGGTTTCGCATATTTTTTTGCCTCACGGGCAACACCAATCGGAGTTTTTCCAGAAAGGGTCTGACCATCTATTTTTCCTTCGCCGGTAATTACCAGGTCTGCCCATTGGCAATGTTGCTCAAATCCGGATACTTCTGCGATGAGTTTAAACCCGTTTTCGAGTCTTGCTTTACAAAACACTAACAAGCCAGCTCCAAGACCTCCTGCAGCACCTGCTCCCGCAACCTTTTCGATATCTATACCTAATTCTGTGCGAATGGTATGTGCGTAACGAAGCATGTTACTTTCAAGTGCCTCAATCATGAATGCATCAGCCCCTTTTTGAGCAGCAAAGCTTCGACTGGCGCCCCTTTCACCTGTGAGTGGATTCGATACATCGCAGGCTACAATAAATTCTGTCTGAGCGATTCGTGCGTCTATCCCACTCATATCGATATGCTGAAGCCCTGAAAGTGATCCTCCGCCGGGAGAAATTACACCACCCTCTGAATCGAGAAACCTAACTCCCAATGCTGAGGCCATACCTGAACCTCCATCGTTGGTAGCACTTCCACCAATTCCCAGAATAATTCGCTTACAACCTAAATCCAGCGCATGAAGAATCAATTCGCCTGTACCAAAAGTGCTTGTAACCCAGGGATTTCTTTCTGCCAAAGACAGATGCTCAATTCCCGAAGCAATTGCCATCTCAATTACTGCGGTTGTGCCATCACCCAATATACCAATATTGGCTTCCCGATTGCGGAGAAGAGCATCCTTCACCACAAAATATTTCAGTGTTCCTCCAGTTGTCCTTACCAGATTCGAGGCTGTTCCCTCCCCGCCATCTGCCATTGGCACATTCCTTATCTCGAATGATGGCGAAGCCAAATGCAAACCCTCAGAAAAGTATCTGCCTGCTAATTCGGCACTCATGCAATCTTTAAAAGAATCAAAGGCAATTAGAATCTTCATAACTAAAAGTTTGGCAAGTGCAAGGCAAATTATATTTTGCTGAAAATTACTCTATTCTTCGCTGATCATCCCTTTCTTGGCGGGTATCTTGAACAGGGCTCTAGGTGTTTATATGCAAATGTACACCGGTTTATACCCAATTTAAAGCTTAAAGGAAACCTCTCGGCTAAGCTTCCGTAACAACAGTCAAACAAACTTAATAAAGCAAATATGAACTTCAAAAAATTATTCCTCCCTCTCGTTCTTTTTATTGCCCTTTTAAGTGGCGGAAAGCTTAACGCTCAATCTGATTTGGGTGAAGCTCAAGCCATGTTCATTTACAATTTCTTGTCGCACATTAAATGGCCCGATGCTGACCTGAGTAACAAATATGTAGTTGGTGTTTATGGAAAGACCACTACTACTGCACATCTAAGAAAATATACCAGTAGCCGTATGGTTGGTGGTAGACCCATTGAAGTAGTAGAATATTCAGACCTGGCACAGGTAAAGGGTTGCCATGTATTGCTAATTGCCGAGAGCAAAAGCAGTCAGCTAGCCACAGCAACCGCACAATTAAAAGGCAAAAGCTGTTTAATCGTGAGTGAAAAATAAGGTACCACATCTCAGGGAGCTGCCATTGCATTCCAGATTAGTGAAGGAAAACTAAGGTATAAGCTAGACGAGAAAAATGCTACTGAACATAATCTGTATGTGAGCCGTGCATTAACAACCATGTCGCTATAAAAAATAGGATACAAGAAATAAACCGCCTCAAATACAGGGCGGTTTTTTTATTTCTATTAATACCATATTAAAAAGTTCTTCAAGCTGCCGGGTCAATTCTTTCTTCGCGGTAAACTTTGTTAATATCGAAAACGGAATGAAGTTTTACAAGCTGAATAAATTCCCACACTTCCTCAGTAACATGCGTTAGAATTACACGAGAGCCATAGCGACGGGCCATGCGAGATAACAAATTAAGGGTATCCATCATGTTGCTATCGATAAACCGTATTTCAGAAAGATTTATTTCCAATTCAGTTCCGCGCCTGGTAACCATATCAAGCAATTCCTCCCGAATGCCTTTGGAATTATGAACTGTCAGGCGGTCGACACCTCTGAAGGAGACCGTTTTTCTGTTATTGGTATTCCTGATGATAAGGAATTTTGCGAGTTTCGTTTCCATTTTCTTGAGTTTTCGTTTCGAAAATCGATTTCAAGCAATCTGTGATAAATGGAAAAACAAGAACAATGCCAAAATTATAACAGCCTTATAATCAGTAAAAAAGAATATTTATTAGTCATTGAATTCAATTCGCTATTTTTGACTAACTTAGAGTATCGCAAACACACTATTGCCGAATGGTGTTTTCAGATAATTTTATTGAATCATGAAAGGATTAATTGCGGGTTTACCCAACAGTTTGCTTCTGACTTTGAACGATTCCGGATGGTTTACAATTCAAACAGGCATTATTTCGGTGCTTTTTATGGTAGTAATTATAGTACTTTATGCTACAAACCGAAGACTCTTTGCAAGTAAAAATATTCTCATTGCTCAGGTTGATAGATTAAGCACTGAAATAGTCGATTTAAAAGCAAAACTGACAACCAATACTCATGAAACTGAACAATTAAAAGAAATAATAAAGTTCCAGAAAGAGGAATTATCGCAACGCGGCAACAAAATCGAAGAGAACCAAAAACAAGTGAACAACGAGGTGCTTAAACGCACCAGCGAATTGCACACCATGCTGGAAATAGCTGAAGAAAGCAATAAATTGAAAACAGCTTTTCTGGAGAAAATCAGCCGCGAACTTCGTACCCCCCTCAATGCTATTCTTGGCTTTATCAATTTACTGAACAATCCGGACCTGCCCGACCGTGACCGGGCATACTATTATAAGTACATCCATGATAGTGGAAATAACCTCCTAAGTCTGATTGATAATATAATCGATTTCTCTAAACTCGAAACCCACGAACTGTTAATCGAGCCCAGAAGGTGCAATATTACTATTATGCTCACCGATTTGGTTGAAAAATACCGGAATCGCCTGGTCCGCCAAAACCAGTCTGTGAATCTGATTTTTACCAAGCCAGAATCAGACCACGAATCGCTTGTCGATTGCAAACGAGTAATTCACATTGTAGATCAGTTGCTAAACAATGCCATTAAATTTACACTAGAAGGTAAAATTGAACTGAACTATCAGGTAAAAGACGACCGTCATGTTTTCCAAGTCAGCGATTCGGGAATTGGCATTGACAAGAAATACCAGGAAATTATTTTTGAACGATTTTATCAGATCGAGCCTGAAACCAGGGAGGCATTCCAGGGAGCGGGTTTAGGTTTGACAATTGCCAGAGGATTGGTTGAATTATTAGGTGGAGTAATCGCCCTTCAATCCGAACCCGGAAAAGGCTCGGTTTTTACTTTTACCATTCCATTTATTGGCCTCGACCACCCAGACGCCCAGCCCCATGAAGTAAGCAGAGAGTATAATTGGGAATCGAAAAAGATACTGATTGCTGAAGACGAAGACTCCAACTTTCACTTTCTAGAAGCTATCTTAAAGAAAACAAAGGCAAAAATTATTCGTGCTGTCGATGGAGTCAAATTTCTGGAGATAATTAATGAAATAAAAGATATAGATCTGGTTTTGCTCGACATTAAGATGCCGGGCATCAATGGGTTCAATGCCATTAAAGTTGTAAGGCAACAAAAAATAACCATTCCGGTTATCGCACAGACTGCATTTAACCAACCCGAAGACAAGCAAATGTGCCTCGACAGTGGCTGCAACGACTACCTTTCCAAGCCGATTGATAAAGATCTTTTGTTGACAAAAATTGCCAGGTTTTTCTAATTTTCCCCCAATCTAAATTAAGAAGCCACCAGCTTTTCGGGCTGATGGCGCTTCGTGGAGGTTCCGAGCGGATTACTCCCTGCGCTCGTGAGTCGGCTTCGCCTTGTTCGAACCGCTGGCCCCCGCACCCGTGCAAATAAAAAGCCACCAGCTTTTCGGGCTGATGGCGCTTCGTGGAGGTTCCGAGCGGATTCGAACCGCTGTACGTGGTTTTGCAGACCACTACCTAGCCACTCGGTCACGGAACCAATAGTTCAATCGGGTTGCAAAGATAGCATTTTTTCGAAATTTACGAATTTTTAGACTGCAATCGTTTCCCTTATTCCGACTCGTATTGTTTCATACAATCTGGACAAATGCAGTCGGAGAATTTTTGATTTAAAATCAGGAATTGCTTTTTATGCAGTTGCACAGTTTCACACCAACAATCGTTATCACCCAAACACGAAAAATCCTTTCCGCACGAAGGACATTTTTTAATACTCCCCATCAATTTTGTCTTTTCTGTTCCAACAAAACGGCCACCGCAGGCACCCTTCCTTCCAGCGGAGGCTGTAATTTAGTTAGCCTTAACTTTACATAGCTTATCTGCAAAAATTCCGCAAATAGCCTTGAAACTATTCTACCTGCCACATGCTCGATTAGTCTCGACTGTATTGCCATTTCCTTTTTCAGAAGCAAATATACCAGCGAATAATCAAGGCTATGAGCAACATCGTCTGATATTAGCGCCTCAGAAAAATCGAGCTCTATTTCCACATCAACACTGTATTTGCCACCAATATTTTGTTCTTCGGACATTACACCGTGAAAAGCATAAAATTCAAGCCCTTCAAACTGAAGTTTTCCCATGGTAATTTTTCTTATGCTAAAATTAAAATCCAAATTTACCCTTTTTCACTATTAAGCAAGAAAATACTTACTTTTGCAGTTCTAAAAAAACGGAGAAATAGTATATAGTCCATCAGAAGCGTTAATGAACATTGATATATGGGTACCGAAGAAAATAAATCACTAAATTTTATCGAATGCATGATCGAAGAAGACCTTCGGTCGAATAAACATCAGGGAAGGGTCCATTTACGTTTTCCTCCGGAACCAAACGGATATTTGCATATCGGGCACGCCAAATCAATCTGCCTTAATTTTGGACTGGCCAAACAATACAACGGAAAATGCAATCTGCGTTTCGATGATACCAATCCGGTTACCGAAGACACCGAATATGTAAATTCCATAAAGGAAGATATCCAATGGCTGGGTTTTAATTGGGAAGACCGTGAGTTTTATGCTTCCGACTATTTTGGACAACTCTATGCCTGGGCCCAAATGTTGATAAGAAAAGGCCTGGCTTATGTCGACGAGAGCAGTGCCGATGAAGTGTCGGCAAACCGTGGAACACCCACTGTACCTGGCAAAGAAAGTGCCTTCCGCAACCGGTCGATGGAGGAAAACCTTGACCTTTTCGAGCGCATGAAGAAGGGAGAATTTCCGGATGGAACAAAAGTACTTCGTGCTAAAATTGATATGGCCTCACCCAACATGCACATGCGCGATCCGGTACTTTACCGGATTAAACATGCCACCCACCACCGCACCGGAAACGACTGGTGTATTTATCCAATGTACGATTTTGCCCACGGTCAGTGCGACTTTATTGAGAACATAACCCATTCGCTTTGTACATTGGAATTTGAAGTACATAGACCACTTTACGATTGGTTTTTGGACAATCTCATCGACGATGAAGCAGTGAATGCCCAGCGCACCCGCCAAACTGAGTTTGCCCGATTGAATATGAATTATACTGTAATGAGCAAACGCTTATTACTCCAATTGGTTCGCGAGAACCATGTATTAGGATGGGACGACCCCCGCATGCCCACTATCTCTGGCTTAAGAAGGAGAGGTTATACATCTTCTTCCATTCGCAATTTTGCAGAAAAAGTAGGAGTTGCTAAACGTGAAAATTTAATTGATGTAGGGTTATTGGAATTCTGTATCCGCGAAGACCTCAACAAAACTGCTCAAAGAATTATGGGGGTAATAAACCCATTGAAAGTTACCATCGAAAACTATCCCGACAACCAGATAGAAGAACTAGAGGCCATCAACAATCCGGAAGACGAAAGCATGGGCACCCGAAAAGTTCCCTTCAGCAAAACACTGTATATCGAACGCGAAGATTTTATGGAAGATCCGCCAAAAAAATTCTTCCGCTTGTCGCCAGGCCGGGAGGTTCGTTTGCGCTATGCATATTATATTACTTGCAAAGAAGTTATTAAGGATGCCAAGGGTGAAATTACAGAAATCATTTGTACCTACGACCCAGAAACCCGTGGAGGTCAATCGGTCGATAACAGAAAGGTAAAAGCCACTTTGCACTGGGTATCCTGTACCGCAGGTGTAGAAGCACAGATAAACCTTTACGACAGACTCTTCAAAATGGAAGACCCCTATGAGGTAGACGAAGGAAAAAGCTTTCTGGATAACATCAATCCCGAATCGCTTATAACCGTAACAGGCTTTGTAGAACCATTTGCTAGAGAAGCCTCCATGCGGCATTACCAATTTGAACGCTTAGGGTATTTTTATATCGATGATGCGAGTGCTCCTGACCACTTAATCTTCAACCGCACCGTTGGTTTGCGCGATTCATGGGCCAAAGTAGCTGGGGAGGCCTGATGCTATTGGCAAAATGAATAAATGAATAGTCCTTTAAACTACCATGTATTTGTCGATGATCTTGTATAAGTCTTTCTTTAAAATAGGCTTAGCCAGGTAATCGTCCATGCCATAAGTAAGAAACCGGTCGCGGTCGCCCTCCAGCCCAAAAGCTGTTTGCGCAATAATGGGCAATTTGCTGCGAAATGCTTTGATTTTTTTTGCTGCGGTTAAACCATCCATCACAGGAAGTTTAATATCCATCAACACAAAATCAATTTCGGGATGATTGATTACCATCTGAATGGCCTTTAATCCGTCATCAGCCCAAAGAATTATCGCCCCCATAGGCAAAAGTAACTCTTTCAGATAGAGATAATTAAATTCCTCATCCTCCACTATCAGTATGTTTTTACCTTCAATGGATTTTTTTTGCAATTCCAATAATGGTTCCGGAAGTTTTTGGGGTATCGCATTTACGTGACCAAGGGGCAATTCTAAATGAAATACCGATCCCTTTTCGAGTTCTGATTCCACCCAGATATCACCAGAAAGGGCTTCTGTAAAACCCTTACAAATTGAGAGTCCCAAACCCGTACCCTCTTTGAAGTCGTGTAAATAATGTTCAGCCTGTCTGAAACGCTCAAACACGGCTTCAAGCTGATCGGAGGGTATTCCAATGCCAGTGTCGTTGACACGAATTTCCACCATGTCTTTTTTGGCATTCAGGCTATATTCTATTCTAATCTGTCCTTTACGCGTAAACTTCATCGCATTTGAAAGTAAGTTTGTAAGAATCTGCCCTACTTTACTTTTATCACTATTAAGAATTATTGGCGACTCAATGGCTGGCTGCAGGTATAATTCCAGTCCTTTTCTTTGGGCTTGCGGATGAAAGAATTCATAAATGCTAATAAGCAGCTCATTCAAATCAAATTCTTCACGCGAGATATTGATAACACCTGCTTCAATTTTAGAAATATCAATAATGTCGTTGATAATTCCCAACAGTCTGTCGGCGCTTATTTTTATTATGTCGACATAACGGTAAATTTCTTTTTGTGTCAGAGCTTCCTTTCTTAATAAATCGGCAAAGCCAATAATACCGTTCATAGGGGTTCTGATTTCATGGCTCATATTGGCCAGAAACGAGGACTTGAGTTTATCGCTTTCTTCGGCATGTTTCAAGGCCACTACCAAATCCTGCTCAACCTGCTTTCGAGGAGTGATATCTTTAAAGACGGTAAGCACGGTATTCTTTTTATCGAAAAAGAGAGGAATGGAAGCCATTTCCACATCAATAATTTTTCCATCGAGCCGCACCATCTTGGTTTCGGTTCCGGTAATATCAACCCTATTACTTTGTATTTGGTTAAACTGTTCCTCGATTATTTCCTTTTGAGGCCCGCTAATCAGCTCGAGAATGTTGCTGTTTATAAAATCGCGTTTCGAGGTGCCGGCAAGAGTAGTTTTGATGGCGTCGTTCACAAAAACAATTTTACCATCGCGGTGCAGGGCTATTGCACTTGGAAAGTTTTCTACCAGCTTTTTATAACGTTCTTCACTTTCGCGCAAGGCTTCGTCGGCTTTGATGCGTTTAGTAATATCACGAATAAGGGATAGAATGGACTTATCGCCATTATGACTAATAATTCGGCTGCTGAATTCGAGATAGATCTCCTCTCCTGTTGATTGCAAGTAGTTGGTTACAAAGGTAAATTCACCTTTATCCATTAATTGCCTGATGATACTGGATCGCTGACGCGCAAAGGATTCGGGCATCACTTCGGTGGTATGCATACCGATAAGCTTGCTGGCTGGTAGTTGAAAAATTGATTCGGCCATGTTACTGGCTTCGAGTATTTGTCCATCGAGGGTGGTTACAATAATGCCGTCGAGACTGAAATTAAAAATATTCCTGAATTTTTCTTCGCTTTGGGTCAGGGCAATGATTGCCTCATCGCGTTCTTTCTCGCGCTGATTAATGGCAAAAAGCATCTGATTAAAACGATCATAAAGAGTGCCTATTTCGTCGTTGCTTACTCTTTTTATTTCCTTTTTGTAGTTACCTGTTTCGGATATAGTAGATGCAATGCCTGCGAGTTTTAAGATAGGCTGAGAAATGTATTTTTGAAAATGCAATGCCAGAAAAAAAGAAATAATTACTATGGAAATCAATATTATTATTGCCGCCAGTAACTGCCTAACAATATAGGACTTAAGCCCTGTTTGATACTTCACAAGTACCATTCCATAGAGTAAATTATTGTGCAGAATAGGTTCGTAAACAGTAAGCTTATTATCAGAAAACTCTACGAAAGTTTCCTGCATAGAAATAAACTCCGGAATAAGCTCGTCTCCATTGCACGATGCATTAAATAATTGCCCATTTTTTGTATACACTGCAGCACAATACAAATCCCCCTCGCTCAGGCGTCTGTCTAAAACTTCTTTAACCCTATCGGGGAAGTTAAATTCAATGGGCATTACACAATAATCCCCGAGCAGCTGTGCATTTCTGATGGCTGTACTGCGAAATTCATTTTTAGTTTCTACTATCTTGAACACAAGGTTAACCACAAGACTTAAAAATACCGATAAGGTGCTGATAATGGTAACTATCAGCAATATCTTAATACGAACCGATACTTTGTTAAATAGACTCATGGTTAATTATTAATTACCTTGGCAAACTCGAACAATAAATACTCTACTTTAAATTCATCCTGATCAAGTCGCTTTTTATTCATCTCAAAATGAATAGTTTGCTTGCTGGTGAAATAGAAATTTATATGCGAACCCTTCTGTGCAAATCCTTCGGCATCGGTGACTAAAAGAAAATTGTATTTATGGCTTAATTCAGTAGCGTATTCGAGATCCTTTAGTTTTTCGCTTTGCAAAAACAACAAGTCGGTTTGAATTTGTTCTCTCATGGCATCAAGGCAGATCACTTCAACCTTCATGTTTTTAATTTTCCTGGCTACAAAGGCCTTTTTAACGGTAAGGCAAAACGACTCATCTCCAACTACGGTGATATTAAACACCTGGTCGTCGAATGTATGGGATTCTGGCCAGGTAATGTAGCTTGTAAATTTTTCGAGGTAAGCAGTTTTAACTACCTCCTCCTGGCTTTGTGCTTTCACAGATCCGGAAAACGAGAGCAAAATAACACTTACTTTAAAACAATATTTTAGTACCCGATTCTTCAAAATAACTTTTTTAACTCAAATTCTCTTTGTCTTTGCACCTTGATCCATACCCTTTCCATTAGCTGTATGTTTGAAATGTTCAGAAATAAGATCCCAACCCAATTACTAAAGTTAAGTTGTTTGAGTTGATTGAGCAATAGCTTTTCATAGATTTAATATGTTCGAGAAATTCGCAGGCTAGATATCGCTTTCCCAACCTCATCGTAAAAAGAAATCAGCTTTGATTGCCTTTTATCTGGCGGATATTTACTTTATTCTTATTTACCTAAAAACTATTAATCTTCTAATCGGGTAAGTTAAAATATCCCAACATGTAGGTATTTTTTTGCCAGGAAGAACAGAGTACTTTTGATGCTATTAATATTTAATCTAAATAAAAATAATCATGAAAGTATTTTTTGTAAAACTCTTTTTGCTTGCCTCGGTTGCCTTGTCGGCAAACCCGGTTGACAGTATAAAACCATTGCCTGCCAACACCGTTGACAAAATGATGGCAGCAGAAACCAAATTAACAATAGGAGGGTATGCTCAGATCGATTATAACCAACCCCTTAACAGGAACAGCTATCAGAATGGAATGCTGGATGTGCATCGCCTGGTGATGCTTTTTGGGTATAAATTCAACGACCGTACCCAGTTTTTCACCGAACTGGAATTCGAGCATATCAGCGAAGTATATGTTGAACAAGCCTTTCTCGATTACAAAATCAACCCATACATCCATTTCCGAGGTGGATTAATGCTAATTCCGATGGGCATTATCAACGAGTATCACGAGCCACCCACCTATAATGGAGTAGAGAGGCCGCATGTAGACAATGTCATAGCACCCACAACCTGGAGGGAATTGGGCGCCGGATTTACCGGAAACATTCCATCAGCCATGCTAAAATACCAGTTTTATGTTGTAAACGGATTTAAAAGCTACGACAGCGAAGGGTATTACCTGAATGGTAAAGATGCATTTAGAAAAGGCCGGCAAAAAGGGGCAGAATCCATTATATCCACACCCAACCTGAGCGGAAAAATTGATTTTTACGGACTCCCAGGTCTGAACCTTGGCCTGGCGCTCTACACAGGTAAAACCCAAAGTACGGCTTACCAGAATGTGAAGAAAGACAGCACCTTTCAGGTGGCATCGGCCGATTCCACTGTGGTAGGACTCTCGATGTTTGGCTTCGATGCCCGTTATCAATTGGGTGGCCTTCAACTAAGGGGCGTATTTTATTATTCGAGTATTAGCGGATCAACAGCATACAATACAATTTCCGGCAAAGACCTGGGCAGCTCTATGAACGGCTTTTATTTTGAAGCCGGGTACAATGTATTTCATACTCTGCAAAAAGTAAAAAGCCAGCTAACACCTTTTATCAGGTACGAAAAATATGACACCCACCTTACAGTGGAGGATGGACTAGCCCGAAACAAGGCTTACCAGAACGAGATTGTCACTACAGGACTTGGTTGGAAACCAACGCCAGGAACTGCCCTAAAAGCCGATATTCAGTTTATAAACAACGGGCTTCACCAATACAAAACCATATTCAATGCTGGCATTGGAATAATGTTTTAAAAAGAATATGAACCCATTCCAGAAAAAAAATATTCTCTTATTCGCAGTTTTTCTCCTCGCCAATCTTTCTTTTGGCCAGTCGAGCAGCCACGAATACAGAAATATAGAAAAGCATGCAAAAAAAAACTGGCAGGCTGACAACCTCGAAACAACACTTTTAGAGAACTATAGCGAGCTTCCCTCAAATGGACACATTTTTGCTATCAGACAAAACCATTTCTTGCTTGGCTATGCATATACCGGAAGAGTTTTTTCGTGCCGCGAGGGAGGCTGCTCGGCTACTGCCAGTTCTGCAGGCTCCGATAATTATGAATATTTCGATTACCTGATCTTATACAATCCCAGCCTATCCATCGATCTGGTTCGTGTATATAATTACCAGGCCACACATGGGCACCAGATATGCAATCCTTCCTGGTTAAACCAGTTTAAGAATTATAATGGTTTGTCGGTGCTCCAATATGGCAGTGACATCGATGCAATATCGGGTGCAACCATTTCGGCCATTTCTATTATTTCCGATATCGAAAGAGTATCGGCCATTGTGTGTAAAACGCTCATCGATGAAGTTGAAAGGACCTCGTCCGATAGGTAAGCTTGATCTACTTCGAAGTAAGGCAAATCAATCCAACCGGCTTAATCATAGGCAGCCATTTGCTTTGCTTGGTGCTTTTCGCTAATTTAGCATCCAAACTGCCTCAAAGGCATGCCGAATCGTCTAGTAATTGGTTTCCTTATTCGATAGAAGCGAAAACAAAATGTTAAAAAAAGAACTGCAACACGACAGTTTAATCTCTTATGCGCAATATACCTGGTTAGCGAGTGATGGACAGGAGCTCTTTGCGCAGAAATGGGATGCAGGAAAATCAGCAAAGGCTGCCATTTTGCTTGTGCATGGCTTTGGCGAGCATAGTACCCGATATACCAATTGGGCCATAAGGCTGGCCAAAGAAAACATTTCGGTTCTCACATTCGATATCAGAGGCCATGGCCAAACCCCAGGTAAACAAGGAAATATAAGCGATTACAATCTACTTCTTAACGACATTCAACTTCTTGTCGACAAAGGCAAATCTGAGTTTAAGAATATCCCGCTTTTTCTATACGGTCACAGCATGGGCGGTAATCTCGTGGCTAGCTATGCGATTACCAAAAATGCCGATCTGGCAGGAATTATTCTTACTTCGCCCTGGTTCGAGCTGGCAAGTTTGCCCCCGCGCATAGTAATTTCTACTATCTTACTCACCAGCAAACTGATGCCCTGGTTCATTGGCAAAGCCACGGTAAAACCTGAATTCATTTCGCGCGAACTGCGTGAAGTGCATCAATACAAAACTGATCCGCTGATACATAACCGCATATCCCTTGGGCTCGTTCGTTCCGTTTACGAAAAGGGGATAGTTGCAAAACGGAGTGTATACAAAATCAATTCTCCATTGCTTGTTATGCATGGCTCCGACGACCAGATTACTTCGTGCAAGGCTAGTCGGGAATTCATCAGAAATGCCAGTGAAAAAACTACTTTTGTCGAATGGCCTGGCTGCTACCACGAGTTACACCACGATATTGACCGCGATAGGGTATTCGATAAGTTGGTGGAATGGATTAATCAGCAAATAATGGCGTAAAATGTTTCCGCTTCAAACGAAAGTTCAAATTCCTCAACCTGACTTCTTCATCCACTATCCGCAAACAATATCGCTTTTTGGGTCCTGTTTTTCTGATAATATTGGAGAGCGGCTAATCCGGTTCAAATTTAAAGCATGCCCTAATCCATTTGGTGTTTTATATAACCCGGCTTCAATAATAAATGCACTATCGCTGCTTACCCGCAAAGAAGCTTTTACAGAAAACGACCTTCAGCACCGCCACGATTTATGGTTTAGTTTTTCGCATCATACTTCCTTTTCGCATCCCGATAAAGCTAGCTGCCTCGAAAAAATCAATGAGCAATTTAAGCAGGCGAAAACTTTATTTAACCATTCGGAAGTAATCGTCATTACTCTTGGCACAGCATTTATTTACCGTTTAAAATCGACCAGCCAGGTTGTTGCAAATTGCCACAAAATACCAGACAATGAATTTACCCGTGAGTTTCTCGATCCGGATCAGATAACGGAACTCATGAGCCGCGAAATAAGCCTTATCGCACAAAGGAACCCAAAAACCCGGTTTATAATCACGGTAAGTCCAATCAGACATTGGAAAGATGGAGCCATTGAAAATCAGCGCAGCAAGTCCTCTCTGCTCTTAGCTATCAGGCTTTTGCAACAAACACATAAAAACTGTTACTATTTCCCCTCGTACGAAATCTTTATGGACGAATTGCGCGATTACCGGTTTTATGCCAGCGATATGCTACATCCTTCGGAATTTGCAATCGACTACATCTGGCGAGCCTTCACCCTCACCTTCTTTGATGCCCCTACCCAGCAGCTGATAAAAAAAGTCGAAAAAATAGCCAAATCATACGAGCACAGAAGCTTTAATAAAAATACAGCTGCACATAAAAAGTTTGTTGACAAACTATTGGAGGAGACAGATAATCTATGTGAACTTCATCCTTATCTTGACTTTAGCGCTGAAAAGCATAATTTGTTGAGCACTTTTTGAATTTTATTAAACATTTTATTCGTTTTACCTGTTTAAGAGAAAAACATTACAGAATGAACAGACGCTCAGCCATAATTTTTCTCCTTTTTTTGTCTTTATTCCAACCAGTTTACAGTCAAACAAATGCAAAAGGAATTATCGAAGGAAGAATCATCAATCAAAAAACCAACGAACCCATACCTTTTGCTTCACTGGCAATATGGGGCACCAGCATTGGAACCATCAGCGACCTCGATGGCCGCTTTATTTTTACCGGTATAGCACCGGGATATGTTCAGGTTGCAGCAAGCTCAATTGGATTTAGCGAATACCTTTCTGAGTCTTTTCTGGTAACAAATGCCAACAAATCTTTTATCGAAGTGCCTCTTACCGAGGCAAACATAAAAATCGAAGAGATAGTGGTAAAAGCATCACCTTTTAGAAAGAAAGAAGAGAGCCCCCTTTCGTTGCAGCGCATAGGTATTGAGCAAATAGAAAAAAATCCGGGAGGTAACCGTGATGTTTCAAAAGTAATTCAATCGCTTCCGGGTGTGGGATCTGGTGTATCGTTCCGCAACGATGTAATTGTCCGCGGGGGTGGCCCGAACGAAAACACTTTTATACTCGACGGAGTGGAGATACCTACCATTAATCACTTTGCCACACAAGGGGCTTCGGGTGGCCCGGTAGGAATTATTAATGTGGACTTTGTGCGCGAGATAAACTTTTATTCGGGTGCATTTCCGGCTAATTTAGGAAATTCGCTAAGCTCAGTGATTGAAATGCGACAAATAGATGCCAATCCTGACAAATTCAAATTCAAAGGTTCAGTGGGTTCGTCCGATCTTGCATTTACCCTCAATGGACCTGTTTCTCCCAACACGGGCATCATATTTTCAGCGCGACGCTCTTACCTTCAATTTCTTTTTGCTGCCTTAGAATTACCCTTTTTGCCTACCTATAACGACTTTCAATTTAAAAGTAAAACCAGAATAAACGATAAAAACGAGATTACCTTTATCGGTATTGGAGCCATCGATCAATTTGAATTAAATAAAGCTGCCAATAAAACACCCGAACAAAAATTCCTACTGGGCACCCTTCCGGTAAATGAACAATGGAACTACACCGTTGGCGCTGTTTACAAGCACTTTCAAAAAAATGGTTTCTATAACCTGGTTCTAAGCCGAAACTACCTTAACAATGTTTCTTACAAATATGTCGACAACGAAGAATCGAACCCGAAACAATTTGACTATAAATCGGCAGAGATTGAAAATAAAATTCGTTTCGAAAGAAATGTAAGCTTCGAAAATCAGCTTAAAATCAATTATGGCGTTGGCGGTAGTTATGCCAAATACTTCAATAATACCGAAGCAAATATATACCTCAACGAGGGATTAACTCCCTTGACTTACGAGACATACATCGACATGTTCCACTATTCCTTTTTTGGACTTTTAAGTCGTGCGTACCTTAAAAACAGGTTATCGTTGGCAGCAGGAATACGAGCCGATGGTAGCTCCTACTCGCCCGATATGAGTAACCCAATAGACCAACTCTCACCACGTTTTTCTGCTTCCTATTCCCTCACTCAAAAGTGGGCTCTAAATTTCAGCACGGGCAGGTACTATCAAAGACCACCCTACACCTCAATGGGCTATAAAGACACAAACAATGTACTCGTGAACAAGCAAAACGAGCTTAAATACATGCAAAGCGATCAAATAAACTCAGGCATCGAGTTCAGGCCCAACGTAGAATCATTCATCTCCCTTGAAGGCTTTTACAAAGCCTATTCCAACTATCCGTTCTCGCTGCGCGATTCCATTTCCCTCTCCACAAAAGGTGGTGATTTTGGCGTCTTTGGCGACGAAGAACTGACACCGGTTTCTGAAGGACGTGCCTATGGTTTTGAGGTTTTAGCCCGTTCGCAAAGCATTGCCAAATTTAATTTCATACTGGCTTACACCTTTGTTCGAAGCGAATTTCAAGACCTGCGCAGCGGTTTTGAAAACAACTACATTCCCTCATCATGGGATAACATTCACCTCCTTAACCTTACCGGAACACGCACATTTAAAGGAAATTGGTATTTCGGCTTTAAATGGAGGTTTGTAGGTGGGGCACCTTATACCGATTACGATTACGATAAATCATCGATAAAAGAAGCCTGGGACGCCAAGGGGGGACCCTATCTTGACTATTCCAGGTTTAACCAACTACGCTTTGGTGCATTTCATCAATTAGATATTCGAGTAGACAAGGAATATTTCTTTAATAAATGGTCGCTTAACCTTTACCTCGATATACAGAATGTGTATAACTTTAAAAGCGATCAGCAGGATTTGCTTTTGCGCCGCTCATTTTTAGAACCCGGCTACGACGATGTGTATACCGATGCAGGGGGAATAGAAAGATATGAATTGGTTAATTTGCCCTCGGAAGGAGGCGGCACAATTTTACCAACCATTGGAATAATAATTGAATTTTAATTTTGCAGCTATGAAAATGCGCGTTACCGAAGTGATTACAATGACCTTATTTGCAGCAAGCATGATACTTTTATTGGTGAATCAATCAAGTTGTGGTTCAACCAAAATTCCGCCGATTTACCCGATTGATACTCTTACTACCAATGCTACTAACGAAGGGGTATCTATATCAATCTATTTCGAAAAAGGAACTGCACACAACCACCCTCTGATGGCTATATGGGTTACCGACACAGACAACCGATATATCGAATCGCTTTACGTGGCAAAGAGCATTGCAAAAGGGGTATTTGAGCATGGTGATAATACCACGGGAAAATGGCTTGCAGGTCCGCTCCGCAGACCCGCATCACTTCCTGTTTGGGCGCACAGCCGTGGCGTGAAGGAAACAGATGGATTGTATATTCCCACACAAGAAACATCTATGCCCGATGCCATTACAGGAGCCACTCCAGCAAATAATTTCATACTTAATACCCGACTTTCCAAAGAATCACCCCAGGTAATTGATGTCTATTTCGAAATAAATCAGCCCTGGGACTGGAATGAATATTGGACTACTACCCTGTATCCCGAAGATGCAGAATACAAAACATCTTGCCAGCCGGCTCTGGTATACAAAACGCGAATTGATTTAAATAATACTCAAAAATTCTATGTCTTTGAGCTTATTGGGCACAGCCAATACAATGGTTCTACTGGGGAGATATTTCCTGACCTCTCCACCATTACCACTGCAAAAGAAATTAGTGCTAAAATAGAGGCAAGGCTAAATTGATGATATTGGTTTCCGAAATTAGATGACGCATATCATCGTTATTGAATTGGTAAATATTCTTACGAATCGTATCAATATGTTAAATTTCATGCATGAAACGATACATCTTCCCTCAAGGCATAATTATTTATCGACTTACCCTATTACTTTTTTTTAGTCCAATTGCGGTCTATTGTCAGACAGATGTAAATCAGCTCGAGCAGAAAGTAAAAGAATATGCCTCTGCCGGAAATAAGGTTGAACAAGCCTCGGCACTAAATAAACTTGCACTGGCATTATGGCAAAATGGCCAGCTCGATGCCTCCATTGCGCATTTCAACGAATCACTTCAAATCAACACCGAACTTAAAAACTCCAATGCGCAACGCATTGTTAACGGATACCTTGGGCTCATTTACCTTGAGAAAGAAGAATACGCGAACGCTGTAAACAGCTTTTCAAAATCGATTGAACTGGGATTGGCCAAAGGCCGTAAACAAGACCTGGTAACAGATTATTACAACCTGGCGCTGGCGTATCAGGGAATGGGAAATTATGTAAAATCGAATGAGCAGGCACATATTTCGTTAGACCTTTCGCTGGAAAGCAACAACCTTAAATCGACTAAAAGCTGTTACCTCATCTTGGCAGAAAATAGCGAAAAACAGGGCAACAGCAAATTAGCTGCTGAATTCTACGAACAATATAACGCCCTGAACCGCCATCTGCAGAAAGAACAAATGCAGGCACTGGAGGCTGAAAAAGACCAGATAGCCTCGCAGGTGCAAAGAAAAGAAGATCAACTGCGCACCGCCCTCGATACACTCGACGAAGTGATGGCTACCAACAAAGCCATTCAACTTCAGCAGGATTTGAGAGAAGCTCAGATACGCGAAGAGCAAGCGATTATCAGTGCCCGCGAACAAGTGCGCAAATCGCAAATATTCTATCTGATCATTGCTCTGGGGCTATTTATGGCTGTGCTCATCCTGCTGGTTATTCAAAGTCGTCTTCGCAAGCGCAACAACACCCGACTCAGGGAACAAAATGCCGAAATAGAAAAACAAAAACTCGAAATAGAAAAACAACGCGACCTGGCAAACAAACAACGCAAAAACCTCACCGACAGCATACAGTATGCGCGACGCATTCAATCTGCAGTGATACCCAGACAGGAAGCATTGCATGGCCATTTTAACGATTCATTTATTTTTTACCAGCCCCGCGATATTGTGAGCGGCGATTTTTATTGGTTTGCACAAAAAGACAATATTTTTGTGATTGCTGCAGCCGATTGCACCGGACATGGAGTTCCGGGCGCCTTTATGAGCATGCTGGGAGTAGCCTACCTGAACGAAATTGTAAACAAAATTGCCATCAACATACACATCAATTCGTTAAATGCCGATGACATTCTGAACCAACTTCGCGAGAAAATAATCGATTCCTTGCATCAGTCAGAGAATTTGCGCGACCCCAAGGATGGAATGGACATAGCCCTTTGCATTGTCGATTTTGAAAAGAAAAAATTACAGTTTGCCGGAGCCTATAATCCGCTCATTTTAATCAGAAAAGGCGAGATAATTCAACATGCTGGCGATAAAATGCCCGTAAGCTACCACAGCCGCAAGGATATACCCTTCAGCCGTAAAGTTATCGATCTGAAAGAAAACGATAGCCTTTACTTATTCACCGACGGGTATATCGATCAATTTGGGGGCAAAGACGGTCAAAAATTTCTGATGAAAAACTTTACCCAACTGCTTCATTCGGTGCATCATAAACCCATGCAAGAGCAGAAGGAAATACTAAAACTAAAGTTTGATGAATGGAGGAATGAGTATTCTCAGATTGACGATGTACTGGTAATAGGGTTCCGCTTTGTAACCGGCACAGCCGAGCGCACCAGTGACTGGCACAACAAAACAGTACTTATTGCAGAAGATACCGACATCAACTACTTTTTAATGGCGGAGGTATTGAAAAAAACGAAGGTCAAACTCATTAGGGTTAAGAATGGCGCCGAGGCCGTCGAACTTGTGAAATCAAACCATGTCGACCTGGTGCTAATGGACATTAACATGCCTACAATGGATGGTTATGAGGCAACAAAGCTGATAAAGGAGTTTCGGGTCGACATACCAATAATAATTCAGACGGCTATCTATGAAGATGGCCAGGAGCGTGCTATTAAAGCTGGCGCCAACGATTTTATTGCCAAGCCTATTGACCTGAAAACCTTTATGGAAAAAATTGCTAACTTTTTAAACTGATAGTTTGCTTATGAAAGCATTATTTATTGAAGGGAAGGAAGATACTCCCCTGATTAATTTTGACCCCGAAAAGGGAATATTTGAACTTACAGGTCGTTCGCTGCCAGAAGATACCCTCAGCTTCTATGGTTCTGTTTACGAATGGCTGGAAGACTATATTACGCAAGCCAATGACGAAACCAACCTAAAACTTAAAATCGATTATTTTAATTCAGCCTCGCACAAAGCTGTGAACGAAATTCTTCAGATTTTTTCGAAATTACTCGAGAAAGGAAAAAAAGTTACCGTTTTTTGGCATTACCTCGAAGAAGATGAAGACATGCACGAATCGGGAATCGACTTTCAGGATCTAACAGGATTGAATTTCGTATTTAAAAGCTATTCCCTTTAAGCTTCCTTATTTTATTCATAAATGGTATATTTAACAAAATAATTAATACAGCCAAGTCTATGTTCAGGTACCCATTCTTATTATTGATGGCAATTGCAATGCCTTTTCTGTTGCAGGCCCAGCAGAAACCATCCTTTGAAAAAAAAACCTTTGTTTCGCCAGAAGGTAAACTTTTTATTCAAAAAGACTTAGGCCTTTATTTATGGCTGTCTACTTCTGCCGACGAAAGTTCGAAAAAATACAAATTAGAAAGCCGGGAAACAGCTCCTTATGCCAACCCTATGTTCCTCGATACAGATGGGTTCAATTCGTTTCGTTCACCTTCTGCAGTGGATCCGGTAACAAAAAAAACTATTTACCCATTACAAGATGTTGTCTTTGAAGTATATGCCGATGGTAGCTCGCCATTAACAACCATTTCTTATGGTGATTTTAGCACCTTTGTGATCGAAGGAAAAACATACCTGATGGGAAACACGAAAGTTATCCTTCAGTCGATCGATGATCAGTCTGGCACAGAAAATATCTACTATTCGCTAGATGGAAAGGAGTTTATGCCTTACACACAACCCATCTCCTTCACTTCAGAAAAAGAATATAATTTAAAATACTTTGCCGTAGACAAAGTTGGAAATGATGAGCGCATACACGAAATAAACCTGGTTTATGACAACTCTGCTCCTGCTTCTTCCCGCGCCATAAGCAACGATGAGTTCAACAATATCCTTTCGGCACGTTCTCAAATTGTTTTAAAGGCAGAAGACAAAGGAATAGGGGTTAAAAAAATTGTTTACAAAATAAACGAAAGCGCCGAGCAAAGTTACCAACATCCTATTTATGCTGCCTCGCTCTCGCAGGGAGAACATACGCTTACTTACTATGCAGTTGATAAAGTTGGTAATAAGGAAGGCCTGCAAACCTTTAGCTTTTATGTCGATAAAACCTCACCAACGATAATTGAAGAAATTGTCGGTAAGAGCTTTTTTGCCAATGGCAAAGAGTTTTCGTCGGGTAAGACACAATTAAAACTTACTGCATTTGATAACAAAGCCGGAGTAAAAGAAATTTACTATTCCATAAACAATGGTGAATATCTCTTGTATACCAAGCCAGTTTTTCTTACACAAGCCTCCGGAACACTTGACATTAAAACGTATGCGGTTGATAATGTAAACAACAAATCAGTAACCCAGCTAGCCAACGAGAAAACTTCAATTCCCTATATCGATCTCTCAGGGCCAACACTTGCACACACCATTGCCACTCCTACTTTCAAAACACGAGACACTGTTTTTGTCAGTTCGAAAACCCAATTGAACTTGAGTGCCCGCGACCTTGAGGCCGGTGTAAACCGAATTGAATACAGTATCAATGGCGCAGCCGCCGAAATCTATGAAAAACCTATTTCACTTCAGAACGAAGGTGTACATACCATTAGTTTTATTGGCTATGACCAGGTTGAAAATACAAACTCAGGATCCTTCATGGTAAAAGTTGACAACGAAGGACCCTCAATAAGTCATCAGTTCAGCACCTCGCCTATTGGCAGCACTGCCAATGGAACTGTATACCCAAGCCATGTAATACTTTTCCTCTCTGGTACAGACAAAGTTACCGGCCTTGATAACATTCGGTATTCTTTTTCCGATGGTGTTCAAAAAGCCTATGTGGCACCTATCACCGGCCTTACTCCCGGAGTAAAAACCATAACCATTGTGGCTTCAGACAAACTAGGTAACACCACGCAGCAAGAAATCAGGTTTGAGATAAAATAATTCCTGAAGCAAAGCATTCTTATGGCCTCCTCTTTGCCGGGGAGGCTTTTTTTTGTTTTCTTTTGAACTTTTAAAAACAGGCATTGTTTAATTGATGTTATTCTTATTTAGTCTAAATTAACTTTAAAACGATAAAAAATGGCCTTTGAATTACCAAAACTCGATTATGCTTACAACGCACTCGAACCGCACATCGATGCCCGTACCATGGAAATACACCATACCAAGCATCATGCTGCCTATACCACCAACCTTAATAATGCACTGAATGGCACAGAATGGGCTACAAAGAGTATAGAAGATATTTTGGGAAATATTTCGAAACATCCCATTGCCGTGCGCAATAACGGGGGAGGCTTTTATAACCACAACTTGTTCTGGAAAGTAATGGGCCCAAATGGTGGCGGAAATCCAACAGGAAAAATACTTGACGCCATTAATCAAAATTTTGGGTCGTTCGAGAAATTCAAAGAAGCTTTTTCTGCAGCTGCTGCAACCCGTTTTGGTTCGGGATGGGCCTGGCTTGTGCAGACAAAAGATGCCCTCGTAGTTTCTTCCACACCTAATCAGGACAACCCGCTTATGGATATTGCCGAAGTAAAAGGCACTCCGATTTTAGGATTAGACGTTTGGGAACATGCCTATTACCTGCACTACCAAAACCGCAGGCCAGACTACATTTCTGCTTTCTGGAATGTGATTAACTGGAATGAGGTGGCAGCCAGGTTAAAATAGAGAAGTTTTAAGTCACCATAATTCAGATTGAATTCCCCTAAAGAAAAAATTTTAGGGGAATTCATTTTCATTTCTCTCCGATTCGAACTTTGAATGTCATTAGAATTCCACTCTCAGGGGTAGATTGCAATTGGTAAAATTTTCGTAAATTTATTTGTAAACCAAACAACATAAGGCCATGATAATGGAAACTTTTGGCAGCCTGGTAAAAGAAGAACAATTACGAACCGTGGAAGTGGGTATTATTCCAAACACCCTTGTACTCGAAAACCTTGAACCCTTTCCGGGTTATTATGGGGCTCAGCCTACCGACCGGATGCCAGACTCCTTTTTTCTGGTAATCACACAAAAAGAATCGACTGAAAAAATCCTGCGCCTAACACACATTATTAAAAACAACACCAACATTAATTTCGAGGGCAGCCCAGGGCGTATCTGTATTTATAACGATACTTATCAGAGCATCCGCGTAAGGGGAATTGAAGACTACACGCTATTGGCCGGCATACAGAATTATTACCGCGATGCAGGCATTAGCTTCATGAAAAAGAGAAAAATTGATGCCCCAGGGATAATACAGATAAAAAAGATATTCCCGATTGAAAAAGTTGATAACATCGTGTTTAAGGACATTGAACGCGACATGTATTACCTGCGAATCGACAAGCAGGTAAGCTGGAGTCACTTTAAAAAAGTTACCTCGCAAGTGAAAAATAACTTGCAGTTGGCTGATTTCGATGCAGCCCTTGCGGTTGTATATACCCGTGATGTAATGGACCTTATCCGCATTTATGGAAAAGACATTCAGATGCAGACACTACACGAAATACACCGGAAATATACCGAGTTTCTTGCAAAATCAATCTATGAAGTAAACCCCTGATTTGCATTAAGTATTTCTGATTAAAAGCTGCAGCCAATTTATGCCGATAAGTATCAAAGCTGTTTTACATAAATAGTTTTAACATTCACAAACTCGAGTTGACCATAACGAGAGAGTTCGCGACCATAACCCGATTTTTTTGTGCCACCAAAAGGCAATCGGGGATCGGACTTAACCAGAGAATTTACAAATACAGCCCCATCATCAAACAGAGGTGTTAATGAAAGTGCCCGTTCGATATTATTGGTAATAATAGAAACCCCCAATCCAAAGGAAGATAGATTCGAAAGCTCAGCCGCCTGCCAATCGCTGTCTACAGCCATTATAGGAATTACCGGACCAAAAACCTCTTCTTCGAAAACCGGCATTCCTGGTTTTACATCAGAGAGAACAGTTGGTGCATAGAAAGCTCCATTTTTATATCCACCACAAAGTACCTTTGCCCCAAGAGCCAGTGAAGCATTCACCTGATTTTCTACTTCATCGGCCTGCCATTTTCCAGCCAGGGGCCCAATTTCTGTGGAAGGATTAAGCGGATCTCCTGTTTTAAGATCGCTTAGCTTCTTAACCAGAACTTGGGTAAATTCATGAAGAATTTCATTGCGAACAAAAAATCTTTTTGCTGCAATACAACTTTGGCCGGCATTCATCATTCTGGCAGCGACTCCGATTTCTGCAGCTTTATTTAAATCAGCATCCTCGAGTACAATAAAAGCATTATTTCCGCCCAACTCAAGCACACTTTTCTTGATACTCCTGCCCGCCACCGCGGCAACAGCTACTCCAGCCTGTTCGCTACCAGTAAGTGTAACGGCCTTTATGCGAGAATCTTCAATCAGGCTTTTAACCTTCGACGAACCCATTACAAGAGTAGTAAAAACCCCCGGGAAAAAGTCTGCGTCCGAAAATAGCTTCTCGATGGCCAGGGCACAACCCTGCACATTCGAAGCATGCTTTAACAGGCACACGTTACCAGCCATGAGGGTAGGCGCGATAAACCGAAATACCTGCCAAAAAGGGTAATTCCAAGGCATAATGCCCAAAATAATGCCAAGGGCTTCGAACTCTACCCTACTTATAAAAGCATCTGTTTTAATCACTTCGGGCTGTAAAAAAGTGGATGTGTGTTCGGCGTAATACTCACAAATCCAGGCACACTTCTCAATTTCAGCTTCTGCTTCCCGAATAGGCTTTCCCATTTCTGTACTAATCAAAACAGACAGTTTTTGTTTATCAGAAAGCAATCGATCGGCTACTGCCCTCATCTTTTCAGCACGCTCCTGAATTGGAACCTTTCTCCAGAATTTAAACGCTACAACAGATTGATCGAGTACTTGCTGAATTCGATGATCAGAGAATTCCTCATATTCGGCAAAAGGTTGCTGATTATAAGGATTGATACTTTGAAGCTTCATACCTGTGGTTTTTTCAAACTTAATGAAGTATACCCAAAACGAAAAGAACAGAAATCAGTGAAGCTCAAAAACAGGGTTTAATTATCGCTTGTTTTTCTGTAAGTTTGGTAAAATGAAAACCCTCACAGTTGTATTCTTTGCCAGCTGGAAATTTGCCCTCACCTTTCCGCTGGCCATTTATTGCATGCATATGAGCATGGCCGAAACCCTTATTTACCTAAATGTGGGTGGAGCCCTTGGGGTGCTTTTCTTTGCCTTTTTATCGAAACAAATACTGCATATCTGGAAGAAATTTATTGTACACAAGCTATTCCCCAGAAAAAAAAACAGACCAATTATTACCGCACGTAACCGCAAACTGGTAAGGTATAAGAATAAATATGGACTACCGGGTATTATCATACTAAATCCTTTGTTACTCTCGATTCCTGTAAGTACTTTTTTAATTATTCGGTTCTTTGGCCAAAGGTTTCGGAACCTTGCCTGGCTTATTGGGGGACAGTTTGTGTGGTCGCTGTTGTATACTTTTTTTTATTTCTACTTAAAACAAAACATCTTGGAATGGTTTTAGTCGATATGTATTCCACCCAATGCGAGCGATTTTATAGTATTTTTTTATTTTTAACTAAGGGTTAAATGCCTTTTTTGTGTGTCACAATTAAAACAAGCCTTATGCACCTGAATAAAGCCTATTTTCTACTGCCGATTTTATCCGTACTTTTTCTTTCGGGCATCAAAGCCCAAAAGATACCGGCAGGTGGATCGCTGATTTATAACCTTCAAACCCGTGGCATCGGTATCGGTTTGCGCGCTGAGTTTGAAATCACGCAGCTCGACGTGCTGGAAGGGATTTACCTTGTTCCTCAGGCAGCATATTTTCCAGCTATAAATACGATTCACGAATTCTATGCCGGCTCTAGCTTGCACCTGGGTGTATATGCGACAAAAAAATTCAAGGTGTATGCTCTCACCAATCTATCGTACAACGGTTGGATCAATCACGAGGAATCAGCAGCCTCCGGGGCCAAGTTTTCGAACCTGCAATTCGACCTGGGGGCTGGAATTACTGGCACCAAATGCTGGCGACCCTTTTTCGAATACCGCTACAACATTAAATGGAAAGAGGCTAGTTTTCACCTGGGCATCCTGTATACCTTTAATTGCAACCAGCGTGGCATGGTACCTTGCTCTGATATTCCCGATGCTCCAAAATTGTAACAATAAAAAACTAAATATGAAAACGATTCAATCTGCTGTAAAAATTGCAGCCTGCTTTTTATCCCTGACACTTATCGGATTTTCTTCCTGCTCCTCGGAGCGCATAGAACCAAAAAATAACCTGGTGACCTACGAAGATGCTTCTGAATACCTTGAAACCAAGAAAGCCCAGGAACAAGAGTATGAAATTACTGAAGAAGGTGAGGGTCCGCTGGTATGCGAACAAGGAACAAAAATATGGCTGTCGAATAGTCTGCTCATGTATCCAAATGGCGATAGCGTAAATTTTCCATACACCATAAAAGTAGTTGAGTTGTACTCTCCGGCAGATTATATTTATTACCAAATGCCTTCTGTTTCGGGTACAGGCTTGCTAACAACATTAGGCGAGATACGCGTGCGTGCCTATAAAGACAATGTAGAACTGGTTTTGAGACCCGAGAAAACATGGCGGATAGAGGTGCCCTCAGACGAAGACATTAACAATCTACTATGTTACTATGGCAATGCCGCAGACAGCAAAGTGAACTGGACTAATCTGCACCAAACACCCTTTGACACTGTAACAGAGGGTTACCAGGCTGATGCCAAGGTTTTAGGATGGGTAGCCTGTTCGAAAGATGCCGTTGGCTCGGCACAAACCACTTCCATCGGCTTTTATTCCGACAGCATCAGCCTTTCAAACCTTCAAAGCTTTATTTACCTGCCTTCGGTAAAAGGAATCACACAAGTTTCGGGTACAAACTCAATACCTGTGCCGCTTGATGTTATGGCAAAAATTGTCATCATCTGCCAACAAGGCGATCAGCTTTATTGCTTCTATGATGAAATTGAGACAAGCCCGGAGAACCTTATCGAAGTGAAACCCATGCCGGTAAGTGATGCCGAGCTGACAACCATCCTCAACGGACTATAAAAGATAACTATTCCCAGAGACCCCATTCCATTGTAAGGCGGTCGCGGGAGCGGCTCTTTCCGGTTGTTGTATTTTGCTGATAATAGCTTACACCATCATCTTCGAAGGTGCAGCTAATTGTTTCAACCTTTTCAGGAGCTCCGGGAGTATAGTTGACTAAAAGAGTTTGACTCACTACACCTTTATCCTGATAGACATAGCGGCTAACAAAGTCATCATCATTTAATTCAACAAAAGTTTTCCAGTTCTCAGCACCGCTTGTACTTAAGAATGATCCTGCACGCAAGTTGCCTGCATCGTCAAAATCGTAAGTATAGGTGCCCTCAGTAAATTCGTTGGCTGGATTATTTGATCGTACCAATTCGTAAGAGTATCCGGTTTTTTTAACCGTAAAACTGGTAATCAGGCAAACTTTTTCGGCCTCCTTGGCCGACCATCGCTCGCAAAGCTTTACCAATTCATACGACGCCAATTCGTTACCAGAATAGAGATATTGTTTTACCTGCCATAGCTGGTTAAATAAAAAATCTTGTCGTTGAAAAGCAGGTGTTGCCGAATACACCTCGTAATACCTTTTTATTTTTACCAACTGACCCAGGTTATTGAAAAACACAGAATCGACAGGCAATTTAAAGAAATTCGCATCGTTTTCCCTGGCTAGTATTGCCTGTTGGCGAATAACTACCAAATTGCCACTCGGGTTATAAGAATAAAAATGATGAAAATGAGTGGTTTTAATGCTCTTAATTTTGTAGGGTTCCTGGTCGGAATTTATTTGTGTAAGGGTCGATAAGGGTACAACCAACTTCCAGGGTTGATAAGGATCGGAAAAACGGAAGGGCAATACAGTAGCGCAATAATCGACTAAGGTTGTATCGCCCTGAAGGTTCACCTGTCCATCGGTAACAATAAGATTATCGGAGAAAGCTGTTAAACTGGCTTTTAATAACAAAGGTAAATGGCGCTGAAGCTGCAGAAGCGAATCGATTCTTGCCTGATGTTTTCTAAGCGAGTCTTGAACAAAAGCAGCCCGAAGTGCAGAATCGATTGCCTGTTGTTGAAAAATATACAATGAGTCCGATGGCTGGTGCATTTCGTTCAATACAGAATCGGCATGCCCTTCAGTGCTGTCGGCAACAACTGCCCTAAAGGCAGAAGGCCTGTAAAGGTTTTGTTTTTGGCTATCGTCCGTAGCATTGGGCTCCTGTGCATGACTTACCGGGAAACCAACCGCAAAAATGAGCACACACAATAATTTAATTTTTATCAGATACATGCTTTTTGAAATTTTAATCGGCTATTTACACTCTAAAGATAGCACTATCAAACTGTTAAAAACAACAAACTGTTTTCACAATAAAACAGATTATCAACTACCAGTATTGGTAAGTTTTCTTTCGAACCACACGAATCTTTTCAGTAAATGAACCAAAGCTTACACATCAGTTTGCCTGAACTAAATGATGTATTACTTTTGCGCATTCAGAATTAAACCCATTGAATAAACAAATACTTCGTTTAGCCATTCCATTTATTATCAGCAACCTCACGGTGCCACTGGTAAGTTCAGTCGACACATCCTTTATGGGGCATTTCGGCTCTACTGTGCATTTGGGAGCCCTTGGGTTAGGAAGCGCTATTTTCAACTTTATTTATTGGAATTTTGCTTTCATTCGCATGTCGGTTGTAGGCATGACAGCCCAGGCTTTTGGTGCTGACAATCAGGCTGAAGCAGGAAGGCTTCTGGCACGATCACTTACCATAGCTTTTTTGGGTGCATTTCTTTTACTCCTTTTTAGCGGACCCATAGGAAAACTAAGCTTTCATCTTGCCAAGGGGGAAGAAGCTTTAGAACTTTCGGCTCTGAGTTATTACCAAATCAGAATATTGGCAGCACCTGCCACCCTATGCATGTATGCCTTTATTGGCTGGTTTATTGGCATGCAGAATGCCAAAGCACCTATGTTCATTGCCATTGCAGTAAATGTAATAAACCTGTCTTGCAATTATTATTTTGTGGCCATAGTTGGTATGAAATCGGAAGGCGTTGCCTGGGGATCGGTTATTGCCGAATACGCTGGACTTTTCATTGCCCTGGTAATTGTCTGGAAAAAGTATCGCCCATACCTGCAATATTTTAGGATCAAGGCCTTGGTAGACTTAAAAAGCTACGGTCGCTTTTTTCGTATCAACCTCGATGTTTTTATCAGAACCCTTGCGGTAATATCGGTACTAACCTGGTATAATTTTGCCTCGGCCGACAAGGGTGCCCTGCTGTTGGGTATGAATGTAATCTTTCTGCAAATGGTGTATGCCTTCTCCTTCTTTTCCGATGGATTTGCCAATGCAGCCGAGGCTCTGACGGGAAAATTTGTTTGCCATCGCGACATTCAAAACCTTAAAAAACTCATTGGCAAGGTGTTCATTTGGGGAGCCGGAATAGCACTGGCTTTTACATTCCTTTATGCCTTTGCCTGGGAAAGCATACTGGGTCTGTATACCTCCGATGCAGCTATAGTGGATTTGGCCCAGGATTATATCGGTTGGGTAGTGGCAATTCCTTTGGTAAGTATTCTTACATTTGTATGGGATGGAGTGTATCTGGGAGCAACATCCACTACCATTTTACGCAACATTACCCTTGTGGCAGCGGGTTTGTTTTTTGCTAGCTATATGCTTTTCGACGGAGTGCTGAATAACCATGCACTCTTATTGTCGCAGGTGTTGTTTTTTGCGGTAAGAGGAATTTTACAAACGATATTTTTTAACAAAGCCATCATTCAACCAATGAGGAAAAATCAATAAAATGACACTATTCTATTCTCTTGGCATTCTGGTTTATTACTTCCTGATACTCGTTGCATCGATCTTTAACAAGAAGGCAAAACAATGGATAAAAGGTCGCAGGGGTGTTTTAAAACTTCTTCGGTCGAAAATAGGACCGAACGACAAAGTCATCTGGTTTCATGTTTCTTCTCTGGGAGAATTTGAACAAGGCCGTCCGGTGATGGAAGCCCTCAAAATGGAATTTCCCGAACGTAAAATCCTGCTCACATTTTTTTCACCATCGGGCTATGAAATAAGAAAGCATTACTCAGGTGCCGATATTATATGTTACTTGCCACTTGATACCTTTTGTAACGCACAACGGTTTATAAGCATTGCCCATCCGGAACTAACCATTTTTGTGAAATACGATTTCTGGTACCACATGCTGCGCCAGGCCAAAAAATCTGGGTCGAAGCTTGTACTAATTTCGGCCGCATTTCGCGAAAGCCAGGTGTTTTTTAAACCATATGGAGGCTGGTACCGCAAAATGCTTGGCTGGTTCGACCACCTTTTTGTTCAAAATCAGGAATCGTTGCACCTGCTTCAACGACATAATCTGAAAAACTGCACCCTTGCCGGTGATACCCGTTTTGACCGGGTAACACAGATAGCCCATGGCAGTAAAGAAATTGAAATTGCGCACGCCTTTAGCCAAAACAGCTTTACCATTGTATGCGGCAGTACATGGCCTGCCGACGAGCACCTTCTGCTGCGTTACATTCACGAAACGCCTCATCCGGTAAAACTAATATTGGCGCCTCACGAAATACACGAGGCACACATAAGCGCCATCGAAAAACAGCTAAAAATACCCTATGCCCATTTTTCAAAAGCCCGGGAAATGAATTACCTGCAGGCAAGGGTTCTAATTATCGATAACATAGGCATGCTTTCAAGTCTTTATCATTACGGCCAACTAGCCTACATAGGAGGAGGCTTTGGAACAAGCATTCATAACACCCTGGAAGCCGCTGTATATGGCATGCCGGTAGTATTTGGGCCCCAATACCACAAATTCCAGGAGGCACGCGACTTATTAAGGTGCAACGGGGCAAGAACCTTTTTACTTTATGAAGAGTTAAAAGAACTGTTGGACGGGTTTATTGAAAACCCCGGCTTGCTCGAAGAATCGGGAAAAGCAGCTGGCAACTATGTTCATATAAAGTGCGGAGCCACGCAAACCATTATGGATTATTTAAAGAACAATTAATACCTGTTTAACTATAAACCCCGCTAATGGCATTAACTTTATCTTTGAAGATAACAGCCAAACGGCGACAAAATAGAACTCAGTGTATCGACACTTATAAGCCCTTTTAAGGGCTTTTTTTGCAAATACCAGGGTGTACTTTTTATAATGCCCCGAACGGCCTTCGTAAAGAACTTAAGCAAAAAGCACTTCAGAGAGTCATACCCTAAAATCGATTAAAAAGTATAAAATCGTCTAATATTAATCAGAACGGAATAGACTATATCAGAAATTAGGCAATACTATGTGTCATGAACGACCAGTTAGTCTGTTTACCCTTTTTTTGGTGACCTCGACAAATTAAATTGCACAAAGCTTCTTTCTTTTTGCAGCGGAATTAAGATTTTTTGAGTAAATTAACTTGATATGTTGATTCATTCAAATAGAGTTGGCTATTCTAATGATTTTGTTAAAGTTAAAGAGTACCATGGAAATTCATAAAGGTATATACCAAAATATTTTATATCAAAATGCAAGAATATTTTCATCATTCATATTAACTTATAATAACCATAAGCAGCACAACCGATTAAACATTTTATACGCCTTAAACACTTCAATTGAATACCTCACAAAATAAAGCGGAAACTTATATAGGTAGCGGAAATCAACTAGTATAACCTATTCTCAAAAACCACGGTTCTAAAGATTTAAAATTAATGAATTATTAACCTGAAATAAATAAGAAGAGCGCTCTCTTATTCATATTTTCACATATAAAACCCAATTACAATACCATGAAAAGAAAAAGTCATTTGATCTTCTTACTTGCTTTCTTCTCGTTTTTAGCCGCAAGCCTGAAAGCGCAGGATGAAACAGTGATCAGCGGAATACTGATGGATCTATCAGGCTCAACGGTTATCGGAGCCAATGTCTATGTGAATGGCACAACTGTAGGAACAGTTAGCGGGCTTAACGGTAGTTTTAAATTGACCACCGAACTCACGGGCGAACAAACCTTAGTTTTTTCGTCTGTAGGTATGGCTACCATCGAAAAAGTGGTTGAGCTCAAAGGGCAGCCAATCGAATTAGGAATTGTGCAGATGGAAAGCGATGCAGTTGGACTTGCCGAAGTAATGGTATTTGCCGATGTGGCTATCGACCGCCGCACGCCCGTTCCTGTTTCGAATGTTCGACCTGAACAGATCGAAGCCAAACTGGGTGCGCAGGAATTTCCTGAGATTCTCAAATCAACCCCGGGAGTATATGCCACCAAACAAGGGGGTGCCTTTGGCGATTCGCGCATCAACATCAGGGGATTCAATGCCCGCTACGTGGCCGTTATGATAAACGGGGTGCCGGTAAACGACATGGAAAACAACTGGGTATACTGGTCGAACTGGGCAGGCTTGTCGGATGTAACCCGCAGCATGCAGGTGCAGCGAGGCTTGGGGGCGGCTAAAATTGCCATTCCTTCTGTAGGTGGAACCATTAATATATTAACAAAAACCACCGATGCCGAAAAAGGGGGCAACCTCTTTGTAAGCACCGGCGATAACAATTACAATAAAATCGGAATTACCGTATCATCGGGCTTAACCGAAAACAACTGGGCCACTACCTTTTCGCTTTCGCGCACCAAAGGCGATGGCTGGGTAGACGGAACCCAATTCGAATCGTATTCCTACTTTCTGAATGTGTCGAAAAAGATAAACGACCAACACCGCCTGTCCTTGTCGATAGTAGGTGCCCCTCAATGGCACGGACAACGCAGCACTAAAATGGAAATAGGCACCTATAAAGACCCGCAAATTAACAGCATTGCCTACAACAGCGATTGGGGTTATAAAAACGGACAAGTTTACCACATACGCAAAAACTACTACCACAAACCCATGGCAGTGCTCAACCACTACTGGGATGTAAACAGCCAGCTTAGCGTCTCCACAGCAGCTTATTTATCAACCGGAACTGGTGGAGGTACAGGTCCATTGGGTAACAATAAATTCTATAACTCAAGCTACCTGCGCGAAAACCAACCCGACCTTGATCGTATTGTAGACGAAAACATCCAAAATGACTCATTAGGTTCGACATCCATTTTACGTTCTTCTATTAATAACCATTTCTGGACTGGCATATTACCCCAGGTAAAATACAAAATGGATTTTCTGACTTTGAGCGGCGGTTTAGATCTAAGGTATTATGTAGGGAAACATTACCGCGAGGTAGTTGATCTTTTAGGGGGGCAGTATTGGGTTGAGAATAAAGATGTGAACAACCCCAACGACACAAACTATGTTGGAGATAAAATTCAATACGATAACGATGGGGTTGTTGGCTGGTATGGTGGTTTTGCTCAGGTCGAGGCCATCTTTGGCAGTTTGTCGACTTTTGTTTCTGCCTCATTATCTCAGAAGTCTTACAAAAGAGTGGAATACTTCTTACTTGAGCATGATGGAGAGGGTGTATCCACTGAATGGTACAACTTTACCGGATATAGCATTAAAGGAGGCGCCAACTACAACATTAACAGCAACCACAATGTATTTGCAAATCTGGGGTACTTTACCAATCCACCCGATTTTAACACCGTTTTTTTCAATAACAACAACACAGCCAATGCCAGCGCACCGAATGAAAAGGTCACTGCCATAGAATTGGGTTATGGTTTCAGGAATGCTTGGATAAATGCTAACATCAATGGCTATAGTACCAAATGGGTAGACAAAGCCCAAGTATTTAGATACAATGAATCCGGTGTTGATTATGCCGCTAACCTTCAGGGTATAAACGCCTTGCATCGGGGAATAGAATTAGATGCCCGGATTAAACCCATGAGTAAATTAGACATTACCTTAATGGGTTCGCTGGGCAACTGGCGTTGGATGAACAACATAGAAAATGCCGTGCTAATGGACGATAGCAATCAACCTTTTGATACAGTCTCGTTCTATATAAAAGATGTGCATGTAGGTGATGCCGCTCAAACCGCAGCTGCTATTGGCGTTAATTACGAACTGCTGAAGGAATTGTGGTTTGGTGTAGATTTCAACGTTTACGACCGTTTATATGCCAATTTTAGCCCGGAATCTCGTAAAACTGAAGAAATTGGCGGTAATCCCGATTCATGGCAGATGCCTACTATCTATCAATTCGATGCCAATATCCGCTATAAATTTAAAATCAGTAACCTCGATGCCACCCTGGTGGGCAACATGAACAACCTTTTAAACACAGAGCACATAACCGATGCCGAGGATGGAATAGATCATAATATGGAATCAGCATCAGTTTTTTATGGATGGGGTCGCTCGTGGAGGGTAAGCTTAAAAATCGCCTTCTAGGTTTTACCTGGTATAATAATAAAGGCTGGCTCATTTTGAGCCAGCTTTTTTTATTGACGCAGCTGAATCGGTGAATAAGCCTTGTTACCAGCAATTTGATAGGAGTTTGCCTCCAATTCCTCCCCACCAGCATGATGAGTATTCTGTATTTTATCGAACCCGGAGGTTTTGAGCCAGTCGGTGGGGGCATATTTAAACTCGGCAGCACATTCTACCGGCAAGCCAGATGTTTAAAGCTTGCTCATTTACTGTTGATAAAAATAACTGGTTCAGATTTTCGAAGAAGGGATGGTAAAAAAGAAGGTGCTGCCATAACCCAGCTTACTTTCCAGCCATATTTGTCCTCCATGTTTCTCGATAAATTCCTTACAAAGCAAGAGACCTAGTCCACTGCCTTTCTCTTCGGCAGTACCCAGGCGAACAGTTTGTTCGAGATGGTTAAAAAGCTTATCTTTTATTTCGGGTTTAATGCCCACACCGTTGTCTTTCACGCCAAATTTTATAAAACTATCCTCGCGCTCGCAATTCAGTTCAATTCTGCCTTCTTTACGGGTAAATTTAATGGCATTGCCCAACAGGTTGCGCAGAATAGCCCGAAACATGTTCTCGTCGGCATACACCTCAAGTTTTTCATCGATATTCGTTTCGATGGTAATTTGCTTGTTGCCGGACATTGGCTGTACAAAACTTAGGATATCGAGAATTATTGGTTTAAGGTCGAGAATTTTAGGCTCAAAGGTAATTACTCCCCTTTGGCTGCTCGACCAATTGAGCAGGTTCTCGAGCAATTCGTAGGTAGCTTCTGCATTTTCTGACAACAAGAGCAACATTCGCTTTTGCTCCTCTGCATTAAAATCTTCAGGAGCACTTACCATTATATCGAGCATGGTGCGGAAATTACCCAGTGGCCCCCTCAGGTCGTGGGCAATAATCGAAAACATTTTATCTTTCGATGCATTGAGAATGTTTAATTCGTGTTTTTGGGCCTGAAGGAATTCGGCCTGCGCTTCTATTTCGGCATTTTTCTCTTCAAGGGTTTTATTTTTCTCGCGTATTTCGTGAGTTCTTTTTTCAATAATGCGCTCGAGTTCTTCCTGTTTATGCTTAAGCTGCCGTATTCGCAAGGTATAAAACAGGAGAGCAATGCCAGCAACGCCCAAGGATACGAATAAATAAAACCAGAAAGTATCGGCAAAACGGGGTTTAATGCTGAACGAATAACTCGCTCCATCGGTATTCCAAACCCCATCGTTGTTGCAGGCGATTACCCGGAAAGTATAAGTTCCGTGCGTAAGGTTGGTGTAAGAAATCGAACGGCTTCCATTGGCTTCGACCCAATTGTCGTCGAAACCCTCGAGCATATATTTAAATTTTACTTTTCTGGGCTCGTATAGGCTTATTGCAGTATAAAAAAAGGTAAACCGCTTTTTATCCGGCAAAAACACTTGTTGGTTTGTAAGCGGAACAGACTGGTTATCGACCAATAATTCGAGTAAGTGAACCGGAGGTTTGTAATTATTTCGGGGAATAAGTGATGGATAAATCTGGGCGAGGCCATTTAGTGTTGGAAACAATAAACTACCATCTGTTGCTTTAATGGAATTGGTTGTAGGGTTACATTCCGATTCGGCCATGCCATCGTGTTTGTCGAACAAACGGCAGCCAACTTGTTTTATCTTTCCTTCAGCCAAATCAAACACTTCTTGTTTGCGAACCCGCATAATTCCTTTGTTACAGGGTAACCACAGGTAACCATGATCATCCTCTACTACATCAAAAGGAGAATCGGCTAAAAGACCTTCCTTAACTGTAACATTGATAACTTGTTTGTCGCGGATGCATACCAAACCTCCAAGGGCAGCCACCCATATAACTCCTTCGTCATCGACATAGGTATTGAATATTACATTGCTAATAATGCCATTCTCACTCGAAAAAGTCTCCACCACTTTGTCGCCTGCAATGACATTAAACCCCCCTTCTCCCTCGCTGGTTCCAACCAGTATATTTCCCTCTTTATCTTCGTTGATGGTCATAATGAGGTTGCCCGTGAGGCCATTGATGGCCTTAATACTTGTAAATGTCTTGTCGGAATTTATCTTAATCACTCCGTTGTTGCGTGTACCTACCCAGATATTGCCTTTAGAGTCTTCGAAAGTCAGGCGGATACGTGAATCGGGGAATCCTGTTTTCTCGTTCATCCAGGTCTCCTTTCCAGTGGGGGCTATTTTCAAAATGCCCGAGTAGGTACTTATCCAAAGGTTTTTGCGTGTATCGAGCAAAATATGGCGTATGCGTTGATCGGACAAGTCGGTTTTAAACCGATGGGGATAGATTTTATTGTCTCTGATAATGCTAAACTCGCCATTGTCGAAAGCCGTAAGATATTTTCCGGGTTCTAGTTCACAAATGGCATTCACTACTTTGCCGCTGAGCCCACCTTCCATGGTGTAGTTGACAAATTTACCATCTTTAAGTTCTGCCAAACCGCCCTTGTAATAAGCCATCCAGGCATTACCTTCCTGGTCGATTAAAAAATCGTTGATAAAATCGTTGGGTAACCCATTCTGGGTTGTAAGTTCTTCGAGTAAACCAGATTCAGTTTTAAGTCTGAAGAGGCCTTGGTTACTGGCAATCCAATAGTTGTGATAACGATCTTCCAGAATGTCATTCACAGTATTTCCATCAAGCCGATTGTACTGTACAAGCTTTTTCCCATCGAATGTAGAAAGACCGTTTACCTGGCCTATCCAGAGGGTACCTTTTGAGTCGGAATAAAGGGAATAAATCCAATTACTGACTAAGCCATCGTTCTTGGTAAATTGTGTAAATGAGCCGTTTTGATAGCGATAAATTCCATAACCGAAAGTGCCAAACCATATGCTACCATCGGGAGTTTGTGCTATGGTTCTTACTTCGATATTCAATAATGAGGAGGAATGCTCGAGAAAATTGAACCTGCCATTTTCGAAATAAAACCATCCTTTATTGGGGGTTGCTGCCCAGATGCGGTCGTTGCTATCGATAAATATCCCATGGTATAAATGACTGATTTTGTTGTCATCACCATGGCGTGTAAAAATTCCATCTCTGCAGGACAGTAACCCATTTCCCTGGGTTGTCATCCAAAGGGTTCCTTTGCTGTCTTCGGCGATACCCCGAATGGTATTGCTATTAAAATTTTGGGTATTGCTTTTATTGAAAACCTTAAACTCATGCCCATCGAAGCGGATAAGCCCATCGTAACTTCCTATCCATAAAAAACCATCGGAACTTTGAAAAATGCTTAACAAAGAATTTGTTGGAAGTCCCTGGTTGGTGGTCCAGCTTTGGGTATTGTATTGAACAAGTGATTTCTCGGGGTTTAAATAATAAGTAGGTGCCTGGCAAATAATTACCTGCGGAAAAAATAGCACGAAAAAAGTAAATAAAAGACTTGAGAATGAGTAAAGCAATTTTTTATTCCTGTTGGTAATCATTCATGTACCTGGTATTAGAACGCGCGCTAAAGGCTATCTGCAAAATAAAGAATTTTTTATGACATCGGCTCCATGTTGGCAGAACTCTTTAAACAGCTGGTAAAAATCGAAAATTCGCTTTGATAAAGCATCATAAATAAGTCAACTGTGTTATTTTTCAGCCTAAAAAGCAGCCATTAGCAGATCGATATCTTTGTGATTGATTTTAAATTCGTTACCAATGCGCTCGTGAGTTAAGATTCCATTGTAAATATAAACACCTTTTCTAACGCCGTGATTTTCTTTCAGTAAAGGTTTTAAGCCTCCAACAGCGCCCATTTCAAGCAGAATAGGAGAAAGAATATTGCTAAGGGCAATAGAGGCAGTGCGCGCCACCCTCGAGGGTATATTGGCAACGCAATAGTGCAACACATCGTTTCTCTTATACATCGGGTCGAGAAGGTTGCGGCATTCTGATGTTTCGATGCAACCGCCATTGTCGATGGTTAGGTCGATAATGACAGCTCCTTTTTTCATGCTTTTCACCATTTCTTCGGTAACAAAAAATCGCGGCCCCAGTTCAGTCAAGTCCACTGCCCCGATGAGCACATCGGCCGATTGAATGACACGGGAAAAAACCTGTGGATGAAAAATAGAAGTATAAAGGCGCATACCGAGGTTCTTTTGCAATAATTCCAGTTGCTGCACAGAAGTATCAAACACTTTCACAAAAGCCCCCAGGCCCAGGGCTGCCCGTATGGCCGACTCGGCAGCGGTGCCGGCGCCAAGCACTACTACCTCGGTAGGAGTAATGCCTGTAACCCCTCCGAGTAACACGCCCTTGCCTCCGGTGATATTGGATAACAACTCGGCTGCTACTACTATGGCGGTACTTCCCGCGATCTCGCTCATCGACTGTACGATGGGGTAGGTATTAAACTCGTTTTTAATGTACTCGAAAGCAACGGCTGTAGATTTCTTCTGCATCAGAGCCTTAATATACTCTGGATTCTGCTGGTTAAAATGAAAGGCAGAAATAATCACCTGGTTTCCTTTTAGGCTTTCAATTTCCGAAAGGGTAAGGGGAGCTACCTTAAGTACCACATCGGCATTAAATATTTTGTCGTTATCTTCTACAATAAAAGCCCCATGCTCGCTATAATCGGTGCGTGAATAAAGGGCTCCATTGCCTGCTTCCTTCTGAATAATTACGTCGTGTCCGTTGTTTACCAATACTTCCACTGCTTCGGGAGTGAGGCCGATGCGCTTTTCGAATTGCTGGTCTTCTTTTGGAAGGCCAATAAGCAATTTTTTATGCTTCTTACCCACTTCCAACATTTCTTCCTGCGGAAGCAATCCGGTATAGAACAAATGATTCTCTGAAGGTTTCTGGTTGTGTTCCATTTTTTGCATTGTTTATGCCGACTTATCAAAATAAGAAAAAAAATGGCAACTTACCCAATAAAGATTTGATAAACCCGAATTCAATTGAATAATTCGACCCTTTTAAGGTAAGTGAACTCAATAACATGCACTTGTATGGATAAATGTCTGTTACGACGGGAAGAAAAATTGAATATGTAAAGGAAGAATAAAGATTGTTTCTTTTTAGAAAACTGACCAGCGAATTACTAGGTTCTAAAAAAAAGTAAGCGAAGTATGTTAAATAAATATTTTTAGCAATCGTTTCTCCTTATCGAGAGAGGTAATAAAAACCCTTGCAAAATTATCGGGTATCAGTTCCTGGGCTTTTTCGGGCCATTCGATAAAACACCAGCCTGTATTTTCGAGGTATTCTTCAAAACCAATATCAAACAACTCAACGGAGTCTTTAATACGATAAAAGTCGAAGTGGTAAATGGTCTCATCAGTAATTGTTTTGTACTCATTGACAATGGCAAAAGTAGGGCTACTTACCAAATCTATTGCCTGAAGCTGATGGCAAATTGCAGTGATAAATGTTGTTTTTCCGGCACCCATGCCTCCGTAAAATGCAAACTGCTTTGCTGGTTTAACCAACTCCAAGAACTTTGCAGCCGATTCGTTAATATTATCGAGTGTTATTTCGAGTTGAATGGGTTCCATCTGATTCATTACTTTGGCATCAAACTTATCAGGGGCAAAATCATTTCCTCCATCGAAATTCCTCCATGCTGGTATGTATTGGTGTAATAATTAACAAAGTAGTTGTAATTGTTTGGATAAGCTAAAAAGCTGTCGCCCAGCGCAAAAATATATTTCGAACTCAAGGTAGATTTTGGAAGAAATACCTTAGCTGGTTCCAGAACCTCAAATACCTCGCGAGGATTGTAATCGAGGTTTTTGCCCAGTTTATAACGCAGGTTCTTCGATGTATTTTTATCACCAACTACTTTAATGGCCTTATTTACCCGAATGGTTCCATGATCGGTAGTGATAACCACTGGTATGCCCTTCAGAGAAAGCTGTTTGAGCAGGTCGTAGAACGACGAATGCTGGAACCAACTTAGCGTAAGCGACCTGTAGGCAGAATCGTTCGAAGACAATTCACGTATCATTTCCATGTCGGTATTGGCATGCGAAAGCATATCGACAAAATTATACACAAGCAAAATCAAGTCGTTTTGAAGTGCATTGTCAATGTTATCGACCAGTTTATCGCCGGCTTTTTTCGAGGCTACTTTTTCGTAATAATGCTTCACCTGAATACCATTACGTTGCTTGAAGTGAGAGAACAACTCGTCTTCGAACTGATTTTTTCCGCCCTCCTCATCGTCGTTAAGCCATAGATCAGAATACCGCGAGGCAATTTCGCCTGGCATCATTCCGGCGAAAATGGCATTGCGGGCATATTGTGTGGCAGTTGGTAAAATGCTGCAATACACGTCTTCCTTTTCGATGGTAAACAATTCGCTTACAAAAGGGGCCATTATCTTCCACTGATCGAAACGTAGATTATCGATGAGAATAAATACCATCTTAGGGAACTCCGACAACCTTGAAATGACCGACTTTTTAATTACTCCGGGAGAAAAAAGCGGGCGGTCTGCATCGGCTGCAGAAGCTTTATCGACTTGAAACCATTGCTGGTAGTTGCTTTTTACAAATTTGCTAAATCCCGTGTTTGCCTCGGCTTTTTGATGTTTTAATACCTCGTGCATGCTCGAATCGTCGGACTTTTCAAGCTCCAGTTCCCAATACACAAGTTTGCGATAGAGTATTTGCCAATCGTTGAAATTTCTTGCCTGTGCAATTAAAGTACTCAATTCATTAAATGCCGACCGATATGCTGAGGTAGTCTCGCGGGTAATTAGTTCGCGGGTATCCACATTTTTCTTAATGGAAAGCAAAACCTGGTTAGGTTTCACAGGTTTAATAAGGTAATCGGCAATTTGCGAGCCTATGGCCGCATCCATAATATCTTCCTCTTCGCTTTTTGTAACCATTACCACAGGCAAGGCCGAATTGATGCTTTTAATTAGCGAAAGTGTTTCGAGGCCGCTTTTGCCGGGCATATTCTCGTCCAGAAAGATAATATCGTAGCTCTTGCTTTTAACCAGGTCAATGGCATCGTCGCCATTGCTGGCAGTATCAACCAGATATCCCTTGTCCTGCAAAAACAGAATGTGTGGTTTCAGGAGTTCAATTTCATCATCGGTCCAAAGTATCGATACCTGTTTCATAATAAGGTGCAGCGATTTTTTATTTACTGGCGTTAAAAAAGATCAGGTATTGCTCGATTTGTTTATCACGAAGAAGGCGTTCGTAGTTCGATTTCGAAATATAAAATAACTGAGTATCCGTTTTATCTACCTCGCGAAACAGTTCCTCGAAAACCACTATCTGATTGTAATAATCAGCAGCCTCTTGTTTATCCTTAAACGGTTGAATTGCCAGCACGGAAGATTTATCGAGGTCAGATTTTTTGACCTTCAATTCACTTTCTGCAAAATTATCGATATTAAAATTGATTACATTAAACATCAATTGATTGGCATTCGTGTATCGGGAAATAAGTATTACAACAAAATGCTCCTCCATAGGAGAATCGGTAAAAATACTTACGGCCTGCTGTATGGCTTGCTCTCTGGCTGCTTGAGGGTTTTCGGTTTGTAGGAATTTAATCATCTGACCGGATCTTTCTGCGATATCTGTTCCCGGGTATTTCACACTCAGCTTGCTGAGATCGTTAATGAAACTGGCTGTATCTTTCGAAACACCTTCGGCAATAACAGCCATTAAATCGTACTGGGGTGTATATTTACTGTCGGGCCATTCGCTTCTGGACTGGTTAATCAGTTGCAGGGTATAGGCCCATTCGCCCTGGTCGAACGCCTTGTATATTAGCTGGTAATTAACTTCCTCTTTTCTTTCTTGTTCTTCTAATCTTTTCGAGTATTCCGGATCGGTTAGTACGCGTGCATAATTACTTTCGGGGAATTCCCGAATAATTCGCTGCTGGTATTGCGATACCAGGTCAATATTCTGGGTTTCCTTACCCAGAGAATAAAGCTTATAATACACCAACAGACGATTGGAGTAATCGGGATACCGCATTAAAATATTTTCGTAGGCATCGATGGCTTTCGGATAATCTTTCAATTCCTCACTATAAACATCGCCCGTTGTGAGTAAAGATTCCTGAATACGGAGGTGCGACTCGGCTTTCGCACTGTCGGTAAAAGGAATCTTCTGCAGGTAGTAATTGCCCGAGTATTTTCCTGCGGCTTCCTTATTCTTTTCGTCTGATTGAAGGATATCTTCAGTTCCTGCTTCTGAACTTAAGGGTATAGAAAGGTCCAGCGTGCCCTTATTAGACCTTCGCCAATCGTCCTCTACCCGTCTGCTTCCCCATTTACGCTTAAACTCCTGCCGACCCAGTTCTATGGTTGTTGCGTTATAGAAATACCAACTTTGAGTGTTTGTTTGGATAGTATACTCCTGTTGGGCAAAAGTATTCTCCTCCATTCCTTTTTCCTGTTCAAGCCGGCGTTGTTCCTGCTCCTGTTTTTGAATTTCGGCAATAGTTTTATCGATAAGTATATTCAGTTCTTGTATTGGCATAGCAGAAAGCTTCAGCAGACTATCTTCCAGCTCTACGCTCAAAATGCTTTTTACCAGCCTGGTAAGGCTAACCGATTTGGTATAGATTATTTTATAATTGGTGTAATCGGGGTCAATTACCTGTACAGTACTATCGTAATAAGCCTGAGCCGGAATATATTCTGCTTGCGCATAATAAATGTCGGCCATTGTAAGGTAGGTTTTTGGCTTCTGAAAACTATTGTCAAGGCTCACGGCCGAAGACATGCGATAATACTTAAGAGCCTCAGAGGTAGCACCTTCCTGAAAATATAAATTGCCAATTGCAAAGTATATTTGATCCTGAAAATCGCTATTCTTCTCGTCGCGAAGCATTTTTTGCAATTGCTTCTCTACTTCTTTCCTCGAGCCCTGGCCTGCCTGGAAGCTTAAAGCCATATTAATCCTGGCATTAAAAGTCATTTCATAAGCAGGATTCAGTTGAATTACCTTTTTATAATAAAGAGAAGCCTCGCTCATTTGGTTATTAAGCTGAAGCAATTGGGCCAGAATGTAATTGTATCGTTGCCGGTAATAAAGTGGTTTTACTGACTCTGCTGCTTTGCGCATAGGGTCAATGGCAGCAACCAGATTGCCTTTAGATATTTCAATTGCAGCAAGCGCAGCATCAAGGTCGGGCGATAATTTTTTCGGGAATCGGGTGTCCTTATTTAGCTCAGCTAAAATACTCTCCGATTCCTTTACCCTGTTTTTCTTATGCGCCAGATGCGCCAGCCAAAGACGAGCCTCGTAAGTGTTTTCTCCTTCAGGAAAATTTGATACGATATACTGAAACGTTTCAGAGGCCTTGTCGAAATCATGTTTATAGAAATACGATTTGCCCATAAGAAGGTATGCCTCATCGACCCATTTATTGTATTCCTTCTTGTTGTAAAATTCGCGGTCAGCTTCGGTAAGCTTCTTTCCCTCGTTCAATTCAGGCTTGGCAGTAATTGAATGCAGGGATATTAGCTTGGCACATTTAGCAATAGTCCTGTCCATTTCGGAACCAATAGCCGTAATTTCGTTTTTATTGTGATAAATAAACACGGGTAGCACTTCACTATAATTGTCGCTATGGTTCTGCTGGAGCTTTTGCATACCCTTCTCGAAACTCTCGCGGCCATTAAACAGAACATTATATCTCGATGTTAGGTTATGATACCCTCGGGAAAGAGAGGTGTTTTTCTGGTTTGAGCAGGAGGTTGCCACTAAGAAAATGACAAAAAAAAGGCTGTATTTAAAGGATAAAGGTTTCAAAGAGTAAAATTGTTTCCAGATGTAATAACTGGAAAAGTTAAAACATATTTTCCTGCAAAAATAATTTTCATTCCGATATAAGGTGCAAAATAAATATGAATCGGGCAGATTAAACCGATTCGAGGGTTTTAAGCTCAGGCCATTCTTTACGGATTGCCTGCTCAATGCCGGCTTTCAGAGTCATCATGCTAAAAGGGCAACCTTGGCAGGCACCCAGGAGCCTAACCTTAACTGTATTGTCAGAGTCAACCGCTACTAGTTCTATATCTCCTCCATCGGTAATAAGGTATGGGCGCACTGACTCTATGCCTTTGTTGATTTTGTAGATAATTTCTTTGTTGGTATTTTTTGACATAATCACAATGTTATTCAGCTGTATCTGCACGAAGTATTTCTATGCGTAAATTTTCGGCAATATGCTTAAAATATTCCGAAGTCTTATCTTTTCTTAATGTGGAGGGAACCCCATTGTCAGCATCTTCGCGAATGCTTTGAATAATAGGGATATACCCCAAAAAGGGAACGTTTTTCTCCCGAGCAAGGGCTTCACACCCGCCTTTGCCAAAGATATAATACTTGTTTTGCGGAAGCTCTTCGGGGGTAAACCAGGCCATGTTTTCTATCAGGCCTAATACGGGCACAGCAATGGCTTTATTCTGAAACATGCTGATTCCTTTTTTTACATCGGCAAGGGCGACATCCTGCGGTGTGCTCACAATTACAGCACCGGTAAGTTTTTTATTCTGAGATATGGTGATATGTATATCGCTTGTGCCAGGAGGAAGGTCGACAAACAAATAATCGAGTGTGCCCCAATCGCCATCGGAAATAAGCTGCGACAATGCATTAGAAGCCATTGGGCCTCGCCAGATGGTAGCATCGTCCTGGCTCACAAAAAATCCTATCGAAAGCAGTTTCACTCCATTCTTCTCAACAGGAACAATTACATCGCGGCCGTTCTTTTTTATTACTTCGGGTTTTTCATTCTCCACCCCAAACATTTTGGGTATCGAAGGACCATAAATATCGGCATCAATCAATCCTACTCTTACACCGGCATTGGCAAACGCAACGGCAATGTTTGCAGCCATAGTCGATTTACCTACACCACCTTTGCCAGAAGCTATGGCTACAAGGTATTTAACTCCGGTGAGCATAGGTTCCGGTTCAGCTTTTACTGTAGCAGGTTTAAGTTGTGTTTCGACCTTTATGTCTACCTCGCTTATGCCGGGTATGTCGAGCAGAAATTTCTCGCAAGCTTTTTTCAGTGTGTTTTTCATTGGATCGTTCACGCTCGCGAAAGACAATACAAAGCTTACTTTGCTGTTGTCAACAACCAGATTTTTCACGAGATTCATCGAAACAATGTCTTTCCCACTCGACGGATGGATAATTTTTTGAAGGATGCTTCTAACTTGTTCTGTAGTATAGCTCATGAAATTTTCTCAATTAACAGGGCTGGCAGAACAAAGATAGGGACATTTTTTTATTTAGACTAATTCAAAATTAGGATCCCAACATAGCTTTTTAAACTCCACTACCTGATCATCCAGAACAGTAATTCCTTCGCTTTCGAGCAATTCCTCCATCAGAGTTTCGTGCCTGAAATGATGCTTGCCGGTGAGCAAACCATTTCGGTTTACCACCCGGTGTGCCGGAACATCGGGCATGCTGTGACATTGATTCAGGGCCCAGCCAACCATGCGTGCGCTGCCGGGAGAACCCAGATAGCGGGCAATGGCCCCATAGGAGCATACACGGCCTTCTGGAATAAGCCGGGTAAGGGCATAAACCCTTGAAAAAAAATCAGTCGTAGTTGGATTCGGCAGGTTCTTCGAGCTTTTCATTGGGGCTTATAATAAAACGCAGGTAATGCGACCGCAAGCCTTCCTGAAGCCACCCCTGTTCGTAAAATGTTCGAATAGAAAGGACTTCATCCTCTGCCTTGTCTGATTGGTAAATATCTTCGATAGCGGCTTCAAGGCTTAACTTGTTACAGGTTACAAGGTCTTTGGTATAGGAATAAAGCGCCACACTGTCGGTCTTAAGGTTAATGGCTGCCCTGGCCGATATCAGCGATTGGTAATAGCTAAGAAACCTGCTCGATGTAAGTCGCTTATGAGCCTTCCGGGGTTGTGGGTCGGGAAAGGTAATCCAGATTTCTTCCACTTCGCCAGCGGCAAAAAAGGAACGGATAAAATCGATGCGGGTGCGCAAGAAGGCTACATTTTTCAATCCCTCTTCGGTAGCGGTTTTAGCTCCCCGCCAAATACGCGCCCCTTTGATATCGACACCAATAAAATTGCGTTCAGGAAACAGTCGGGCCAGCCCAAGTGTGTATTCACCCTTTCCGCAACCAAGTTCAAGGGTAATAGGGTTATTATTGCCAAAAAACTCCTGGCTCCATTTTCCTTTCAGGTAGAAGTCTTTTTGAAAAACCTGTTCAAAGGGTGGCTGTAACACATTTCCAAAGGTCTTTACCTCCGCAAACCTGAATAATTTTCCTTTTGACGACACGTTCTTTAATTTCTTAGTGGGGTAAGATGCGCAGGCCTATATCGGAAATTCCCTTCACTCTTCGGTTGCCCAATTTGTCTTCGTCGCGCATGGCCTGAACCATTTTAAAGGTATAAATTCCACGGTATGGGAAACGGATATTCACTTTATAGGGAACCAGAAGGGTATTAACCGAACCAAGTCCTTTACCCAGCCAACGTCCGTCAGCATCAGCAAGCTGTATTTCGAAAGTATCGCGGAGACTCACTCCACTTGGAGCTGTTGTTTCGATAAACATCCAGAAATTACTATAAGAATACTGGTTGGTATTGCGCAGGAGTATCAACAGGTCGTAGGCAGTGGTGGTATCATTTACTTGAACAACAAAGCTTACCGGGGTTGAGGCATCCCAATCGCGATCTGGTATTTTTTGTACCTCGTCGAAAAAAGGTCCCTCGTGGCAGGATGTTGCAAAAAGGAAAATAAAAATTGCAAAAAGTAAATTTTTCATTTTCATCTGTAAATAATTTTAAAACAAGGTCTTATGAACCCCATTGGGCTAAGCGGACCGAACGAAATGAGCTCACGACCATAGGGATTAACAAGGCTAACCGACAAGGAAGAAGCAGCTCAACGAAACTAAACTCGCCTAATAAATTCTCATCAGTATTTGTAATGTAAGAATCATGCGAGTTTCAAACTTTAATTTTTATCAGGCCGATTTTGGTTCTGTTCGCGCCCTTTATGAAAATGCTTTTTATTTCCTCTGAAAGGTTTCTTTTTGCCGCCCTGATTGCTGCGTTGCTGCGAAGGTTTATCCTCGAAACGGGTCAGACTTTCGAGCCCTACCGAATTTTGATACTCGGCCACACCACTAATGGCTGTGGCAGGTTCTTCAAGGCCTTTTAGCTTTTCAGGAAATTTCTGACTGGCATTCATCTCAATCACTTCTTTCACCGTATCAACTGACATACAGGTAAGTGATTTTTTTTCATCTTCTTGCACCATGTACCACATTAGCCGTTTAAATACATCTGTTTTCTGATGATAGGCCTTTCCCTTGCGGGTAAGCAATACTACCGAGGTATCTGGAAAATCCTGTTGTGCATCGAGGTAAGCATCGAGTTCGTAATTCATGCAGCACTTAAGCTTGCCGCACTGACCCGCCAGCTTCTGAGGATTGAGCGAGACCTCCTGGTAACGGGCTGCACTGGTGGTGACTGAAATAAAATTTGTTAACCACGAAGAACAACACAATTCGCGCCCGCAAGAACCAATGCCGCCAATGCGACCGGCCTCCTGACGCGCGCCAATCTGACGCATTTCAACCCGTATTTTAAACTCGTCGGCCAGTACTTTAATAAGTTGTCTGAAATCGACACGGTCGTCGGCGATGTAATAAAAAATTGCTTTGGTATTGTCGCCCTGGTATTCTACATCGCCAATTTTCATGTCCAGCTTCAGCTCAACGGCTATCTGCCTCGACTTGATCATGGTTTTATCCTCTCTGGCCATGGCTTCTTTCCACTTATCGATATCGGCAGGCTTTGCCTTACGGTATACCTTTTTCAGATCTTTATCCTGAAGTGAAACGTTGTTATAGCGCATCTTTATCGGAACCAGATGGCCAGTAAAAGAAACAATGCCAATATCGTGACCTGGAGAGGCTTCCACAGCAACTACCTCGCCCTTGTTAAGCCGAAGGTTATTTGGATTCAGGAAGTAAGCCTTGCGTGTATTTTTAAAGCGTACCTCAATTACTTCGTTGTAATCTTCTACGCTACTTATGTCTTTCAGCCAGTCGTAAACTTCCAGCTTATGACAACCATGAAAACACTTCCTCGAAATGCCGCCTTCTTTCGTTTTCAATCCTGGGCTTGCTTCACCCTGATCTTCCGCGGTATTTATATCATGCTGATCTCTTTCTTCCACGCTACTCGTTTTTCTGCTAAGAATGCAAACTTACATGTTTTATTTATAACCGCCCAAACCATCTCTAAGAAATTCATAGTGCCTCAAACCTTGAAAAGGATAGATACTCACAAAATTAACACCCACTTCCAGCACAGTTCTTCTTAAAAAGATGATTTTCAACTCTTTTATCCATTATAGATAACTATTCGCGACAATAAAAGCTTTGGTTTTTAGTCGAACTATCCTAAAACTTTCATCACTTCCTTCCTCCATGGCGGATGTGGTGTGATGATAGTTGAAAAATCAGACAGGCAGAATATCAAGTCACGTGTTGAATTTTACATCAGCAACTCGCATGGCGAATCGAAATATATTATCTTGCAGGAATATGTTGAAGGTGCTGAGAAGGGCGAATTACCTTTACTGATGCTCCACAGAAAAGCCATTGGGGCATTGAAGCGAGGATCTGCTGCAGGAGCAGATAATAGCTTACCTCGAAAAGGTGGTAGCAGGAATAAAATGGAATCAAGAGTACTTCAAACCTGAATCCACCTATGAAAACACAAAAGATGAAAATACACGACATCGTCGCATGTATTAAGAAAAAACAACAAATTGATGTAGTATCTGAAACCGGAGGTTTTAGAATTAAAATCAACAGCTATGTTCCCTTTTGCTGCACAGCTGTTCACCATGGCAGCCAGCTAAGAAAAGAGCTTCAAAAAAAGATATCACTCGACAACTACGAACGCTGGTACGAAGAAGACCCCAATACTGGCGACTTTATTGCTTCCATGCCAATAACCCTAACAGGCCTCGACTCGCGTTACGAATACGACCTGAATCGTAACTTACAGGACTGTATTTACAAAGAAGCTTGGGGCAAAACAGTATGGAAAAAGGACCTTACCGCCGCTGAAAAGAAAGCCAGTAGGCATAAGTACGAAGATTACTATCAGGTATTGCATGCGCTGCTCGTAAAACTCGAAGAACTGTTTGGAGGTTGTGTGGTGTACGATATACATTCATACAACTACAAGCGTTGGGATCGGGAAGTACCCTTATTCAATGTCGGTACCAGATTGCTTAATCGTGAAAAAAATCATGAACACATCAGTCATTGGTTAAAAGAGTTAGGCGCTATCAAGTTACCAGATATAAAAACCCACGTTGCCGAGAACGATGTTTTCGAAGGGATGGGCTATCAGGCCGAATTCATTGCCAATAATTTTGCAGAAACACTTGTTCTGCCAACCGAAATTAAAAAAGTCTATTGCGATGAGCTCACAGGTGATGCTTATCCGAGAATCATCAGGCTGCTGGAGCAACAGTTAAAAACGGCTATTCTAAACAACTCCAATTCATTCTGCCAGGGACTCGAAAAGGGGCAACGTTTGCAAGCCATTAAACCTATCGACTAGTGACCTCACACCTCTGCTGGTAGGAAAAACATCCCTTTCTTTTTACCATACAATACAGGAAATGATTGGGCGCGAAATGATAGAACCTCCCCAATATATTACAAAAAGTTTCCAGCTGCCCGTGCCTGAAAAGAACAACCCAATTTATAATTACATTCTTGCCGGATTAAAGAAGCCTTAAAGCTTTGCGATAAAAGGCATTATTTGCGGTACAACTCCAGTTCTTTTTTCAGTTTTATGCTAAGACTTTTTACCACCAGCTCATACGAATGGTCAATCCAGCTTTGAAGCAATTTGTCAGATAATCTTTCATCGATGATTACAGTATTCCAGTGTGTTTTGTTCATGTGGTATCCTGGTGTTACAAAGCTATATTCAGCTCTGAGCTGCGCAGCCAGTTCGGGGTCGCATTTCAGATTCACCGTTAACTCCGACTCTAAATCGGTAAGGGCGAACATTTTACCCATTACTTTAAATACGAGGGTTGTTTCGTCGAAAGGAAAGCTTTCGGATACTCCAGATTTGCTGATACAATAATCGCGAAGTTCTTCAATATTCATAAGGTTAATTTCTTAATATTTACTGAACCGGAAAACAGAAGATCATTTTTTTTGCTCCGAAAAGCTAAGAAGCAATGGGTCTGAAAGCTTCTTCTATATGATTCAGTTCTGCGCCATTCTCGCCGAAAACTATGGTAAGGATATCAAACCTTACTTCGGCTTCGTAAGAAAGTTGCTCCAGATAATGATCGGCTGCTTCTATCAGTCTTTTTTGTTTCGCCAGGGTTATTGCTTCTGACGGATCGCCATAGCGGGCAGTTTGTCGGCTCTTTACTTCCACAATCACTACAAAACCATCTTTGGATGCGACAATATCAATTTCATTTTTTTCGTATTTCCAGTTGGTGTTAAGCACACTATATCCATTTTGTATCAGGTATTTCACGGCCAAAGCTTCACCCTCTTTTCCTAACTGATTGTGTGCTGCCATGCTTACATTTTTATGCTTACCCCGTTGGTTTTGACTTCAAAGGATACTTTGGCCCCAAGAATAAGCGGAAAATTTTGAGTGATGTGCCCCGCCGGAAAACCAAAAGCCACAGGAAAGTTATAGCCCTTTACAGCATCGGCAATAATTTCTTCTGGGGTACGACCAAAAGGCCTTTTCTCATCGTTCATTTCTGAGAGGCCGCCAACAAGGAGTCCTGCAAGACCATCAAATCTGCCGGCAAGCCTGAAACTCTGCAACATGCGGTCGAGATGATAGGTATATTCTCCTACTTCCTCAATAAACATTATTTTACCTTTCCAATCAATATCTTCCGCGGTACCGGCAAGTGCATAGAGCAGAGATAGGTTTCCTCCTGCCAGACAAGTCTTTTCCACTCCTGTGCAATTTTGCGAAAATGGCAGAAGGTTATATTCCAATGATCCATGAAAAAGTGCCCTGTGAAGGTATTCAATGTCAGTGGAGGAAGATGGCAGAGTAGTTAGATTTATGGGCATCAAACTGTGCAGACTTTGTATACCGCGGTTTAATATAGCTGCATGCAAAGCGGTGATATCAGAAAATCCAGCAACCCATTTTGGATTGTGTAAAAACTTATGCCAATGTATCGAGTCGAGAATTCGAAGCATACCATACCCACCTCTGGCGCAGATTACAGCTTTAACATCTTCGTTATCAAATGCCTCTTGCAAATCGCTTAACCTCTCACTGTCGGTGCCGGCAAAAATTCCATTTCTGGCAAAAAGATTTGCACCTAATGCTACTTTCAGACCCCACTGCCCAAAAAGCTTCACTGCTTTTTCGATACATTCTTTCTCTACCACTCCGGCTGGTGCAACAATTGCCACCATATCGCCAGACTTAAGCAAAGGAGGTTTAATGTAAGTTTCCATGCCAAGGTTTATTTTTCAGGTTCATCGAAATCGGTATATTTGCCCATTCGAAAATATAGTCTAAGTTAAATAAAAGAATTATATCCCATTTCGCAATGAAAGAGTATAAACGTTACCTGGTTACTGCTGCCCTGCCCTATGCCAACGGACCTGTGCACCTTGGTCACCTGGCAGGTGTGTATGTGCCTGCCGACATTTATGTAAGGTATTTACGCCTGAGAGGCCGGGAAGTAGCGTTTATTTGCGGCAGCGACGAACATGGGGTACCCATTACCATTAAAGCAAAAAAAGAAGGAGTTTCTCCGCAGGATATCGTTGACCGTTATCACGAGATGAACAAAAAAGCCTTTGCCGACTTTGGTATCCGCTTTGACATATACTCGCGCACGACTTCAAATGTACACCGCGAAACGGCTTCCGAATTCTTTAAAACGCTCTATGACCGGGGCGAGTTTATCGAAAAAACTACCCAGCAGTATTTCGACAGCGAAGCCAACCAGTTTTTAGCCGACCGCTATATTGTGGGCACCTGTCCTAAATGCCATAATGAAGGGGCCTATGGAGATCAGTGCGAATCGTGTGGCAGCACACTTAATGCAACCGACCTTATCAATCCCAAATCGACTCTTTCCGGAAGTATACCTGTTTTACGCGATACCAAACACTGGTTCCTGGCTCTCGACCGCTACGAACCCTGGCTCAAAGAGTGGATCCTCGAACAAAACAAACACTGGAAACCCAATGTTTACGGGCAATGCAAATCGTGGATCGACGCCGGACTTCAACCACGTGCCGTGAGCCGCGACCTTGATTGGGGTATTCCTGTCCCCGTGAAAGGAGCCGAGGGCAAAGTGTTGTATGTTTGGTTCGACGCTCCTATTGGCTATATCTCTGCCGCAAAAGAATTTACCCCCGAATGGGAAAAATACTGGAAAGATTCCGATACCCGCCTGCTTCATTTTATCGGTAAAGACAATATTGTATTTCATTGCATCATTTTCCCTTCGATGTTAAAAGCCGAAGGCAGCTATATTCTTCCTGAAAACGTTCCGGCTAACGAGTTTTTAAACCTCGAGGGCGACAAAATTTCAACCTCCCGCAACTGGGCCGTTTGGTTGCACGAATACCTCGAAGAATTTCCGGGTTGCCAGGATGTGCTGCGCTATGTACTTTGCGCCAATGCACCCGAGGCAAAAGACAACGATTTTACCTGGAAAGATTTTCAGGCACGCAACAACAACGAGTTGGTAGCCATTTTAGGAAATTTTGTCAACAGAGCCCTTGTACTCACCCACAAATACTTCGATGGATGTGTTCCGGAAGCCGGCGATTTAACTGAGTTCGACCGCCAGACACTCGCTCAGATGCCAATTATAAAAGACAAGGTAGAAACAAGTCTTGAGAGTTTCCGGCTTCGCGAAGCCCTTGCCAACGCCATGGAACTTGCCCGCCTCGGCAATAAGTACCTGGCCGATACGGAGCCCTGGAAAATTATTAAGCACGACGAAACCAGAGTAAAAACCATCTTAAACATTGCCTTGCAAATTACCGCCAACCTTTCCACCATTATGGAAGCATTTATTCCCAGCACTTCCGAAAAATTAAGAGGGTTTCTGAACATGCAGGCCATAAGCTGGGAAGACGCTGCCAAACCCAACAACCTTGAGGCCGGACATAAAATGAATACTCCTGGTTTGTTATTCGAAAAAGTGGAAGACAGCCAGGTAGAATTTCAGGTAAAAAAACTCTTACAGTCGAAAGCCGACAATGAAGCAACCCAAACAAAGGCTGCAGCCCCAAAGCCCGATATCAGCTATGACGAGTTTAGTAAAATGGATATCCGTGTAGGCACCATTATCGAAGCCGAAAAAGTTGCTAAAACTAAAAAACTCCTCAAGCTAACCATCGATACTGGTTATGATAAACGAACCGTAGTTTCTGGCATTGCCGAGTTTTTCGAACCAGAGGCAATTATTGGCCAGCAGGTGAGCTTATTGGTAAACCTTGCCCCGCGCGAATTAAAAGGCATACAATCGCAGGGCATGATATTAATGGCCGAAGATGCTGATGGCAGCCTTCGTTTTGTTCAGCCTTCGATAAAAACATCGAATGGTGCCGAAATAAAATAGAAACATGGAATCCAAAATCTAATATCAAGCGGAAAATATTACTTGCCGATTTCCAACGCTGAGAAAGATTATTTTATAACCCCGAGCTCCTTTCCTATCTTAGTAAAGGCCTGAATTGCCTTATCGAGATGTTCCCTTGTATGTGCAGCCGAAAGCTGAACCCTTATGCGGGCTTGCTCTTTTGGCACCACAGGGAAATAAAATCCAATGACATAAATACCTTCCTGAAGCAGGCGTGCCGCAAAGTCCTGCGAGAGTTTGGCATCGTAAAGCATAATAGCTACAATGGCCGATTGAGTAGGTTTGATGTCGAAACCGGCAGCTACAATTTTTTCTTTGAAATACGCAGTGTTTTCGTGCAGTCGGCGCTGCAGGACATCGGTTTCTGCCATCATGTCGAACATAGCAATGCCAGCCTGGGCAATCATAGGTGGCAAGGAGTTCGAAAAGAGATAGGGCCGTGAGCGCTGGCGAAGCAACTCAATAATTTCTTTTTTGCCAGTGGTAAAACCGCCAATAGCACCACCAAAAGCTTTCCCAAGTGTTCCGGTAATAATTTCGACCTGTCCTCTGATGTGAAAATGTTCCGTTACACCTCGTCCGGTTTCCCCTACCACACCTGCAGAGTGGCACTCATCGACCATTACCATGGCATCGTATTTTCTTGCCAGCTCCACAATTTTATCCATGGGTGGTACATTGCCATCCATCGAAAACACCCCGTCGGTTACAATTAACCTGAAACGCTGTGCCTGAGCTTCCTGCAGTCTGGCTTCGAGGTCGGCCATGTCGGCATTGTTGTACCGATAGCGCTGAGCTTTGCACAAACGCACCCCATCGATTATAGAAGCGTGGTTGAGGGAATCGGAGATAATGGCATCTTCTTCCCCTAACAGAGGCTCGAAAACCCCGCCGTTGGCATCGAAACATGCAGCGTACAATATGGTATCTTCTGTACCAAAATAGTGAGAAATTTTTTGCTCCAGTTCTTTATGTAAATCGGTAGTACCGCAGATAAACCTTACCGACGACATGCCAAAACCATGGGTATCGAGTCCTTTTTTAGCTGCTTCGACAAGCTTGGGGTGTGATGATAATCCCAGATAATTATTGGCGCAAAAATTAAGCACCTTACCATTTCCCACTTCAATTACAGCATCCTGGGGCGAAGTAATGATGCGTTCGTTTTTATAAAGCCCGGCCTCCCGGATATTCTTCAGTTCTTGCTGAAGGTGCTTTTGAATGGAACCGTACATGTTGAATGTTTTTTTTTGATTGACAGATAAAATTAATGAATTCCAATTGGCAGTGAATGATATTTATCTTACAAATGAAATCTGCTCACAGAATCTGCAGCTTCTTTTAATTCCCAGTTGAACCTGTGGCGGTGTGTGAATTGTTGCTGTAAAAATCGAGTAGTTGGTTATATATCTGCACATCCTGTGAGTTCTTTTTTATTACTGCCAGTTCCTTTGCCCGCATTAAACCTCCCTGGTAATAACGGTGAAACCAGGGTAGTACCATAAGTGCCGCATCGAGTAAGGCTAGTTGATAGGCTGTAAAAACAAAAACCGATGCAAAGGCTGCGGTAATAATAAACGAATTTAAAGCCTCTTTCCATTCTCCCAAATAAAGCTGTCCGAGACCAGGAATTATGCTCAAATACATTGGCAGGTAAACATTAGCCGCTTGGTTTTTTTCGCCTGCACGAAACAATGAGTCGATGGAAGTGAGCTTAGAATTATTTGTTTCGCCCAGGGCCATAAGGTAGTAATCGCTGGCACTGGAATAATCGTGCAAAAGGTAATAACTGCAAAAAAGATAGAAATACAATTTGGTCTGTTGTTCGGGAAGCATGGAATCGCCTACAGAAAAAAGCTCGGTAAGTGCATAAGATGCCTGATGGTTTTTAAGGTGACAGACTGCGATCCGAAATTTTATCTCCTGACTCAGACTATCATTCAAAATTGTATTCCCTGCCAGGCGGTAATAATATACAGCCGGGTCAAACAACTCAAGTTGCCTGTAACAATCGCCAAGGTAAAACAAAGCGCGGCCAGAGGTGCTATCGCTAAAAAAAACCACTCTTCTGAATTGCTGGGCAGCCAGCTCAAAATCTCCCTGGTTAAAAAAGGCTATGCCCGACTGGTATGTCTCTGCAACAGACTGACCAGAGGCAAACTGAATACTAAAAATTACTATAAGTATCCAAAAATGTTTCTTCAAAGCTTTCGAGAATCTGGTGGTCAAGGTTGTGATTAGTTTTATTTGCTGCTTTATACGATCCATATAAGTTACCGGTGTAAAAAGAAAGGCTGATGCCTCCCATAAGCCAGCCGTAAACACTTTGTGATCCATTTTTTGAAAAACCCCGATACGACTGCCAGGCAGTGACACCTATAAAAAGAAAAGAAAAGAGCCCATCTTTCCAATAACCACTGTAAACCTTTCCGGAACCAGGTATAACAGCCGACATCATAAGGCTTAAACCCGGATCTTTGTACCTTAGTGTTGTAGTTTGCTGAATTGCAGGACCCAGGCTTTTAAACTCCGGATACTGCTCCAGTAGGGGCAGATAGCCTTGTGCCTCAGACCACTCATGCTGATACATTGCTTTGGAGATTTGTAGAAATGTTATTTCCCTTTTTAGTCCTGAATGATACTGCATCTGTTTGTTCAGACCATTAAAATCGCGGTTTAGAATAAATAACTTTCCTTTAAGGGCAAACAATGTATCACTTTCTAATTGACACATATTGCAACTAGTTAAAAACCCCAGACCATCGCTAAACAATCCACTTTGGATATAACTGTCCTGAATTTTCATCAAGGCATTGGTATCAAAAGGGTTCAGGAAAAGAACACGTTTGTATTCCTGAATAGCATGAGTGTATTCAGCGTTTTTGTATAAAAAATCGGCAAAGGCTTTCGAATGTGTATAATCGAACAAGTCGTTTTGCTGCGCGAAAGAGTGAAACCAAAAAAATAGTCCGGCAAACAGACATAATTTAGTTCTCTTCATAGCGCCAGTTTCTTACCGGGTCGATTAGTAATTTCTGCCGGGTATCAACCGGATAATCCTCCGGTGACATGGCATTGCAGCGAGAAAACCGATCCCAGAAGTTTATAAAACCCTCAAGCATTCCTTCCTTTTTAATAGCCATAAGCGCGTATTCTGAGCAGGAAGGAGTAAAACTACACGAACTGGCATCCTGCGAAGAAATAAATTTCTTGTAAAAGACAAACAAATTATTGAAAAACCAGTCATACTCTGAATCGTTGCCTTCAATTTGTGTGGATATCTTAGGGCGTCCAAAATCCTGAGATGAAGTTTTCATCTCTTCTATCTCGCTGACAGTCTGGGCTCCCATGAACAAAGAAATACAGAGACAAAGACCACTAATTCCCAGCTTTAGGTTTGTATCGGTAAAACGACTCATTTTGCTGGTTGTTAACCTTTATGTTTGTATAGTTAGTTATTTTCTTGAATTCTCCGCCATCGGGAAGATATGAAATCTGAATCACCTTCGATGGAATTTCAAGGCCATTGACTAGTTGGTACTCAGAAAAAAACTGCTTGGCAATAATTTGATCATTTGCACCAAAGGTAATCAGGCCGTGCAATCTGTTATCTTTTTGCGATAGCATCATCTTCCGCACACTACTTTCGATGCGTTTATCTGTAAGTTCCCAGGTAGAAATTACAAGACCTTCATCCTTTTCTACTTTCGTAAGCTGATAAGGCGTCTGACGAAGACCAAAATACTCCAGCTGGCCACTCAATACCAGCCCAAGTACAGAGAAGTCGATAAGGCTCGTTGATAGCTTATGCTTCTCGTAATGGTTCGACAGGGCATAAATACTCGCTGTATCGTTTATAATCAATATTTCCTTTTCGGGGAAACTGATATCAAACACCATCTGACGGTAGTTTTTATCGAAATAAACCCTGCCGAGCATAAGGTTTTCATGCCCTGTGCTACTCTTTTCCTTGAGGGAATAATCGGCTTCGATACGATAATGAATTTGCGCAAATGCCTGATAAGTAAAAACCTGAAGCAATAATAAACACAGCGCCGAAGGCAGCAGAAAAATCTTCATACTTTATTGAAGAAGCATTTAATAGCCCCCTGCAGCCACGTAGTAAATGAGGTTAATAAAAGTACCTGCGGCTACACCAATCCAGAAAGATAATTTCTGATCGTAATCTTTGTTTTTGTTCACAGCAATGACAAAAAAGCCAACCGGGCAGCAAAGAAAACCCCATAGAAAACCTTCCCATTGAAAAACAAACTCCTCGGAAGAGGTCGCGCCCATGGAATTGGTATTAATGGCAGATAAATCGAACAGATTTCCTTGTTTAATATCAGTAAGTGAGAGGAGGTTATTTCCTACAACAAAATTTTCGAGTGCATTCAGGCTCTCGAATTCCTGTTCGAGGCTTTGTTCATCGAGTGCAAACATATCGGCGCTGCCGGCAAAACAATTGGTTGTCAGGAAGGCAACCACTATAAAGAGTAGCTTTTTCATAAATATCGACATTTAGGTGTATGGTTCTATCACAAAAATACAAGTTCCATCCAAATGGCAATATTTTATGCTTAATTTTTTTCCATTCTAAATAAGATCGCAACAATCCCTTGGCGAAAAATAAAAAAGATGGAATGTGCAAAAAGCTATAATAAAATCTGCAGGTTGCGAAGGTTCTACTTGTTAGTCCAGCTTTGCTTTAATCTTTTCCAGCATTACTTTGGTGGTTTCATCCAGTCCGTATTTGCTTTTCCAGTGATCGTGATCGCGGGCATAGCGGTCGTCGATGCTGTCGGGCCATGAGTCGGCTATTTCCTGCCTAAAATCGGGTTTATAGCTGATCTGAAATTCGGGAATGTATTTTTTGATGGATTGCGCCATTTCGGCCGGAGTAGCGCTGAAACCAGCAATGTTGTATCCGGTATGAAAATAGACTTCATCGCAAGGTAAACTCATTAGTGCAATGGTTGCTTCCACTGCATCGTCCATAAACATAAGTGGCAAGCGGGTATTCTCACCCAGAAAGCACTCATATTTCTTATGTTGAAGTGCTTGGTAATAAATGTCTACCGCAAAGTCAGTGGTACCACCACCAGGTTCGGTTTTGTGGCTTATCAGACCCGGGTAGCGGATGCTGCGGGCATCGATGTCGTATTTGTTAAAATAATATTCGCACCAGCGCTCACCAGCCAGCTTACTGATGCCATATACCGTATTGGGTTCCATAATGGTATTCTGGGGTGTATTGTCTTTTGGAGTACTGGGGCCAAAAACTGCAATGGAACTTGGCCAGAATACTTTTTTCACTTCTTCTACCATTTTTGCTACTTCCAATACATTGAGCAAACTCGACATATTGATGTGCCATGCTTGTAGAGGCAATTTCTCGGCATTGCCGGACAAAACCGCTGCAAGATGGTAAATTTGGGTAATCTTATTACGTATCACAAAATGAATGAGATGCTTATCGTCCATTACATTTAAAAACTGAAACGGGCCGCTCTCCCTCACATCTTCAGGTGCCTCTTTAATATCTGTGGCAAATACATGACTATTACCGTGTACTTTTCGCAATGCCAGAGTAAGTTCCGAACCAATTTGCCCGGCAGCGCCAATAACCAGAATGTTTTCCATAGTGAAAAAATTTGAGGAAAATTAGGGATTACGAAAATTTAAAAATATGACGAAAATTAGTCCTTCGCGGGTTTATGCCCCGCCGCCATGCTCAATAGATTCTTTATAATAAAAATTAGTTTACGCTTTCAAAGTAACGATGCTACCTGCTTTTTATATCTTTGCGCAACAAAAATAAAAACTATGAGCCAAAGAGTGCGTGTGCGTTTTGCCCCCAGTCCCACAGGCCCCTTGCATATAGGAGGTGTGCGGACTGCTCTTTTTAACTATTTGTTTGCAAAAAAATCAGGGGGCGATTTTCTACTTCGCATAGAAGATACCGATCAGGCTCGCTTTGTGCCCGGTGCCGAGCAATATATCAACGAAGCATTGGAATGGCTGGGTATGGTACCTGACGAGGGTGTAAAACAAGGCGGCCCCTATGGCCCCTACAAACAATCGGAACGAAAAGGAACTTACCTGCCCCTTGCTCAAAAACTCATCGATACGGGTTGGGCCTATTATGCTTTCGATACCCCCGAGGACCTTGAAAACATGCGCCTGAAAGCCGAGGCTGAGAAACAAACTTTTTCATACGATAATAAAGTAAGGAATTCCCTACTTAATTCCCTGGCTCTTGGCGAGAAGCTTACTGCCCAAAAGATTGAAAATGGCGAACCATATATCATTCGGTTTAAAATGCCTGAAAGCGTTGAACTTACCGCCACCGACCTCATTCGGGGAGGCATAAAGTTCAATACTTCTACCCTCGACGATAAAGTGATTTTTAAATCCGATGGCCTGCCAACCTACCACTTGGCCAATGTAGCCGACGATTATGCCATGAAAATTACCCATGTGATTCGTGGCGAAGAATGGCTTCCGTCTCTTCCTCTGCATATTATGCTTTACAAAGCGCTTGGCTGGGAAGAATCCATGCCTGCTTTTGCACACCTGCCCCTGATATTAAAACCCAGCGGAAAGGGAAAACTCAGCAAACGCGACGGTGATAAAGAAGGCTTTCCGGTATTTCCGCTCGAATGGAAAAGCAGCGAGGGAGAAATTGCCCGGGGATATCGCGAATCGGGTTATTTCCCAGATGCGGTAATCAACCTCTTAGCTTTGCTGGGCTGGAATCCCGGTTCGGAGCAGGAAATTTTCAGCATGCAGGAACTAACAAACTCATTTTCGCTCGAAAGGGTAAATAAATCAGGTGCCCGTTTCGATCCGGAAAAAGCAAAATGGTTCAACCAGCAATACCTCAAAACAAAAGCGGATGTAGAATTGGCTGCAGATTTTCAAATCATACTTCAATCAAGGTCAATTGCTGCCACGGATGAGTATGTGGCCAAAGTAGTTTCGTACATAAAAGATAGAGCTGTATTTGTAGGCGATTTTTGGGAGCTATCGTCCTATTTCTTCGAAGCACCTGTTGCCTATGAGGAAAAAACTGTCCAAAAATTTTGGAAGGAAGAAACTCCTACGCTAATTAAAGATTGTCTGGAAATTCTGCGAAACAATAATGCCTTTAGTTCGGTGCAAGCCGAGGCTGCCATTAAAAACTACATCGAAACCAACGAACTGAGTTTTGGCAAAATTATGAATCCCCTTCGACTTGCCATCGTAGGGGCCAGTAAAGGGCCGCATCTTTTCGATATTATGGAAATGATTGGAAAAGACGAAAGCCTCAAGAGAATTGAAAGGGCGATTCATACGCTCTGACACTTATTATCCAAAACGATCCTGAGCACAATGCTTTATGTACATCGATATTCACCGACATAGCGCAAATAAGGGAGAAGCAGACTTGGTAATGAGGAATTTGTATCATACCGAAATAGCAGAAATTCCTATTACGCCTTTTTGTTCTGTTGGTTTGCATCCATGGCATATACACGAATCTGTGCCGCAGGAAATCTTCGATGCCATAGGCCATTCAGCAATAAATAGCCAGGTGCTTGCCATTGGTGAAACCGGATTGGACAAGGCTATTGAAACAAAGCTGGAATGGCAGCTCGATGCTTTTCAAAAGCAGGTAGAAATAGCCAAGAAGTATAACAAACCCATGATAATCCATTGCGTGAGGGCTTATAACGAACTGCAATTGATCCGAAAAAATTCACACCACAAACAACCCTGGATTTTCCATTGGTTCAATGCCTCTGCACACACTGCATTCGATTTAATAAACAAGGGCTGCTACCTTTCTTTTGGACATATGCTTTTTAAGGAAAACAGCAAAGCCTACCGTGCTTTTTTAGAGATTCCCGTTGAAAGAATATTTTTAGAAACCGACGATGCAGCTATCTCGATTAAGGAGGTATACGCTCGCGCAGCCGATTTAAGGGGTATGGTTTACGAAAAAATGCAGGAACAGATAAAAAACAATTTTAAGACCTGTTTTGGAATTGAATTATGAACGAGAAAGACTGGCAATGCCGAACCGAACTTCTGGTTACGAGCACAGGAATCGAAAAGCTTAAAAAAGCAAGGGTGCTGATAGCTGGTTTAGGGGGCGTGGGCGGTGCAGCAGCAGAAATGCTCTGTCGGGCCGGAATTGGGCACCTCACCCTTGTCGATAGCGATGTGGTAAATTTGAGCAACCTCAACCGCCAGATTATTGCTTTAAACTCCACTTTAAATCAACCTAAAGTAGAGGTCATAAAGACTCGTATGCTCGACATCAATCCCACGACGAGTATTCAATGCATCAATCAGTTTATCGAAGGAAAAGCAGCCGCTGAATTACTCAAAGAAAAATATGATTTTGTAATCGACGCCATCGATACACTTACACCAAAGGTAGAGCTGCTCGAAGCTTGCGTGCTTTCGGCCACTCCAGTAGTAAGTTCTATGGGCAGTGGGGGCCGGATAAATCCTTCGTTTATAAAAATTGACGATATCAAAAACTCCAATCATTGTAAGTTCGCCTATATCGTTCGGAAATACCTGCACAGAAAGGGGATTTACGAGGGAATAACTGCAGTGTATTCTACCGAAAATGTGCCCAGACATGCCCTAATCGAAACCGATGGCTCAAACCACAAGCGCACGGTGGTGGGTACCATTTCTTATATGCCAGCAATTTTCGGATCTTTTTGTGCTTCGGTGGTAATTAGAACCCTCCTTGGAAAAGAATAAGGGCTTATTCAAGCTCGTCGGAAACAAAATCGATATTTCTTTTTATCCCTTCAAAACCTTTGCGTTCAATAGCTTTGTCAGAGAAAAGCTTTTTATAATGTTCCGCTGAGAGTGCCCGCCAATCTTCCTTATTCATGCTAAGAAATTCTTCGTCGGCTTGAAATGCCCTTTCATGTGTTTGTTTCGAAAAACGATTCCACGGACAGACATCCTGGCAGATATCGCAACCAAATATCCAGTTTTCGAATTTCCCTTGATACTTTGCAGGAATTGCATCTTTACTTTCGATAGTGTGATAAGAAATGCAGCGGTTGCTGTCGAGCAGATAGGGCAATACCAGGGCGTTGGTTGGGCAGGCCTGAATGCATTTTGTACAGCTGCCGCAAAAATCTTCTATGGGCACATCATATTCCAGCTCAATGTCAACAATTAACTCGCCAATAAAGAAAAATGATCCTTTTTGCGGCACAATCAGATTTGTATTTTTTCCTATCCACCCCAACCCAGCTTCTGCGGCCCAGGCACGGTCGAGCACGGGAGCTGAATCGGTAAAAAACCTGCCCTGGCAAGGTGTAATCTCGCTTTGAATATGGGTAAGCAGCTGTTTTAATTTTTCTTTAATTACCTGATGATAATCCCTTCCGTATGCATATTTTGCCACCTTAAAACCCTCTGTATTCTGCTGCTTTTCGGAAAAGTAGTTGAGAAGAACCGAAATCACGCTTTGAGCTCCCGGAAGGAGTTCGCGTGGATCAACACGTTTATCGAAATAATTGGTCATGTAATTCATGCCGGCATGAAGACCTTTATCAAGCCAGGCTTTGAGAAATGTCTCCTGCCGGGTAAGCCTCTGAGCACGTGCAATTCCACATGCATCAAAGCCCAGGCTAAGGGCATATTCTTTAATCGTGTTAGAGTGTGCAGTAAGGTTCATAAATAAAAAAAGGGCTCCGTTTATTAAAACGAGCCCTTAAATATACGTTAATGAGGACTAAAGTGTCTTTTTCACTTCAAATTGTTCAAATGCCTCTACCATATCGCCAACCACAATGTCGTTAAAGCGATCGATATTCAAACCGCATTCCTGACCGGAAACAACTTCTTTGACATCGTCTTTAAATCGTTTCAATGAACCCAATTGACCGGTATAGATAACAATACCATCGCGAATAACGCGTACTTTGTTGGCACGTTTAATCTTTCCTTCGCGCACAATACATCCGGCAATAGTACCCACTTTAGTAATTTTAAAAACTTCAAGTATTTCAAGTGTGGAAACTATGTTCTCCTTGATTTCTGGCGACAACATTCCTTCCATGGCAGAACGGATCTCTTCGATGGCATCGTAAATAATCGAATAAAGCCTTACATCGATTTGTTCTTTCTCAGCAAGTTTACGGGCGCTCACCGAAGGACGAACCTGGAACCCAATTACAATAGCATTGGAGGCTGCGGCAAGAAGAACATCTGCTTCAGAGATTTGACCTACTGCTTTATGCTTGATATTCACCTGAATTTCTTCGGTAGAGAGTTTTAACAAGGAATCGGAGAGTGCTTCTACCGATCCATCCACATCGCCTTTAACAATTACATTCAACTCCTGGAAATTACCGATGGCAATACGCCTTCCAATTTCGTCGAGTGTAATGTGTTTTTGTGTACGGATACCTTGCTCACGCTGAAGTTGTTCGCGTTTATTGGCAATTTCACGAGCTTCGCGATCATTCTCAAGGACGTTGAACTTATCGCCTGCTTGAGGGGCTCCATCCAATCCAAGCACCAAAACAGGTTGCGAGGGTCCGGCCTCTTTAATAGCTCCACCACGTTCGTTATACATGGCTTTAACCTTTCCGTGCGTAGTACCTGCAAGCAATACATCGCCAATTTTTAGTGTGCCAGACTGAACTAACACAGTAGATACATATCCACGTCCTTTGTCAAGCGCCGAATCTACTACGGTGCCAACTGCCATTTTATTTGGATTGGCCTTGAGCTCAAGCATTTCTGCTTCGAGTAAAACTTTATCGAGTAGTTCTTTGATATTCATTCCGCTTTTGGCAGAAATTTCCTGCGATTGGTATTTACCACCCCAGTCTTCTACCAAAATGTTCATTTTGGCAAGTTCTTCTTTTATTTTTTCTGGATTTGCCGTGGGGATATCTACCTTATTGATGGCAAAAACCATCGGAACACTGGCGGCCTGAGCATGGTTAATAGCCTCAACAGTCTGAGGTTTTACTCCATCGTCGGCTGCAATAACAATTATTGCCAAATCGGTTACCTGTGCTCCCCTGGCCCTCATAGCCGTAAATGCCTCGTGACCTGGAGTATCGAGAAAAGTGATCTGTCGGCCATCATCCAGACGTACGGCGTAAGCACCAATGTGCTGAGTTATACCTCCCGCTTCACCTGCTACCACATTAGCACTGCGGATATAATCGAGAAGTTTAGTTTTTCCATGGTCAACGTGACCCATTACTGTAACAATGGGAGAACGCTCGACTAGCTGCTCAGGTTTATCGACTTCTTCTGCGATTGATTCCTGAAGTTCAACACTCACAAATTCTATATCAAAGCCATGTTCGTCGGCTAGAATTGACATTGTTTCTGCATCGAGGCGTTGGTTGATGGACACAAAAAGACCAAGGCTCATACAGGTTGAGATTACCTCGTTTACAGGCACATCCATCATGGTGGCCAATTCGCTTACGGTTACAAACTCGGTAACTTTTAGGGTATGCTTATCTTGCTCATTACGCAGCTCCTCCTGATGCAAACGTTGCGAAACCATTTCGCGTTTATCACGGCGGTGTTTCGATCCTTTTGATTTACCTTTTGTGGTAAGCCTTGCAAGAGTATCTTTTATTTGTTTTTGAATATCAACTTCCAATATCTCCGGTTTTTTAACTCCTCTTTTTCTGTTTGCAGAAAAATCTTTTGCAGGCTGCACAGGAGGTTTGGCGGTACCAGGGGTATTTTTTACATCTACCTTATCGCTAACTATGCGCTTTCTTTTCTTTTTATTGTTGTTAGAGCTGTAGTTGTCAGCAGGCTTTTTGGTTGCTGTGGGTAGTTCCATTCTACCTACCACAGTAGGTCCGCTAAGCTTCTCGGCCTTTGCTCTGAATACATTCACTTCGGTAACTTCCGGTTTTTCCGGAGTAGTAATTATTGGGTTAGCGGGAGTATTTTCTTCAAGCTTTGGTGCCTGCACTTTTTCGGTCTCTTTGCTTGCCACAACCTTTGATTTTGAATCAGTTGTTTTGGGTTTGCGCTGGTCTTCCCTTTCCTTGTCTTTCTCTTCGCGTGTTTTTTTGTCAGGTCTGGTTTTTTGATTCAGGGTGCTAAGATCAATCTTACCGAGCACTTTTACTCCTGTTTCTTCGTCTGCGGGTTCTATTGGTGCAGCTTCCTGCAAAACAGTTTCAATTACAGCAGCTGGTTCAGTTTCAGCAGGTTTTTCAGGTTCAACCTTTAAAGTTTCGGCTTTTTTCGGAGTATCTTTTTTCTCGATATCAATTTTACCAAGAATATTAAGCTGTACTTTGTTTGCAAGATTCCGTTCGGTTTCAGTTTCGAAAATCCGCGAACCCACGCCGGTTCCTTTCACCAATAATTCATTGGTTCCTTTCTCCGATACTTCTTCTTCCTGATCACGATCTTTTAGAGAAATAATATCTTTCTGATCGCGGAGGTGCTTCAGATTAACTTTTTCCGATTCTTTCTTTACCGACAAATCAAAGCTGTATTCGTTGAACAAAAGATCGTATTGTTCTTCGGTAATCTTGGAATTCGGATTCGAATCAATCTTTTGACCTTTACTATGCAGGAAATCTACAATAGTTGTGATACCCACATTCAGTTCACGTGCAATTTTACTTAGCCTTGTCACTTTGGTACTATCCATAAAAACCCTTTAAATTCTTTCAAAAAAAGCAGTAACGCTGCAATACTGCTAAATTAAGCGTAATAGGAAGAATTATTCAAATTCTGCCTTTAAAATTTGCAATACTTCTTTTATTGTCTCCTCTTCCAGGTCAGTGCGTTTGGCCAGATCCTGTACAGTATGTTCCAACACACTTTTTGCAGTATCACAACCAATAGCTTTCAACTGATCAATAACCCAACCATCAATTTCATCGCTAAATTCATCCAAATCTACGTCTTCTTCGTCTACTTTAGCTGCTTCGCGGTAAACATCTATTTCGTATTCGGTAAGTTGTCCGGCAAGTTTTATGTTTAATCCGCCTTTACCAATTGCCAAAGACACCTCATTTGGCATAAGGTATACTTCGGCCCTGTGGTTTTCTTTGTCTATGCTGATGGAGGTTATTTTAGCCGGACTCAGTGCCCGTGTAATGAATAATTGTATGTTGTTGGTGAAATTGATCACATCGATGTTTTCGTTTTTAAGCTCTCTTACGATTCCATGAATACGCGAACCTTTCATACCCACGCATGCACCAACCGGATCGATGCGTTCGTCGTACGATTCTACTGCCACTTTGGCGCGCTCACCAGGTACACGCACAATTTTTTTAATGGTAATAAGCCCGTCGAATATTTCAGGCACTTCGAGTTCGAAAAGTCTTTCGAGGAACACAGGAGAAGTGCGCGATAAAATAATGAGCGGTGTATTGTTACGCATTTCTACCCTCACTACCACAGCTCTGACACTATCGCCTTTTCTGAAATAATCAGAAGGTATCTGCTCTGATTTGGGCATAATGAGCTCATTTCCTTCTTCATCGAGTACGAGCAATTCTCTTTTCCAAACCTGGTAAACCTCACCGGTAATGATTTCACCAATGCGGTCGCGGTATTTCTGGTAAATATTACTCTTCTCCAGATCCAGAATGCGGGCAGTAAGGTTCTGACGCAAGGCCAATATGGCGCGGCGACCAAAATCAATTAGTTTAACCTCGTCGGTTACATCTTCACCTACTTCATAATCTTCGTCAATCTTTTTGGCTTCAGAAAGAGAAATTTGCAAATTAGGGTCCTCTACTTGCCCATCTTCAACTACTTCGCGGTTACGCCAGATTTCAAAGTCACCCTTATCGATGTTGATAATAAGGTCAAATTTCTCGTCGGTACCATAGATTTTCTGAAGCATGCCACGAAACACGTCTTCCAGCACACTTATCATGGTGGCACGATCAATACTCTTAAGTTCTTTAAACTCCGAAAATGTTTCTATCAGATTCAGGTTTTCCATATTCGTTACAGTTATTCCTGTTAAAATTTAATTATTACAAGTGCCGAAGCTATATCGGTATATTTTATTGTTTGTTCCTGTTTTACAATTTGTTTGCGGTTCGAGCCTTCGATTTTGACTTTCATTTCGCATTCCAGTGTCACACTCTCGTCGGTGGCATTTAAAACCAGACCTTTTAGTTTATTTCCAGATTTTAACTGGATATCGAGCTCGCGGCCGATGTTTTTTTTGTATTGTTTATTAACCAGAAGCGAGGAACTTAAACCAGGCGAGGTAACCTCAAGCGAGAAATCTTCCAACTCTCTGTCGAGGTTGTGCTCGATAAGCCTGCTAAACTGCACACACTCCTCGATGGTGATACCCGATATGTTGTCGACTACCAGCTTTATTCGATTGGCTGAAGTAACATCTAGCGAAACGACAAAATAATCACCTTCTGAAAGCTTTCCGGCAATGAGTGAATGTATTTTTTCTTTACTAATCATAACCTGTAGACAATAAAATAGGGGACTTCTGTCCCCTATCCAAATCTCTTCAAATTTCGCTGCAAAGTTATGAATTATATATTATAAGAACAAGATATTTACAAAACAATTCATTTTCAACTGAAAATAACTTTTCATCTGTATTAAAAAACTCATTAGTTTTGAGTGAGACATTTAACAAAGCATCAGGATGAACCAAGGCATTAATAAACTAAAAATAATTAACGATCCTGTGCATGGTTTCATTCGCGTTCCTACTGAACTGATCTTTGATTTAATCGAGCATCCTATTTTTCAGCGATTAAGGCGAATAAAGCAGCTTGGACTGACCTACTATGTGTATCCCGGTGCTACACATACCCGCTTTCAGCATGCGCTTGGCGCTGTGCACTTGATGAGTCAGGCTATTGCAGTGCTGCGACAGAAAGGAATTGAGATCAATACAGAAGAAGAAGAAGGTGTGTATGTGGCAATTTTGCTGCACGACATTGGCCATGGTCCTTTTTCACATGCATTGGAGCATAGCATTGTACATGGTATTTCGCACGAAGATTTATCAAGCCTTCTCATGCAGAAACTAAACCAGGAATTCGATGGCCGGCTTGAAATGGGAATTAATATTTTCAACAATTGTTACTCCAAGCAGTTCCTTCATCAGCTAGTATCAGGCCAGCTCGATATGGATCGTCTGGATTACCTTAAACGCGACAGTTTCTTTACTGGAGTGACAGAAGGAAACATTGGCACCGACCGCATCATAAAAATGCTCGATGTAATCAACGACCACCTGACGATCGAAGCCAAAGGAATATATTCGGTCGAAAAATTCCTGATCGCAAGACGACTAATGTATTGGCAGGTTTATTATCACAAAGCTGTAATTGCCTCGGAGTTTATACTCGAAAAAACCTTGCAAAGGGCAAGTCAGCTGGCTCTTTCGGGCAAGGAAGTATATGGTACACCTGCTTTATCTTTCTTTTTAAATAAGGCCATTACAAAAGAATCGTTTATGCAAAACACAGAAGAAATTCTGGAATACTTCCTCGAACTGGACGATACAGATATTTTGGTTTCTGCCAAGCAATGGACCAAGCATAGCGATAAAACCCTTCGCATTTTAGCTTCGGGAATAATACACCGGCAGCTTCCAAAAGTACAATTGAGTAAAACTCCTTTTGAAGCCAACCAATTAAACATCCTTAAGAAAAAGTCGGGAGAGTATTTTCAGATTGGAGAAGATGAATTAAAGTATCTTGTAGCATCCGATACCATTTCCAACAGCGCCTACACCGACCGGGATGACAGGATTTTAATCTCTTTCCACAATAATGAAGTGAAGGACATTGCGGAGGTATCGGACATAATGAACCTCTCGTACCTGAACGATACTGTTACAAAGTATTATATATGCTACCCAAAAGAATGCAGCATATAACAGAAAATACCTACTTTTATAAGCAAAAAGACAGAGTATGGAATTTAATGCCAAAGCAATAGCCGACTTTCTCAAAGGCACTATAGAAGGAAATCCAGAAGTAAAGGTAAACAATGTAAGTCCGATCGAGAATGGTCAGCCGGGCACTCTTTCCTTTCTGGCCAATCCGAAATATTCGAAATACCTTTATACTACCGAAGCTTCAATTGTGTTAGTTAGCAGGGATTTTAAGCCAGAGGAACAGGTAAAAACTACTCTGATCCGTGTTGATGATGCCTATAAGGCTTTTGCCATGTTACTTGATTTATACCAGCAATCGCTTCCACAAAAAACCGGTATCGAGCCTCAGGCCTCCATAAGTAAATCAGCCAGCCTTGGCGAGAAATGCTACATAGGAAATTTTGCATATATAGGCGAAAACACAGTAATTGGCAATAATGTAAAAATCTACCCGCAGGTATATGTCGGCGATCATGTAAAAATCGGCGACAACACTATCCTTTATCCCGGTGTGAAAATATACCTTGGATGCCAGGTTGGGAAAAACTGTATCATTCATGCAGGAGCAGTAATCGGATCTGACGGCTTTGGTTTTGCACCTACCGAAACGGGCGATTATAAAAAAATACCTCAACTCGGCGTGGTGGTGTTGGAAGATGATGTGGAGATTGGCGCCAATACAACCATCGATCGTGCCACCATGGGCATTACCGTGCTCAGGAAAGGTGTAAAACTCGACAACCTGGTTCAGATAGCCCACAATGTCGAAATAGGAGAACACACTGTAATGGCCTCTCAAACTGGCATCTCTGGATCAACGAAAGTAGGGTCGCATTGCATGTTCGGTGGGCAGGTTGGTGCCGCCGGCCATATTACCATTGCCAAAGGTGTAAAAGTAGGTGCCCAGGCTGGCATAGCCAACCACATAAAAACAGAAGGTGCAGCCATAATTGGATCACCTGCATTTGATTTCCGAGAAGCTTCGCGTTCCTTTGCTGCCTTTAAAAATCTTGGCGATTTAGTAAAACGTGTTAACCAACTCGAACAAGAACTCAAAAAACTAAAAGAGAACAATCAATAGGGGCTGTGCGTTAATTTGGGAGTTTTTTATAACTTGCGCACGCAAAATTTTAAAGGAACGATCAAAAAACAGGGTATGTCCGAAAAGCAAAAAACCATTGCCAAATCGGTAAGTATAACAGGCAAAGGCCTGCACAGCGGAGTAGATGTGGTTGTTACCATTAAACCTGCCGATCCGGATTTTGGGTATCAGTTTGTGCGCACCGACCTCGAAAACAGGCCTGTAATAAGGGGCTTGGCTTCCAATGTTGTTAGCACCGCCAGAGGAACAACCCTTCAAGAAAACGGAGCTCAGGTAATGACCATTGAGCATCTACTTGCAGCCCTTTTTGGAATGGATATCGACAATGCCCTTATCGAGGTAACAGGACCTGAAATTCCAATACTCAACGGCAGCTCAAAACCCTATGTCGATTTGATAGAAACTGTAGGTTTGCAGACGCAAAAAGCTGATCGTACCTATTTTGAGATTAAAGAAAAAATTACTTATACCGACGACAAAGGTGTTGACATTGCCATCTATCCCGACGATCATTTTAGCATAGATGTGCACATCGATTACAACTCAAAAGTACTGGGGCCTCAATATGCCTCCCTGCACAAACTCTCAGACTTTAAGGATCAAATATCAGCTTGTAAAACCTTTGTGTTTTTGCACGAAATAGAATTTCTGGCAGCCAATAACCTTATTAAGGGCGGCGATCTTGACAATGCCCTTGTAATAATGGACAAAGCCATTAGCCAGGAGGAACTTGACCGTCTGGCCGATTTATTCCACAAACCACATATCAGTGTCAGACCAGAAGGCTATTTGAACAATACCGAACTGGTTTTCCAAAACGAACCCGCAAGGCATAAATTGCTCGATGTAGTAGGCGACCTTTCGCTTATCGGCACACGAATAAAAGGCAAGGTTATTGCCCGTAAGCCCGGGCACCATGGCAATACAGAATTGGCTAAAATTGTTCTAAAGTTAATAAAACAGGAGATCAATAAATCAATGCCTCCGGCGTATGATAAAAATGCCAAGCCTGTATTTGATGTCATCGCTATTAAAAAAATCCTTCCTCATCGTCCACCTTTCCTTTTAGTAGATAGAATTACATTTATGGACAAGGATACCATTTGTGGTATTAAAAACGTGACCATGAATGAACCATTTTTTGTTGGACATTATCCCGACGAACCCATCATGCCAGGCGTGTTGCAGATTGAGTCGATGGCCCAGTGCGGTGGCATCTTGTTGCTAAGCGGTTTGCCCGATCCGGAAAACTACCTCTTGTATTTTCTTAAAATCGAAAACATCAAATTCAAACAGAAAATAGTCCCAGGCGATACTTTAAATATACGGATGAAATTACTTGGACCTGTGAAAAGAGGTGTTGCTTTTACCTATGGAGAAATTTTTGTGGGCGACACACTGGCCGTTGAAGGCAATTTTGTGGCCCAGCTGGCAAGAAAGCCTGAATAATCGAATGAAAAGCAAAGCGAGTATAATATGAATCAACTATCAAGTGTACATCCCGAAGCCAAAATAGGCGAAAATGTTATCATCGAACCATTTGCCTATGTGGCAAAAGATGTAGTAATAGGTGATGGCACCTGGATAGGTCCTACGGCAGTGATTATGGATGGTGCCCGTATAGGAAAAAATTGTAAGATTTTTCCAGGAGCAATTGTCGCTGCCATTCCGCAGGATCTGAAATACCAGGGTGAATATACCACAGCAGAAATTGGTGACAATACTACTCTTCGCGAATGTGTTACTTTTAACAAAGGTACTACTGCAAAGAATAAAACCGTTGCCGGGAACAATTGCCTCATCATGGCCTATGCCCATGTTGCACACGATTGTATACTGAAAAACAATGTAATCATTGGTAATAGTGTTAACCTGGCCGGTGAAGTGGAAGTTGACGACTTTGCGATTGTGAGTGCCATGTCTGGTGTTCATCAGTTTGTAAGAATAGGTAAGCACGCTTTTATACAAGGATTAAGCAAAGTAGGTAAAGATGTGCCTCCCTTTGTACTGGCAGGCCGCGATCCGCTTAGTTATGCCGGTCTGAATTCGGTTGGACTACGCCGCAAAGGCTTTTCAAACGAACAAATAAACGAAATACAGGAGTTTTACCGCACCATCTACCAGAAAGGAATGAATACCTCTGACGCGATTAAGTATATCGAAGAAAACTTTGGTGATTCGACCTATAAAACCGAGATCGTTACCTTTATAAAGAACTCACCTCGTGGAATTATAAAAGGGCTGCTCGATTAAGCAGCCTTTTTTTTGTCCTTTAGTTCCCAGAAATTATTGTAATCCATTCCACCCCATGGCTTTGAGTTCCAGCAAACTTCCGTCTGGAGCAACGAGGTACCTGCCCTGCTCAGGAGGCACTATATGGCCAATAACAGATACCTTGTTCCAACTCTGCACCTTTTCGTAATCACTTAAAGGTAGGGTAAACAAAAGTTCATAATCTTCACCCCCGTTTAAAGCAATGGTAGTAGGTTCGAAGTTAAACTCTTCGGCAGCTGTTTGCATCTCGGCTGCAACCGGTATTTTGTCAAGATAAACCAAGCATCCTGACTCCGATTGTTTGCACAGATGCATCAACTCCGAAGACAAGCCATCGGAAATATCAATCATTGAAGTTGGCTGTAAATTACGTTGACGCAATTCTTCAATTATGTCTCTGCGGGCCTCTGGTTTCAGATGGCGCTCAAGTACATATTCGAATCCGGTTAAATCAGGTTGGGCTGAATTAGTTTCGGTAAAAATTCGCTTTTCGCGTTCAAGAAGTTGTAAACCCAAATAGGCTGCCCCCAGGTCGCCCGATACACAAATCAAGTCATTTGGTTTGGCACCACTTCGGTATACTACCCGATTGGGTTCAACCCTACCGATTGCCGTTACGCTGATAGTAAGCCCCGTTAACGAGCTTGTAGTATCGCCACCAACCAAATCGACCTTATAAAACTCGCATGCCAGCTTAATTCCTTCGTACAGCTCTTCAATCATATCAACCTTAAACTTCGACGAAACAGCAATTGAAACCAATACCTGCTGGGGTTGAGCATTCATGGCATACACGTCTGAAAGATTCACCACCACAGCCTTGTAGCCCAGGTGCCTAAGAGGTGTATAGACCAGATCGAAATGAATACCCTCGGTTAGCATATCGGTAGTAACCACCAGGTTTTCAGTGTTACTGGCCAGCACAGCGGCATCATCACCAATCCCCTTAAGGCTGGTGCTATGCTTCAGCGCTATGTTTTGTGTAATAAGATCGATGAGTCCAAACTCACCTATTTCAGAAATATCCTGTGCTTTCTCTGCCATTTATTTCAGTTTATCGAATTAGAAAATTGTGCCCTCTGGGCCAAACACCTGCAAAGGTAGAAAGAAAACGCTAAGCTGATTAGGGTGTGTAATTTTCGTTCTGTTATTGAAATAACAATACAATTACTTCTTCTGAATAATCTATATTCAATCTCAATAAGATTTAGTATCTTTGTCGCTATTTAGAATTATTCTAAATAACAAAATGATAGGCATTTAGCCCGATTCGACCCAAAATTGAACTTTAAAAGCTAAACAAGAGCAAGAAATGATTGTTATTATTTACACAAGTATAAAGTCCCTCATTATAAAAAATTGAGGCTGAATGATAAAATGGCAGAATAGCAATGAGCACAGACAACGATAGAATAATAACCGAAATAACCGAGAACGATTACAAATATGGATTTGTAACCGACATCGAAACAGAAACCATACCTAAGGGACTGAGTGAGGACGTAATTCGGATAATCTCTGCGAAGAAAAACGAACCGGAGTGGATGCTGGAATTTCGCCTGAAAGCCTACCGTTACTGGTTGGGAATGAAAATGCCGGAATGGGCACACCTCAAATTACCAACCATCGACTTTCAGGAAATTATTTATTACGCGGCACCCCGCAAGCGACCAAAATATAGTAGTCTCGACGAGGTTGACCCTGAATTACTCGACACCTTTAAGCGCCTGGGCATACCTCTTGATGAACAAAAGCACCTTGCCGGAGTTGCCGTGGATGCTGTAATGGACAGCGTATCGGTAAAAACCACCTTTAGGGAAACACTGGCCGAAATGGGCATCATTTTTTGCTCATTCAGCGAAGCCGTAGCAGAACATCCCGACCTGGTAAAGAAGCACATGGCCTCGGTGGTACCTTATACCGACAACTATTTTGCTGCGCTCAATTCGGCCGTATTTTCCGACGGTTCATTTTGTTACATACCAAAAGGTGTACGCTGCCCCATGGAGCTTTCGACCTATTTTAGAATTAATGCCGCCAACACAGGTCAGTTCGAACGCACCCTCATTGTTGCCGACGACGATAGTTATGTAAGTTACCTCGAGGGATGCACCGCACCGCAGCGCGATGAAAATCAACTTCATGCTGCCATTGTAGAAATAATTGCCCACGAAAATGCCGAAGTAAAATACTCAACAGTACAAAACTGGTACCCTGGTGATAAAAACGGCAAGGGAGGTATCTACAACTTTGTTACCAAGCGGGGAATTTGCAAGGGCGACAACTCGAAAATATCATGGACTCAGGTAGAAACAGGCTCTGCCATTACCTGGAAATACCCTAGTTGCATATTAAAAGGTGACAACACTGTGGGCGAATTTTATTCGGTAGCTGTTACCAACAACCATCAGCAGGCCGATACCGGCACGAAGATGATACACATAGGAAAGAACTCCAAAAGCACCATTATCTCGAAAGGTATCTCTGCCGGATTTAGCCAAAACAGCTATCGAGGTCTTGTGAAAGTGATGAAGAATGCCTCAGGAGTGCGTAATTTTACACAATGCGATTCGCTGCTACTAGGCGATCAGTGTGGGGCTCATACCTTTCCGTATCTTGAAATTGACAACGAAACAGCCATTATTGAGCATGAGGCCACGACCTCGAAAATTGGCGAAGACCAGATTTTTTATTGCAACCAGCGTGGAATTGACACCGAAAATGCCATCGGACTTATTATCAATGGCTATACCAAGGAAGTACTTAACAAATTACCCATGGAATTTGCAGTAGAGGCTCAGAAGCTTTTGCAAATAAGCCTCGAAGGAAGTGTAGGATAATCAGAATTTTAAAATAGAAACACAATCATACAATGCTTAAGATAAATAACATACATGCCTCTATCGATGGAAAAGAAATTCTGAAAGGAATTGACCTGGAGGTAAAAGCCGGCGAAGTGCATGCCATTATGGGACCCAATGGATCGGGAAAAAGCACCCTTGCTGCCGTGCTGGCCGGACGTGAAATTTTTGAGGTAACCCAGGGAAGTGTGGATTTTATGGGCGAAAACCTCTTGGATATGGCCCCAGAAGATCGTGCCCGCTTTGGCCTTTTTCTGGGTTTTCAATATCCGGTTGAAATTCCCGGAGTGTCGATGGTAAACTTCATGAAAACAGCCATCAACGAACAAAGAAAATACCATAAGCTTGAACCGCTATCAGCTACCGATTTTCTTAAGCTCATGCGCGAAAAGAAAGAAGTAGTTGAGATTACCACTAACCTCACTAACCGGTCGGTAAACGAAGGCTTTTCGGGTGGAGAGAAAAAACGAAACGAGATATTTCAAATGGCCATGCTCAATCCGAAACTGGCCATTCTCGACGAAACCGATTCAGGACTCGATATCGATGCCCTGCGCATCGTTGCCAACGGAGTAAACAAGCTTCGCACCAAAGAAAATGCAACCATTGTAATTACGCACTACCAACGTTTGCTCGAGTACATTGTACCCGATTTTGTGCATATTCTCTATAAAGGGAAAATAGTAAAATCGAGCGGCAAAGAGTTGGCACTCGAACTCGAAGAAAAGGGTTATGACTGGATCAAAGAGCAATAATCTCTTTAAAAACCTTAGCAATGACAAATTTAGAAAGCCTTCAGCATGAGCTGATAGAACTATACAACAATAACACCGAGGAGATAAGCGGACAGGATACCCCACTGGTTAAAGCATATCGTACGCATGCCTTGGAGAGTTTTAAGCAATTGGGAATTCCAACGCGTAAAAACGAAGCCTACAAATATACCAACCTCGAACAATACCTTATTGGTGCCGATTACCATTACGAGCTAGCACCGATGAACTTCGAAGCCAATCTCGACGATATTTTTCACTGCGACATTCCTGAACTTGCCACACACATAGCCCTTGTCTTAAATGGCTTCTACTACAAACACAACCGCGTGGTGAACCTGCCCGAAGGTGTAATATTATGTGGTTTAGCGGAAGCATCCATAAAATATCCGGAACTGGTAGAAAAACATTATGGAAAATATGCCAATACCTCGTCAGAGAGCCTTACTGCGCTAAGTGGCATGTTTGCTCAGGATGGTATTTTTCTGTATGTGCCGAAAAACAGAATAATCGAAACCCCCATTCAGATTATTAATGTCGGTTACTCTTTTAAAAACCTCCGCATAAACAGGCGTAACCTGATAATTGCCGACGAGAACTCGCAGGTTTCCGTATTGTTTTGCGATCATACTCTTTGTGGAAAAAGCTTTATCACCAACTCGCTCACAGAAATTTATGCCGGACCGAATGCACAGGTCGAGTTTAACCGCATGCAAAATCAGAACAGCCATTCGTCGCATATCTCCAATACCTATATTCACCAGGAAGCCACCAGCCAGGTTACCAGCAACACCTTGTCACTCCATGGTGGTATGATCCGGAATAACATCTATGTAAAACTCGATGGAGAGCATGCTACCAGCAACACTTATGGGCTTTTTCTGGCCGACGGCAGCCAGCATATGGCTACTTATACCGACATACACCACGCCAAACCACATTGCACCAGCACACAACTGGTAAAAGGAATTCTTGATGGAAGCGCCACCGGATCGTTCAACGGAAAAATTATGGTCGACAAGGGAGCTGTGAAAACCCAGGCCTATCAGCGAAATAACAATATCCTTTTGTCAGCACAGGCCAGGATGAACACCAAACCGCAACTGGTCATCTACAACGACGATGTAAAATGCAGTCATGGGGCTACCATTGGCCAGATGGATGAGAACGCCCTCTTCTATTTGCGCACACGCGGAATCGGCTACCACGAAGCCAGACACCTGCTTATGTATGCTTTTGCCAACGAGGTTATCGGTGCCATCAAAGTCGATGCCTTGCGGGAACGATCGATTGATATGGTCGATAGGAGATTAAGCGGTGAACTTGCTGCCTGCGAAAATTGCAAAATGAATTACAACTAAAAGACTCTTTCAAATCAACTGCCGCTTAATAAACTTGGCATATGTTCGATGTAAAAAAAATAAGGGAAGATTTCCCGGTGCTGCAGCAAAAAGTTCATGGTAAACCTCTGGTTTATTTCGACAACGGGGCTACCACCCAAAAACCTATTCAGGTTGCACGGGCTGTTCAGGAATATTATACCACAAGAAACAGCAGCATACATCGTGGTGTGCATTTTCTTAGCAGCCAGGCCACAGACGATTATGAGCAAGCCCGCGAAACAGTGCGGGAATTTTTACATGCCAACAGCAGCGACGAAATCATATTTACAAGCGGCACAACTGGTTCACTGAATTTACTGGCCTTTTCCTTTGGCGAGAAATACATTCGGGAGCACGATGAAATTCTGGTTACAGAAATGGAACACCATGCCAATATTGTTCCCTGGCAGATGATGTGTGCACGAAAAAATGCCGTCCTTAAAGTAATTCCCTTTAACGATGACGGGACCCTTCAAACCGAAGCCATTGATGCCTTGATTACGGATAAAACAAAGCTCTTGTCGCTTACACATGCATCCAATGTGCTGGGCACCATCAATCCTGTAAAAGAAATTATTAAGCTGGCGCACAAGCGGGGTGTTCCGGTTTGTATCGATGCAGCCCAATCGGTGCAGCATATTCCCATCGATGTAAAGGACCTGGATTGCGATTTTCTGGTATTTTCGGGACATAAAATCTACGGACCAACCGGAATCGGTGTATTGTATGGAAAAGAAGAATACTTAAAAAAAATGCCCCCCTATCAGGGTGGTGGCGACATGGTAGATAAAGTTAGCTTTGAAACCACAAGTTTTAATCAGATTCCTTTCAAATTCGAAGCTGGCACCACCAATTACATTGGGGCTGTAGGTCTTGCCGAAGCAATTAAATACATTCAGCATACAGGCTTGGATGCCATTGCCCAATACGAACACGAACTTCTGGAGTATGCCACACAGCGCTTCAACCACTTAGGTGGAATTAAGCTATTCGGCACAGCGAAAAACAAATCTTCCATTTTATCTTTTTTAATAGAAGGAGTGCACCCGCTGGATGCCGGAATGATTTTTGACAAAATGGGCATTGCAGTAAGAACCGGAACACATTGTGCGCAGCCAATTATGCAACACTATCAGGTTGAAGGGATGATACGCGCCTCGCTGGCATTTTACAATACCAAAGAAGAGATTGATTATCTTTGCAAGGGAATTGAGCAAGTAAAAATGATGTTCAAAGAATAATCATCGATAATCCATTAAGCCAGTGACTGCCATTACCGATATTGAAAAACAAATTATTGACGAATTTGAGGTGTTTGAAGACTGGATGGATCGGTACAACTACCTGATTGAAATAAGCAAAAACCTTCCCCTGATCGATTCGAAATACAGAACCAACGAATACATTATTCAGGGATGTCAGTCGAAAGTATGGCTCAATGCCGATTACCTCGATGGAAAAGTGTTTTACACCGCCGATAGCGATGCCATCATTACCAAAGGAATTATTACACTTCTTATAAGAGTTTTGTCGGGACAAACACCGAAAGACATTATGGATACCAGGCTTGAATTTATCGATGCCATCGGCTTGCGCGAAAACCTTTCACCTACCCGTGCAAACGGTTTGTTATCGATGGTTAAGCAAATGAAGCTCTATGCCATTGCCTACAATACCAAATACAGCAATATTTAATCAAATGGAAAGCAATAGTTCTATCAATCAGATACTCCAGCTCGAAGCAAACCTTGTGATGGTGCTTCGCAGCATTTACGACCCGGAGATACCGGTAAATATTTACGACCTGGGTTTAATTTACGACATCGATGTAGACGAAGCCCGCAAAGTGGAGATTCGTATGACGCTAACAGCTCCGAATTGCCCGGTAGCCGACAGTATTCTGATGGAAGTACAACAAAAAACAGCTGCGGTAGAAGGAATTACATCCAGCGAAGTAAAGCTTGTATTTGATCCTCCCTGGGATCAGTCGATGATGACAGAAGAGGCTAAGCTGGAGCTGGGAATGTTATAAAAAAAAGCGCCGGTGACCGCCGACGCTTTTGCCCTAACTAATAGAGTTTCTATTTAAGAAGAAGCCTTTTTGTTATTACGTTTCCAGAACTTAGTTTTACCTGAACAATAAACAGTCCCCTTTCGGGTAGGTCTAACTCAATCTCTACAGTTTTCTGATTGATATAGGCCCCTGCAAAAACCTGCTGGCCTAATACATTTACAATTTTTATCTCTTCAATACCCTGGTTCGATTGAACTGTAAACTCGTTGCCTAACACAGGATTCGGAAACACATTCACCTCGGTACCATTGTCGTTTAACGCAAGGTAAATATTCCCTGCAGCCAGCGATATGGCACTTATACTCAATAAGAGCAAGAAGATGAATGATATTTTTGAAAATTTAGACATAGTTTTCACTTAACAATTATCATGCCGCCTTAAAGCAACGACAGATAGTGGCAAATTTCTCTTTTGCAATATTACGGCTTCTTGATGAAACAAGTTATAAAAAGAGCAGGTTTTTTTAAACTTTTCGCATACTTGCCAGAGAAATAGGCGATACTCCGATAAAATGAAAGAATAAAGCTAAGCTTGCTATCGCTTACAATGAGTTGGCAGGAAAATTTTTTCTGCTTCGATTTCGGATGTTCCTTAATTTTTGTAAGTTGGTAGAATTTTAGAGTTGGCAGCAAGCGTAAGAACACCCTACATAATTGAAACAATAAGATAATGATCAAGCATAAAGTATATAGATTAGTCGAAAAAGGAGACCATGGTTCAAGGTTAAACTTGACCTTTGATTATGCTATTATGATTTTGATTGTATTAAATGTTATAGCAGTAATTTTTGAGACAATTCCTGAAATATATGATCCATTACAAGGATTTCTAACAATTTTTGAGATAGTATCAGTTACTATCTTTTCAATTGAGTACATTTTGAGAATTTATGTGTCAGATTTAGCTCATCCATCAAGCAGCAGGATAAAATCTGCTTTTAAATTCATTTTTTCAGCATATGGCTTGATTGATTTATTAGCAATTATCCCTTTTTATCTTCCATTTATTACTAAGGTTGACCTTAGATTTCTCAGGATACTTCGACTAATGAGATTTATGAGAATTTTAAAAATAAACAGGTATAACAAATCTCTCAACCTGATATGGACAGTATTTAAAGAGAAAAAAGCGGAATTAGCGATTACTGGATTTATTATGCTATTGATTTTAATGATTGCTTCATTTCTAATGTATTACATTGAGGGACAAGCTCAACCTGACAAGTTTCCAAATATAATTGCAAGTTTTTGGTGGGCAATTGCTACATTGACAACGGTCGGATACGGAGATGTTTATCCAATAACAGGATTTGGAAAATTTGTAAGTGGATTAATTGCAGTATTAGGAATTGGATTAGTTGCATTGCCTACTGGACTTGTAAGTGCAGGCTTTATGGAAAAGATTGGCAAATCTGATAAAGAATCTAAAAAGTGTCCACATTGTGGTAATGAGATTGATTAAAAATCGCCAGCTGCCAACAAGCATTATACGCAATACGGGTTGTTATGCTATATTTGAGCCATGCACAAGCAATCAACATTTAGCAGTTCTGACAGTCGGGTATTCCAAAATTCCCGAACTGCGCATACTGCTGGGCGTTAGCATCAATAGTAACGAATGAAACCATTACATTTTTATTGCAATAGATTTACTTATTAAACTTGCAATGGCATCAAAATTTTACCGCTTTATTCACAAATTTCTTTATAAAACAACTAAATGAAACAAGGTATTAAATATTTGATTGTATTAGTATCATTTATTTCTAGTGCAACCCAAGCACAAAATTATTATTTTGAGGCAATACCTGATTGGGTTAAATTGATTGATATTCCAGATGAATCTGCTATCTCAAAATATGATATAACATCAGGATTTTATCTAAAACTAGCCGATTACCAAGTAAATCTTAAAGAAAATGCATTTTTTTATCACGAAATTAAAAATGTCATTTCGTATAGTGGAATTACTAATGCATCTCAGTTACTTGTAACCTACGATACTTCTTACCAACATCTTCAAATTCATCATCTTTTCATTTGGAGAAAAGGTAAAAAAATTGATCGCACAAACGATTTAAGCCTTGAAGTATTGAATAATGAATATAATCTTCATCGAGGAATTTATACTGGTGCAATATCTGTTTATGATAATTTGGACGATATAAGGAAAGATGATCTCATTGATTTTGCTTATACATTGATTGGAAATAATCCAATTTTCGGTGAAGATAAATATCTTTTTATTCCTCTAGCAGCAATGAACCCAATCGATTTATATACTGTGCGCGTTTTATACCCTAAAGAAAAAGAGTATAGCTATGAATGTGTTGATTGTGATAGCTTAAAAATCGTAGATGAGGTAATTGATAATTACCGGCATATTGAAATTAGATACTCAAATTTAAAGCCTGTTGAACTGGAGGATAATATTCCATCTTGGTTAACACCCTATAAGTATTTTACACTAAGCAGTTATAAATCATGGAAAGACGTGAATGAATGGGCTCAAGATGTTTTTTCTTTGCAAAATAAACCTAAGCTTGACAATGTATATGAAGAAATTTTTACTGGAAATGAAACCACAGAGCAGAAAATTTCTAAGTTGATTGATTACGTACAAGATGATATTCGTTACATGGGAATTGAATCGGGCATTGGAAGTATTAAACCTTTTCCACCAGAACAAGTAGTGAAGCAGCGTTTTGGAGATTGTAAAGATAAATCACTGTTACTGGTTTGGTTATTAAAGAATATTGGAGTAGAAATGGCTTATCCTGCATTAGTCAATACTGTTGCACAAAGTGAAGTAGATAAGTATTTGGTCAGCAACCAGATTTTTAATCATTGTATTGTTATGTTTGAGTATAACAATAATACTTTTTGGGTAGATCCGACCATTACCATGCAAGGAGGCGATTATGATGATCTTTATACCAACAACTATGGAAAGGCACTAGTTGTTGGAAAGCTTGCTGATACATTACAATCAATGTCCGTGACAAACAAGGAGGGTATGACACATTATGTTGATGAGTTTACTTTTAAATCTTTTACCGAGCCTGGAAAATTACATATATCATCGGAACGTATTGGTTTTGAAGCAGATACCAGGAGATTGTTAATGGAGTACTATTCAGTTAATGATGTTGAAGATGGACTAAGCAATGAATTAAAAATGCAATTCCCAATTGTAAATAAAACTAGTGAAGTTAAAATTGATGATGACCAGGAGACCAATACTTTTACTATGACTTATAGCTATGATGTTGATGGTCTTTGGCAAGATGGAGATAATACAAATCCACCAGCAAAAGGTTTCTGGCTTTTTAGATTTGAGCCACGAACTTTATATCAGTATATAAATACATCGGTTTGTGAAGAACGAAAATATGATTATGCATTAACCTATCCCCAAGATGTTCATTATCGCATTGTTTTTGATTTTCCTAAAAATATGCTGATAGAAGATCATTTTAAAACCATCGATAATGAGGCTTTTTATTTTGAAGAAAAAATAGAACAGTTAAACAGCCATTCAATACAAATTAATTATCGCCTGATAACTAAGGAAAATAGAATTAAAGCAGCTACCTATAAAGAAGTATGCAAACAAATGAATGAAATAGTACAAAAATCACCTTTAGTCATTTATTTTCCCAAATAAAATATCACTATGAAGTTATTCTTTTTTCTTTTTGTCTTTGCTGCTTCATTGCCTAAGACACTTTTCTCTCAAGATACACTTGTTAAATATTTTGATAAAGATTGGAATGAAATATCAAATAAAGATGTTGCCGTTTATTATCGAAAGGCATTTGCAGATAGCAATAAGACTTGGATTGTAAATGACTATTATATGAGTAAACAACTTCAAATGTCTGGGTCATATAATTCCAAAAAACTTAATATTAAACAAGGCTATTTCATCTATTATTATGAGAATAGCAAGGTGGAATCAGAAGGCTTATATTTAAAAAATAAAAATGAAGGGGTCTGGAATTTTTGGTATGACAATGGAAACCATAAGTCATGCGGAAATTTTATAAATGATTTAAAAGAAGGAAAATGGACCTATTGGCATGAGAATGGAAAAATAAAATCTGAAGGAAGTTACATAAATGGTAATTATGAAGGAGACTGGATATACTACCATGAAAATGGAGAAAAACAATCGGAAGGAAGGTATATTGTCGACCTTGCAGAAGGTATTTGGGAGTTTTGGCATGAAAGTGGTGAAAAGAAAGCGGAAGGAAAATACTTTAATGATAATAAGGAAGGGATCTGGAATTACTGGTATACCAATGGTCAGTTAAAAAATGTGGAAACCTATATAAAAGGAGGTACTAGGCTGCTTTTTTAAGACAAGTTAAAAATAGAGTTTTAACTTTAAAATTTAAAAAGCAGGAAATGAAAAAGATTACATTCACTGAAGCTCAAATTCTGGGGGTTTTAAAAGAGCAGGAACAAGGTTTAAAGGTTGCTGAAATTTGTCGTAAGCACGGCATAAGCGATGCCACCTTTTATAATTGGAAGAACAAGTACTCAGGCATGACTATTAACGAGTTAAAAAGGCTAAAAGAACTCGAATACGAGAATG
>JAMIIA010000132.1:0-5004 GCA_035913795.1 Bacteroidales bacterium
TTAAGGGTGAATTAGGTGACAAAGTCAACACAATAATGGCAGGAACAGCTTTTAATCTGAAAAAAATGCTCAATAGAATAAAAGCAGACCTAAAAAATATTTTATGCCAATTTTTTGAAACAATTTTTCAAACAACTTTTGACATTATTTCGATCTCAAATTATCCTTTTGCGCAAAAAGTGACTTTTTAAGGGAGGACTAGATAAGTCAGAATCTTTTCGTAACTTGCTTTAAAGTTGTTCATTTATTTATATGATTGGTAGTCAGATAAATATATGGATTTTTTAACCAAAATCCAATGAACAACTTTCTTTTTTTCTAAATGCACAACGGGTTTATAGTATAAATTATTTTATTTAAAACCACCTCTAAGACAGACCAGTGAATTGATCTAACAAGAATTCTACTTGATTTCATTCGCTTGGTGTAAGTTACAACACCCTCGTAACCATATCAACCTTTAACGCCTTAAATGTCTAAGATAATATAATCGATCATCAGCGATACTTCGAGCTCCTCGATACCATAAGTTTTCAGGTAGAGGGCATCCTGATTCATGGCAGTTTTAAACCAGTTGATGTCGTTCAAAGAAAAGCGCAGCGCCATCCGGTATTGCTCAATGGCTTCTGGAAGCTTTGCGCCCGCCCAGTAGGCATGTCCCAGATTGAGGTGATCGAACCCTTTCCCCTCGGCATCGGCTACTTTTTTAAGGTAACGAATAGCCTGTTCGGGTTTGTGCAACAAAAAGCTGCACCAACCTATTGGCCTCAAAACTTTGGCGGTATTTGGCTTTAAATAATCGACCTTAAAATAGTATTTTAAAGCCTCTTCATAAGCTTGAGTATCGATATGCAATTGTCCCAAAAAGGTTTGAACATCAAGGTTTTCTGGTTCATGAAACTCCACTTTTTTGTAGTACTCTATGGCTTTTTCTATCTGACCTGTTTTACGGTAGCAATACCCTATTTTCTTTTGAAGCCACGCACGGTTGTTGTCATAGATCTCTCCCTGTTGATATTTTTCTATGGCCTGCTCAAATTGTCCGAGCATTTGGTAGCAAAATCCAGACTTCTCGATAAGTTCGAACGACGTTTCCTTTCTTTCGAGATAATCGAAAATTTTCAGGGCTTCGCTGTAATAGTTTTTGGTAAAATAGAATTCGCCAAGCGCACGAATGCCATTGGTATGAAAAAAAATCTCCCTTAAAAAACCGACCTCCACAATGTCGGGGTTCACACTAAAGATGTCGGTAAAAACTTTTCGTGCGGGGTGCAATTTAAAGAAGCGGTAAAGGTCCTGTATATATTGAATAAAAACAATTCGGCTCGCGGCATTGGCATCGTGTTTTTTCTGGTCCTCAGACAATTCGTTCATTTGCTGCAGCTCCGAGCTGAACAGATCGAGCATCATGGATTTTTGCATAGAGGGCATAAATCCAAGATTAAAACAGAACGAATATTTGTCGGAATTGCACATCAAGGGGGCATTCTCCACTCCTTCGAAAAACGATTTCCAGTCAACCTTCTCGTCGGCACCGGAGAGGCTTTTTTTTATTTCAGGATGATCTTTATAGAAAGGTAAAAACCAATTGGATGTTTTCTCGAAAAAACCAAAACGCTTTAGCATGGAGAACGCACCCATAAATACATCCGACCCATCCATCTGCATCGACGAAAACTCTTCCAGTTTTTTAAACACCTCCGGAGAGTCAGAAAAAAAGTTCTCCCAGTCGGGGTTTCTGCCTTCAAGGTCATCTTTTCCGAGCATTTCGTCTAACCTTAACCTGTCTTCAATTCCAGGTTTTGCCTTCATCACTTCGGGTAAAATCTCGCGTTGAATTTTTTCTGTTACCTTTTCCGTCTCGCGCGCTTTTATAAATTGCATCAGAATTTGTTCGGTTTGCTTTGCCAGTCTGGCAGGTTGCTCCACCGTCTTAAGCCTCGAAATTATCTCGGGGTAAAGAAAAAGTCTTTTGTGGTAGCACAATAAAGCAAGAATAATCCCTACCAAGGCGCGCTGCGACAGGGGGTTATCGCCCTGAACGTAAAAATCGAACAAAAGATCCATCTTCACCGGATCGAAGTGATTGAACAAGGACAGAGAAACCGCGCTAATAATAAGTGCTTTGTCGTGCCAGGGAATGGCTGCCGATTGAATAATACGTTGCGCAAGCAGGCGCTCACCTTCGCCGAAATTACCCTTGATCCAAAGTATCTCGAAAAATTTATCCAGGGTAAGGTAATAATTAGCCATCGATGATTCGTCGGAATTTCCCGAATGACCAAGTTCGCTAAGCAGCTGGTTAAACTCCTTTTCGGTAGCAAGGTGATCGACAAGTTCGGTGCGCTCTTTTTCGTCGAGATGAAGAAAGCCTTCGTCCTGCTTTTGAAGGCTTACCAGCCATGGATCGGCATGGTGTAACAGATGATGGGCCGCATCGTCGCAAAGTTCTATCAGGTCGCGTATTAATTTGTGGTAAACCTTGTCGCGCTGAGGATCGCGGGTGTTGCCAAAAGAATACCTTAGTATATTTTTGTAAGTTAACTCCAGATTTTCAAGTGAGGTCATAAAATCGCCCATACGGCTTGCAAAAACCATTTCCGACAACTCTGGCATTACTTCTGCTATTCGGCCTTTGAGAATACCGTCAATTACTTTTTTTTGTTTCTGAGAGATATCGTCGCTTGTCATAATTCACTTATTTTATTTCATAGCATTCAAATACCACATAAGCTGACAGATTGGCAAGCACAATACGTGTGAATCGTTATTATGCTCTTTCCCTGCCACAATTATGCGGAATGGCTGTATAGCAAAAACTATGCAAAGTAACAGGCAGCCTAATGGCCGATGTGATGAAAATCGAGCCCCAACCACATCAGCGTCAGTCCGGCAAGTAGAAAAATCAGTTGAAAAACCGACTTTTTAAATGTGCCCACTGCCATAAGTTCCGGAAGTAAGTCGGCAAGGGCAATATACAGAAAACCTCCGGCGGCAAGTGGTAGTATATAATGTGATATTTCGGCACCGAAAAACGGGAACAACAAAACAACCACACAGCCTAACAAAGAAGCCAAAGCAGAAAGCAGGTTATAAAACAGAGCTTTACGCACAGTATAGCCTGCCTGAACAAGAATGGCAAAATCTCCAATCTCCTGAGGCAATTCGTGCATCAGCACTGCCACGGTGGCAATTACTCCGGTATTAACGTCGATGCTAAACGCTGCAGCTATGAGAATGCCATCGAGAAAATTATGCATGGCATCGGCAAAGAGGTTAAGTGGTCCGAATGATTTTACCCCTGTTTTACCAGGATGGTGATGCAGGTGGTTATTTAAATATTTTTCGAAGACAAAAAACGACACAATGCTAATCACCACCAAAATAGCAGGTAATCGGCCGTGCCCGTGCTCCATTGATTCTGGTAAAAGGTGAAGAACAGCTCCGCCAATAAGGGTGCCCACCGCAAAACTAACCAGCAGGGTGCGGGTTTTATCGAAAAGTGATTTATTTATAAGAAGGGCAAAAATACCTACTAACGAAACACTGCTTACAATTAAAACGCTGATGAGCGAATAGACCCAGACTTTATCCATATAAATTCAAATTCGGTTACAAAAATAGAATAATTCTGTAAAGCAGCTTTCACTACCCAATTTAAATCTGCTGGTGCGTAAATTATACTTCATCCACAAAAAACAACTAATGCAATGAGAGGTAGCCTCGAAGAGAGTGGCCGGTTAATTTGATCGAAAATTGCTTAAGTAGCCATTGGTATTACAAACAAGTTTTTGTACATTTAATTTGCATAAAAAAAACAAGCTATGGCAGCGCTACAAAGAACAGGGGGGTCTTACCTATCGTTTAAACTCGGCAACGAAGTATTTGCCGTGCACGTCAACGAGGTTTTAAATATCCTCGAGATGACTAAGATTACAGCCATACCAAAGGCTCCGGCGTATTTAAAAGGAGTTATTAATTTGAGGGGCATTGTTCTGCCAGTGGTTGATGCACGCCTTAAATTCAATATGGAAGCCCAGGACTATACTTCCAACACTTGCATTATTGTTATGGACCTCGAGCATGATCAGGAAATTGTGCATGTGGGTTTTATTGTAGACCAGGTGCTTGAGGTGCTCGAACTTGAACCGAGCCAGATTGAGCCTGCTCCTACTCTGGGCGTGAATTTCAAAGCTGAATTTATTGCCGGAATGGCAAGAGCCAACGATGATTTTGTGATGCTGCTGAACATGTCGCATATCTTTTCACTCGACGAAATTGGTATGCTCCAGTCAGAAAATGCAGGTCAGGAAATTGAAACTAAATAGGAAGGCTTACTTTGTATATTGTCGGCGGTAAATAAAATTCTTGAAAAGAGCTGTGTTTCTCAGCTCTTTTTTACGCTCTTCAATGTTTTTAAGGCCCAGATTATTTGCCCTTTTTCATAGAGCAATACCAATCGAGAAAAACATCGTCGTAAATTATGTTTTGTTTGAATTTCGATTCAAAAGGCTCTCTAAATTCCGCGGGGAGGTATTCTCTTTCTATCATATTGCCCATTCGGTTTCGCACCGGTATAAGGTAACCGTCTCGCCATTCTTCTATGCATTTTAAATAGAATTCTTCCTGCTTTTTCATGTGCTCATTTTTAATTTTCGAAACTAGGGTCACATGGAATACGCTATGAAATAATTATTCCACTTTGGTGTGAATTTATACCTCATGGCTATTTCATAAAATTTTTAATCAGATTTCACTGGAGAAAAATCTACACGACCTTCCAAACCTTTTATTCAAATTCAGCTAAGTACATGACAAAAATTTACAATATTTTCTAAACTCATTAATATTATCTGAGAATAATATTTTAGCAAGACTTGTCAACCCATATTTAAAAAGACTTTTAGCCCTTCTGCCATGGTTTTTTATGACAATTGGAAGCATTTCGTTTAAATATATGCCGATCTTATAAGCCCAAACAAATGCCACCAGTATCAGTGCAAA
>JAMIIA010000133.1:0-13750 GCA_035913795.1 Bacteroidales bacterium
GAAAGTGGAAAATACAAAGGTGTGGGAGAAATAGGATTAGACCTTTATTGGGATAAAAAATTCTTGATCGAACAAATAGATGCCTTTTTAAAGCAAATGAACTATGCCATAGAGAAAAAACTTCCTGCCATTATTCATGTACGCGATGCCTTTGACGAAACTTTCGCAGCACTCGAAAGGCTGGAAGTAAAAAAAATAGATGGAATCTTCCATGCTTTTACCGGTAACCTGGAGCAGGCACAAAAGGCAATTGAATTCGGATTTTTAATAGGTATTGGAGGTATCATCAGTTTTAAAAACACTCACCTGAAAGAAGTAGTCAGGAACCTTGACCTAAATCATCTTGTACTCGAAACAGATTCTCCTTACCTTGCGCCCGTTCCGCACAGAGGAAAACGTAACGAAAGCAGTTACATTCCACTCGTGGCCGAATGCATTGCCCAGATAAAGGGAATAACAGTTGAGGAAGTGGCTGACGTTACTACCAGAAATGCCGTAAGCATCTTTCAAATATGATATCGATACATCCGACAATACTAATTATCTATACAGGAGGAACCATTGGCATGGTGCGCGACCCGAAAGATGGTTCGCTTAAACCCTTGCCCTTTAACCACATCATGGACGAAATTCCGGAACTGGGCAAATCGCATTTCCGTCTCTCGTCCTATACTTTCGATCCGCCGCTAGACAGTTCGAATGTGAATACAGAAACCTGGGAGAAGATAGCCACTGTGATTGAAGAAAACTACAACCGCTATGATGGTTTTGTGGTGCTGCATGGCACCGATACCATGGCATATTCGGCTTCGGCTCTCAGTTTTATGCTCGAAAACCTCGGTAAACCAGTTGTATTTACTGGTTCTCAACTTCCCATAGGTACCCTGCGAACCGATGCCAAAGAAAACCTTATATCGGCCGTAGAATTAGCCGGGGCCCATCAGCGTGGCGAACCTTATGTGCCCGAGGTTTGTATCTACTTTCAGAGCAAACTTTACAGGGGCAACCGCACCTCGAAATACAATGCAGAAGAATTCAAGGCTTTTCAGTCGTATAACCTTCCAGCTCTGGCCGAAATCGGAGTGCACATCCGTTATAATCATCATTTAATAATAAGGCCCAAAAACGAAGAACCCTTTCGGGTGAGTAAGAAACTGAACACCGATGTAGTTATCCTTAAATTGTTCCCCGGAATACAGCATAAAATTGTGCATGCATTGCTTAACATCGATGGCTTAAAAGGAGTTGTGCTGGAAACCTTTGGATCCGGCAATGCCCCAACCATCGCATGGCTGAAAGAAGAACTCAGCATAGCAGTTAAAAAGGGTATTGTTGTACTCGGAGTAACTCAATGTGCCGAGGGTACGGTAGAATGGGGAATGTACGAAACCAGCCTTGCCCTAAAAAATGCAGGGGTTATCAGTGGGCGGGACAGCACCACCGAAGCAGCACTAACCAAATTAATGTATCTGCTTGGCAAATATGAGAATAATGAAGAAATAAAAACATTTTTAAACCAATCCATCCGAGGAGAAATAAGCCTTTAAGGCCTTGGATTTTAAAATAAATTAGTAAATTGCGCCCCGAAAAAAACGGGCCCGGGTCGTTGAAATATTGGAGAGGTGGCCGAGTGGTCGAAGGCGCACGCCTGGAAAGTGTGTTCATGCCAAAAGCGTGACGGGGGTTCGAATCCCTTCCTCTCCGCAAACATTGAAAGAAAGCTATTTTTGAGATTAGCCTTTCCAAAAACCAAATAAAATAGATCAGGTACAATTAAAGGCTATAATAATTAGCCACAAATTTGCCAGAAAAGCTTAATTAAATAAGGCTGCTGTGATGCTAATCTCGCAAAAACATGTATTTTTGTTACTCCCAAAAAAATGGGCCACAGATAAAAAAACTAGTTCTGAAATAAATTAAAACCATATCGAATAAGAGAAAAACTAATAAATTAATGTCATGAAAAAATTATTTGCATTTTTAGCTGTAATGGGGATACTTTTCTTCGGAGTATCAAACAACTTAAACGCTCAGAACGAGTCTGCCACACAAGATACAACGCAAGTTGTTGAACAAGCTGCTGTTCAAGAAGCTGCCCCAGCCGGCAGTGCAGAAGAAGTAGCAGATCTTCCTGCTCCCCTGCACCAACAATTTAAGTCTAAGTTTATCCAGGGTGGCCCTTTGTTTATGGCTCCCATTTTGCTTTGTTTAATTTTTGGCTTGGCCATAGCAATTGAAAGAATTATTTATCTCAACCTTGCGTCAACCAACACCGATAAGCTGCTTTCGAAAATCGAAACAGCTTTGAACGAAGGTGGCATTGAAGCAGCTAAAGAAGTATGCCGTGACACACGTGGGCCGGTTGCAAGCATTTTCTATCAGGGATTGGACCGTATCGACGAAGGTCTTGAAATAGTTGAAAAATCAATTATTTCTTACGGAAGCGTTCAAATGGGATTACTGGAAAAAAACCTCAGCTGGATTTCTCTTTTTATTGCACTTGCCCCAATGCTCGGGTTTCTAGGTACTGTAATAGGTATGATACTTGCATTTGACAATATTGCTGCCGCTGGCGATGTAAGTGCTACCATCGTAGCCGAAGGTATTGGTATTGCCCTTATCACTACAGTATTTGGTCTTATTGTGGCCATGTTACTTCAAGTGTTTTACAACTACCTGCTGGCAAAAATCGATACCTTGGTAAGCAGAATGGAAGATTCATCAATCTCACTTATGGATATTCTTGTGAAGTACAACCTCAAAAATAAATAAGCAATGCAAAAGATTTCTTCTATAGTTTTCTATACCATAGTAGCTATCTCGGTAGCATTAGCTGCATTCCTCTTTTGGGGTGGCAATGTAACCGAAGGTACCGGACTAATCACAGATGATGAACCACGCTTCACAGCAATTAACCTGTATTGGAGCTACTTGCTATTCGGCATAACCATACTCATTACAGTTATATTCGCTATCGCACATATTGTCACTCATCCAAAAGCCATTAAAGGTGCACTGATTGTATTGGTGTTAGGAGGAATCCTTGTAGCAATCTCCTATGCCTTGTCAGCTGACATATCTAGTGACTTAAATCAAATGCCAGATGTGGCACCAACTACACTTAAATGGGTTGGCACAGGGATGGTGGCAACCTATATTTTAGGGGGAATTGCCCTTTTAGGTATTGTTGTATCGGAGATTTACAGGGCGTTTAACTAGGCTGGGTAAATTTCAGCATTAAATACTAAATAATATGGCTAGAAGAGACATACCGGAAATCAATGCAGGATCGATGGCCGACATCGCCTTCCTTCTGCTGATTTTCTTCCTGGTTACCACTACCATGGATACCGATTCGGGCATTGTGAGAAAATTGCCTCCAATGCCGGAGACAGACAATAATGATGATGTGGAAATTAAGGAGCGAAACGTTTTTGTAGTGCTGGTTAATCGCGACAACCAATTGCTGGTTGAAGGTCAACTAATGCAACTAAATGATTTGCGAGAAGCCACCAAGGAGTTTATTGCAAATCCGAACAACGACCCTAATTTACCCATACTTGAACCAATAACCGTGGACTTTTTTGGAACAGTGAATGTGACAAAAAAACATGTGATATCGCTTCAAAACGACAGGGGTACTTCTTTTAAAACCTATATCAGCGTGCAAAACGAGCTGGCAGCTGCCTATAATGAGCTAAGAGATGAATTAAGCATGCAGCAGTTTGGAAAAAAATACGTTGATCTGGATCCAGAAAAAGACCAGGATAAGATTGATGCCATTGAGGAAGTTTACCCAATGAAGATTTCTGAAGCAGAACCCAAAAACGTGGGAGGATAAACAGATGTTAGCAGGAAGATTTAAAGAAAGAGGAAAGAACAAGGTTCAAGCCCTTTCAACCGCATCGCTGCCCGACATTGTATTTATGCTCCTTTTCTTTTTTATGGTTACTACCACAATGAAGCAAAATAACCCGCTTGTAAAGGTGCATGCGCCAGCTGCAAATCAGATCAAGAAACTCGATAACAAATCGCTGGTAAGTTATATCTACATTGGCTTACCTTCCAACTCACGGTTTGGAAAGCTTCCGCGCATTCAGCTCAACGATGCATTTGCCGAACCCGAGCAAATACGAGAGTTCATTGCCGCAGAGCGTGAAAGACTTTCTGAAAACGATCAGCCAAAAATGACTGTTTCGCTTAAAGTAGACCGCGACGTGGAAATGGGAATTGTTACCGATATTAAGCAGGAATTGCGCAAGGCTAGCGCACTTAAGATTAACTATTCAACCACAAAGGGTGACCCTCTTGCAAGGAACTAATTGCATTTTTTTTTATTCGATATACAAAGGGCCTGCAAAACAGGCCCTTTTTTATTCTCACCGTTTGTAGGTCTACTGTTTATTTCCGAAAACAAAAAAAGACAGCCCGTTTGAAGCTGTCTTTTTATTCATGTCTTCTTCCGCAATTGGAAACATGCTATACTGAATTATATTTTCGAAGCAATCCAATCGCCAACCTCTGAAGTTTTGTAAGGTTTTTCTTTCGAAATATCCTCTGTAACTACACCCGCTTGCAAGGAAGCCTCTACGGCATTGCGAATCACCTTTGCTTCAGCTAACAAGTCAAGCGACTCAAGCAACATGGCGGCAGAAAGAATGGTAGCAACCGGGTTGGCAATGTTTTTACCAGCAGCTTGCGGATAAGAACCATGAATGGGTTCGAATACGGAGGTGTGAATTCCAACCGACGCCGAAGGAAGCAAACCAAGCGATCCGGTAATTACCGAAGCTTCATCGCTGAGTATATCGCCAAACATATTCTCGGTAACCATCACATCAAATTTCTTGGGCCACTGAATCAGTTGCATCGCCGCATTGTCGACAAACATATAATCGACTGTAATTTCGGGATAATCTTTCTCCATAGCCTGCGCGGTTTGCCTCCACAAGCGCGAAGTAGCAAGCACATTGGCTTTGTCAACCATAGTGAGTCGTTTATTGCGTTGTGCTGCATAATGAAAAGCAAGCTTTAATATGCGCTCAATTTCCTCTACAGTATAGGTGCAGGTATCAAAGGCTTTCTTTAAATCTTCGGAGCGACCTTTCTCTCCGAAATAAATACCGCCGGTAAGTTCACGAACCACCACCATGTCTGCACCTTCTACAATGTGCGTACGCAGCGGGCTTTTCTCAATTAACGAAGCAAAAGTAGAAACAGGACGAATGTTGGCATATAAACCCAACTTCTTTCTCATAGCCAGCAAACCCTGCTCGGGACGTACCTTAGCGGTTGGGTCGTTGTCGAACCGTGGATGGCCGATGGCACCAAATAACACCGCATCGGAATTCATGCAAACCTCATGCGTTGTTTCCGGATACGGATCGCCCAACTCATCGATAGCCGCAGCTCCAACGGGTGCATAGGTGTAAACAAAGCTGTGATTGTATTTCTTTCCTACAGCATTTAAGACTTTTATGGCTTGCTCCACTATTTCCGGGCCAATTCCATCGCCGGGCAAAACACCAATTTTAAAATTCATCGTGTATTAATTTATTTATTTTCAATAATATTCAGCATTTTCATGGTGGCATTGATGGCCGAAACCGTCTGGTCAGAATCGAGGCCGCGGGTACGGAACTCTTTCCCACCATTACGCCAGGTAATCACTGTTTGCACAAGGGCATCGGTTTTTCCACCCGGAGGAATGGAAACCGCATAGTCGATCAGGCGCGGCATCTCCTTGTTGAGCGAGGCATAGATCTTCTTAAGTGCCTTTACAAAAGCATCGTATTGCCCGTCGCCCACAGACGTTTCTTCGTAACTTTTCTTGCCTATTTGTATTTTAAGGGTGGCTACAGGTCGCAAGCCATTGGCAGTAGACAAACTGTAGTTCAGTATTCGTATATCGTGCCTAATGGATTCGCTACGCAGCACATCGGAGATAATGTAGGGCAAGTCTTCCTGGGTTACGGTTTCTTTCAGGTCGCCCAATTCGATGATCCGTTTGGTAACTTTTTTCATCGATTCGGCATCGAGTTCAATACCCAGAGCTTCGAGATTTTTCGCAATATTGGCCTTGCCAGAAGTCTTTCCTAAGGCATAAGCACGGGTTCGTCCGAAGCGTTCGGGAAGAAGGTCGTTAAAATATAGGTTGTTCTTTTTATCCCCATCGGCATGTATGCCTGCAGTTTGTGTAAACACGCTGTCGCCAATAATGGGTTTATTGGGAGGAATGCGAATTCCCGAATAGGTTTCTACCATCCGGCTCACGATGGTGAGTTTCGACTCATCGACATTCATTTCGTAGCGGAAATGATCCTTCACAATGCCAATTACACTTGAAAGAGGCACATTTCCGGCCCGCTCGCCCAAACCGTTGATGGTTGTATGAAAACAACCAATGCCAGCCTTAAGAGCTGCATATACATTGGCAGGAGCCAGGTCATAATCGTTGTGTGAATGAAAATCGAAGTTTAAATCAGGGTACCTCTCTTTGATAATCTTACAAAAGCTAAAAGTTTCATCCGGATTCAATATCCCCAATGTATCGGGCAGCATAAACCTTTGAATAGCTTGATTTTTAAGACTGTCGAGCATAAAAAAAACATATTCCTGCGAGTTACGCATACCATTCGACCAATCTTCGAGGTAGATGTTAACTCTTACGCCCTGGCTGGTGGCATAATTTATTTCGTCGATAATTTCTGCAACATGCTCTTCAGGTGTTTTTCGAAGTTGTTGGGTTACATGCTTGAGCGATCCTTTTGTGAGGAGGTTAATAACCTTACAACCTGAATCCTTTATCCAATCGATTGAAACATGATTATCTACAAAACCGAGAACTTCAATTTTCTCCAGGTCGTGATGCTTTTCAGCCCAGGTGGCAATTCGCTTTACAGCTTCCCGCTCCCCCTCCGAAACTCGAGCCGAAGCAATTTCAATTCGGTCTACCTTCAGATCTTCGAGTAAGAGTTTTGCAATACTGAGTTTTTCATCGTAGGTAAAGGACACTCCTGAGGTTTGTTCCCCATCGCGAAGTGTGGTATCCATTACGGTTATTTTCACGAGAATATATTTAAGTTATTATATTGGCCTCGTGGAACATCTAGGGTGCAATCATCTCCTTGTTGTGAATCTTCGTGCATAGATGTTTCATCGTGTTTCCTGCAAAAAAAACGTAAATAATAAACTGCCCCTTATCCCTTCATTGTATAGTTACTAGAACTTAGGGCAGTTTACTGCAATTTCTTAAAGGCTTACTGGTCTGCTGCGCTCAAAGGCTTCTATTTTTGACTTATTGCTGAGGAGGTAATCGATATCGTCGTAACCATTCAGCAAACATTCTTTTTTGTATGCATTAATTTCAAAGCTTTCCGATTTCCCGGTTTGGAGCAGAATAATTTTCTGGTCCACCAGATTCACTTCAACCTGCGTGTTTGGATCGGTCTGAACCGCTTCGAAAAGCTGTTGTAAAAAACCCGCTGATACCTGAACCGGTAGCAGACTATTGTTAAGGGCATTGTTTTTAAAGATATCGGCAAAAAAACTTGAAACAACCACCTTAAACCCGTAATCGGCAATTGCCCAGGCAGCGTGCTCGCGACTGGATCCGCTTCCGAAGTTTTTTCCGGCTACTAAAATGGTACCCGAATAAGTTGGGTCGTTCAACACAAATTCCTGTACTTGTTTGTTTTGCTTGTCGTAACGCCAGTCGCGAAAAAGGTTTTCTCCAAAACCATCGCGGGTGGTAGCTTTCAGAAAACGTGCCGGAATAATCTGATCGGTATCAACATTTTCAACCGGAAGGGGCACGCAGCTCGATTGTATTGTAGTGAATTTCTGACTTGACATATCGGATGTTTTATTGTAAACAAATTGCTATAAAAATTCGCGAGGATCGGTAATTTTTCCACGGATGGCTGCTGCTGCTGCCGTGAGCGGACTGGCCAACAAGGTACGTGAACCTGGTCCCTGACGGCCTTCAAAATTCCGGTTCGAAGTTGAAACTGCATACAGACTTTCAGGCACTTTATCATCATTCATGGCCAGGCATGCAGAACATCCGGGCTGACGCAATTCGAAACCAGAGGCGGCTAATACTTTATCCAACCCTTCTTCAATGGCTTGTTTCTCGACCTGCTTCGATCCGGGAACAATCCATGCCACCACGTGAGGTGCCTTTTTGTGCCCTTTTACAAACTCTGCAAAGGCACGCAGGTCTTCGATACGTCCGTTGGTACAGCTTCCCACAAATACATAGTCGATGGGTTTGCCAATCATGGCCGAACCGGCTTCAAAATTCATGTACTGCAGCGATTTCTGGAAAGTAGCACGGGTAGCATCTTCGATGGATTCCAGCGTTGGTATAGCTTCAGTAATTCCAAGTCCCATTCCGGGATTAGTACCATATGTAATCATTGGCTCAATGTCGCTTGCACTGTAACTCAACTCCTTGTCGAACTTGGCATCGCTATCGGTCTGAAGGGTTTGCCAATATGCATGTAATTTTTCCCAGTCAGCTCCTTTGGGTGCAAACTCGCGTCCTTTGATGTAATTATAAGTTACTTCGTCAGGTGCGATTAACCCGCCACGGGCACCCATTTCGATACTCATGTTGCAAACTGTCATGCGGCCTTCCATAGACAGGCTGCGGATAGCTGAACCAGTGAATTCTATAAAAAACCCGGTTCCACCGCTGGCAGAGATTTTTGAAATAATGTATAAAATAATATCTTTGGATGTTACACCTTTTCCAAGCTTTCCATCGACATTAATTCGCATGCGCTTTGGTTTTGGCTGTAAAATGCACTGGGTAGCCATTACCATCTCTACCTCGCTGGTTCCTATTCCAAAAGCCACGCTACCAAAGGCACCGTGGGTAGCAGTATGAGAATCGCCACACACGATAGTCATGCCAGGCAGTGTAAGCCCAAGTTCCGGTCCTACTACGTGCACCACACCCTGGTAAGGATGGTTCAGTCCATAATGCCTGATTCCGTGTTTTTCTGTATTGCGGGCAAGGGTTTCTACCTGAGTTTTTGAAAGCAGATCTTTAATGGTAACGTGCTGGTCAATCGTGGGCACATTGTGGTCGGGGGTGGCCACTGTTCTTTCGGGTCTGAACACTTTAATGCCTCGTGCATCGAGGCCTGCAAAGGCCTGAGGACTTGTAACTTCGTGTATCAGATGCCTGTCGATATACAATACACTGGGGCCGCCCGCGATTTCAGATACTACGTGAGCATCCCAAACTTTGTCGAATAATGTTTTTCCCATTTTATATATTTAAGAATTATATACTTTACTAATTTTTCGTTGACAGTCAAATGCTACCATCAAAATTCGTTTTGCTATACAATTTTGTTGATGGCATCGATAAAGGCTTCGACAGAGGCGGTAATAATATCGGTATTACCCGAAAAACCATAATAGATTTTTCCCTTATTCTCAATTTGCACGTGTACCTTGCCTACATCATCGCTACCCTTAGTAATTGCCTGAACAATATATTCTTCGAGCCTTACCTTGTGCATCACCATTTTTTTTATTGCTGAATAGGCTGCATCTACCGGTCCGTTTCCTGGCTCGGTGGCAGAAAATTCTTCTCCGTTGATATCGAGCACTACGGTAGCCATTGGTATGGTGGAAGAACCAGCCAAAACCTGGAGATGCTTAAGCTCGATGGACCGTTTTTCACCTATGTGTTTGTTGCCTACCAATATCTGAAGATCTTCGTCGTTCACCCCTTTTTTCTTGTCGGCCAGCTCAAGAAAATCGTCATATATCTTGTTCAATTCTTCTGTTTCGAACTCGTAACCCAAAAGCTGCAGACGATGCTTAAGGGCAGCCCTGCCACTTCGGGCAGTAAGATCAATACTCGATTCACTTACTCCTACTTCAATAGGGTCGATAATTTCATAATTCTCGCGATTTTTCAATACCCCATCCTGATGAATTCCGGAGGAGTGAGAAAAAGCGTTTTTGCCCACGATGGCTTTGTTTGGTTGCACAGGCATGTTCATGAGCGATGAAACCAAACGGCTTGTTTTATAAATCTGGCGGGTATTAATTCCTGTTTCGATAGCCAAATGTTTGCGACTTTTCAGGGCCATCACCACTTCTTCGAGCGAGGTATTACCGGCACGCTCTCCGATGCCATTAATGGTAACTTCTACCTGACGGGCTCCACTTAATACTCCGGCCAAAGTATTGGCGGTTGCCATGCCTAAATCGTTGTGGCAGTGAGTGGAGATAATGGCCTTGTGAATATTGGGAACATGGTCGACCAAGTATTTAATTTTTTCTCCAAATTCATGTGGGAAACAATATCCGGTGGTATCGGGTATATTCACTACTGTGGCTCCGGCTTTAATCACAGCCTCAATTACCCTTGCCAGGTAAACATTGTCGGAACGACCAGCATCTTCGGCATAAAATTCCACATCTTCTACGTATTTTTTGGCATACTTCACCGCAGCAATGGCCCGTTCTATAATTTCGTCTTCGTTGGAGTTTAGCTTGTACTTAATATGGTAGGGTGAGGTACCGATGCCTGTATGTATTCGACCCCGTTTGGCACTTTTAAGAGCTTCAGCAGCCACATCAATATCCTTTTCCACAGCACGGGTAAGTGCACAAATGGTTGGGTTCTTTACGGCTTTGGAAATTTCCACTACCGATTTAAAATCGCCTGGGCTCGAAATAGGAAAGCCCGCTTCGATAATATCTACACCTAGCAATTCAAGTGCCTTAGCAACTTCAATTTTTTCCACGGTATTCAACTGACAACCTGGTACTTGCTCTCCATCGCGCAGGGTTGTATCAAAAATGTACAGTTTCTCACTCATTGTATTTGTTTTAGGTTCTGCTTTTTTTTATTTCTTCTAAAAGTGCGTTTTTAGTAAACCGGACAATTGAAAGTTCAAGTTTTTTATAAAAGCGAGAGGGCCAAACTCTTTGAGAATGGCCCTCGTATATTTTTTCTTGTCTACATACAAACCATTCTCATCCGGGATAAATAATACCGAGAAGGAGGATAATAGCAAGTATGCTGGTCAATAAATTCATTTTTCAATTTCAATGAGTGCAAATTTACTGATAAAAATCAGATTTCAAAGTGGATACTGCATAAAAAATACTTAAAACTGAATTTATTCTTGTGAAAAAGTATTGGTAAACAGAGAAAAAACAGCGTATGGAAATCTATTTTATAATAAGCTTAAACCCTTTCCCATGAATGTTCATAATCTCAATCGAAGGATCGGCTTTAAGGTATCTCCGAAGTTTGGTTATGTAAACGTCCATGCTTCTTGCGTTGAAATAATTGTCGTCGACCCAGATAGTTTTGAGAGCAAAATTCCGCTCAAGTACTGAGTTTTTGTTGACGCAAAGAAGCTTTAAAAGATCTGTTTCTTTGGTGGTGAGTTTTTGCTCCACGCCATTGTGAGACAGCACTTGTTTATCGGAATAAAATAAGAATTCGCCAATGGCAAACTCCATCTGACTTGAAGGCTGAAAATGAGTCCTTCTTAAAATGGCTTCGATCCGGTATACCAGTTCCTCCATGCTAAAAGGTTTGGTAATATAATCGTCGGCACCGGCCTGAAACCCATTTAGGATATCTTCTTTCTGCGATTTCGCTGTCAGAAAAAGAATAGGTATGGTGGCATTCAGGAGGCGAACCTCTCGTGCCAGAGTAATACCATCTTTCACAGGCATCATAATATCGAATATGCACAAATCGTAATGCTCTTTAATAAAGCTTTTATAAGCCTTTTCGCCATTTACAAACCAATTGGCATCGTATCCTTTGGCTATCAGGTATTCGCGCAAGAGCGACCCGAGGTTTTCATCATCTTCGGCAAGTAGCAGGCTGATTTTTTCCATAGATTTATTTATTTAGAGGAAGCCAGAACCGAAAAGTTGATCCCTGTCCGGGTTCACTTTCAAGCTCTACTCCACCCTTATGTATTTCGATTATTTTCTTCACATAGTTAAGTCCAAGTCCAAACCCCTTTACATTGTGCACATTTCCGGTAGGAACGCGGTAGAACCTGTCGAAAACCTTTTTCTGATTCGCCCTGCTGATACCAATTCCATTGTCTTTTACACTTATAAAAACCTGTTGCCCGATATTGCTGGTTTCAATGTAGATTTCCGGATTAGAGGGTGTATATTTTACCGCATTGTCTAAAAGATTCGAAATTACATTGCTCATATGCACAGGGTCTACACTTACCTGTCTATTGGTGGCATGCAGCGAAGGTATAAGCAACCCACCCTTCGCATCAATTTGCAACCGGAAGGTGCCAACCACATTTTCTATCAGATCGTGAATATCGACAGTTTTGACATTCAATTCCAGCTTGCCTTTATCAATACTGGCAATTTGTAATACTTTCTCAACCTGGTGTCCGAGACGCCGGCTTTCCTGAAGAATAATGGTAGAAATCCGGGTCAGGTTTTTCGAAGAATCGGGTATGGATTTATCACCCAGCATCTGCGAGGCAAGTGAAATGGTTGAAATGGGCGTTTTAAGCTCATGCGTCATGTTGTTTACAAAATCGTTCTTAATTTCCGACAAATGTTTCTGCCTGAAAATAACAAACAAGGTAAAACCAAATGTAAACACTATAAGCATAGTAAGTACTCCGGAGGAGATGCCCATAAAAGCCATAGAGCGAAATATAAAATTTCGTTTATCGGGAAAATACACTTCAAGATAATAACCGGATGGCATAGGATCTTCGGGATACAATCTGACCTTATAAACCGAATGTTCGCTAAGTGGCTGGAAGCCTTCTGAAAAAAAATACTTTTCATTTCTACCAGAACTTAATGCAAATTCGAAATTGGAGTTAATCCCAAAATCAAGCAAAACTTCACTCACTATCGATTCGACTTCATTTACATCAAGCCTCTGACGAATATCGGGCGATTGATTCATTATACGCCACAACACCCGGTTAATGTAACGTTGTTTCTCCAGCAACACTTTCCGATGTTGCTTAAACACTGCATCATAATCGATGCTGTCGCTCTTATTCGACGAAAAATGGTTTGAGTCTGAAGATTGATAATCTTTACCTGAAGCAGCCGGTTTATTGATTTCTGAAGAATCTTTTTCAAGTTGCATCCAATAATTTGCCGAATTCTGTATGCCTGCCGTGGGATAAAACTCGCGAAACAGGGAATTGTAGGTTTCTTCACGGACTATCACATCTACCACTTCGGTAAGGGCAGTATGCACCATCTGATCGAATTGATTTTCTTTCACTGCATAGGCATTGCGAATCCAGTTAATCTGAACCGTAATAAGGCTAAGCAAAACCAGAGTCATTACAAGGCCAAGTCCGATAATAAGGCGCTTATTCATGTGTTACAAATGTAATAGGCTGAAAAAGAATGCCCTAATAGTTTAACAATAATTAACAGACGTTAATGGATCTTAACACATGTATGCTGTATTTTTGAATCATCAGAAACACGGAAGGTACTGCTTCTATACTCTGAGATTCTTTTCATAGGTTTATTAGGTTAGGGTTAAAAAAAAGAGGGTGTCCAAAAATGGATACCCTCTTTTATTTTAAATTGCACTTAGTTAGTATTTTACGTCACAAAAAATTTGTCATGTTCTTGATATTTAATATATTAAGGCATGAAAAACATCAAATTCAAAGAATACAACCAAGGTCAGTCAGAACTATTTCCCATGCGTCTGGATGCCTATATTTCGGCTAATTCGCCG
>JAMIIA010000134.1:0-1864 GCA_035913795.1 Bacteroidales bacterium
ACTTTCAAATCAGAAATATCGGCTATTCCGGCAATTACAGTTCCCGGATTAACATAAGCGCCGAGTTCGGTATTTTGAGTTGTGATATAGCCACTGAAAGGAGCGGTAATTTTGGTGTCGTCCCATTGTTTTTTTGCATTTTCAAGCTGTATGGTGGCATTTTCGAAAGCCATTTTTATATCCCTAAGCTGCGTGTCCGAAATAGCTTCTCCTTGATGCAACGATATGTTACGGTTGTAATCGTCTTTGCATTTTTCGTAGCTCAGTTTGGCATTGTCATACGCCAACCGTTTGTAGGTGTCATCTATTTTGGCCAACACTTTTCCTTTGGTTACAAAATCGCCCATTTTAAAATTTACCTGAACAATCTTACCTGCGCTTTCCGAAGCAATATTCACTTCTTTGCAGGCTTGGGTAGTACCTACCAATTCCAGACTTGCGTTTGTTTCGGTCATTTCAGCCGAAGCTACTGTGACAGTTACATCACTTTGGGTTGTTTTTACTTCTTTACTGCTGTCGATTGCTTTTTTGTTCGAAGCCAGTGTCCATGTCATAATTCCAAGCAGCCCTACGATGGTTACACTTGCTATGATTGTTTTCTTTTTCATTTTTTATACCGTATTATTGTTATTTTGTATTGAATTGAAGTTTATTATGTATTTACCGTTTAACCATTTACCATCAAAAAAAAAGAAGATAAACAGTACATTAGTGATTTATTTTTAGAACACTATATGATTCTTATTATTTAGCGTTTCTATAAGTTGATCATTCTATTTGAATAGCTCAACTTCCTTCGCCTTTGCCTTTATCAGTTATATAGCTGTTTAATGCCTCCGTTGAGCGTCATAATTTTAAGTTCGGCTTCCTTAAAATTGTACAAGGCTGTGAGGTAACCGCCCTGCGCACTGCTCAGACTCATTTCGTCCTGCAACAAGCTGCTCATGCCGGCAAGTCCTTCGCGGTATTTCAGCGCAGTTTCTTTGTACACCTTTTCGGCCAAAGTAAGGTTTAGTTTTTGTCGACGAACGATATCTTTGTTATTCATATAATTGTTCAGTGCATTTTTATAATTCATGCTGAAGTTTTCTTTGGTACTCTCAATCGTTTCCTCCGTTTTCTTCAGGTCCATTGTGGCCTGACGCGATTTCGATCGCTTTTCGAATCCGTCGAATACTGGTACCGAAAGATTAACGGATACACTGGACATTGGATACCATTTGTTGACCTCGCCACTCTTGAAATAAGTGCTGAAATCGTTACGCAGACCCTGGTAAGCTGCTTGTCCCGACAGCGAAAGTGTGGGTAAATAACCATTGTTTATCAGCTTTTTGTTTAAAACATTCAGCTCCTTTTGCGATTCGAGCAAGCGGATATTTACATGATCCGAAAAGTCCGACCGGAGCATAGGGACATTGGTCAATAGCGGCATGGCTGCTGTATCGGTCAGTACTATCGTTTGTTCGAGCGGAAGATCGAGCATATATTTAATCATGTTCTGTTGTTGTTCCTGTGCAAGTTGTGTATTGCTCTGTTGCGTGTACATGTTTTCGAGGTTCACATTTACCCTGTCTAAGTCAACTTGTTTGCCAACTCCGTTTTCAACTATTATTTTGGTAATGTCCCTCAAGCGTTCGGTACGTTTGATGTTTTCACTGATCAACTTATATTGTTCGGCAGTGGTTTGTCCCAATGCATAGAGCTTGGCCACCTCGAATGCAATTTCTTCGCTTGCTTTTTCAACGCTTAAATTGCTTAGTTCAGCCGCTTTCTTGGTGAGTTTCACGGCGGTTAATGCCGTTTGATTGTACAATATCTGACTGATACTCACTACCGCAGTTGTGTTGTACTGACTTCCCATTTG
>JAMIIA010000135.1:0-1399 GCA_035913795.1 Bacteroidales bacterium
TTAACTGTTATACCATTTTATGAAAAGACACTTACCTTTTAACACCGTCCTTGTTTTATTATTGGGTTTTATCTCTTTAACGGGTTACTCCCAATGTTGGCAAAATATAACGAAGGGATTGAATCACTCCATTGGTTTAAAAAGTGATGGTTCTATGTGGTCTTGGGGATATAACGGTTATGTTCAATTGGGGGACGGCACAAATATTAGTAAAAACTCCCCCATTCAAATTGGGACAGCAACGGATTGGCAATCCGTTTCAGCAGGACAGAATTATAATGTTGCTTTGAAAAACAATGGTACGATTTGGGCGTGGGGCACTAACAATTATGGCGAAATTGGCAACGGCACGGTAGGTACGTTTATCTACACTCCCCTACAAATTGGAGTAGAAACCGATTGGGTAAAAATTAGGGCCGGCCACACGCACACCGTAGCCATAAAAAACAACGGCACCCTGTGGGCTTGGGGTAGTAATAACCATTCGCAGTTAGGAGATGGAACCAATGTAAACAGAACAACACCAATACAAATAGGCTCAGACACAAATTGGTTAAGCATTTCGCCCGGCTACACCCATACGTTAGCCATCAAAACAGATGGAACGCTCTGGGGTTGGGGCAGCAATGCAAACGGCGAACTGGGAGACGGTACATATACCGGAAAAAATGCTCCCGTTCAAATAGGAACCGAAACCAACTGGGTAGCAGTGTCAACCGGTCAATATCATTCAAAAGGCATCAAAGCAGACGGAACCCTATGGACGTGGGGCCGAGGAATATTCGGACTCCACGGCGACGGAACAGGCAATGACAATTCGGGATTAAACAAAACATCGCCCCTTCAAATCGGAACAGATACAAACTGGCAAGCCGTTTCAGCTGGCTATGAAACCGTTACCGCCATAAAAACAGACGGGAGTTTGTGGGTTTGGGGAAAAAACAATTACGGGCAAGTAGGTGACGGAACCTTTGTTACACGAAATATACCCGTTCAAAACACAACCGCTGTGAATTGTATCGCCATTTCACAAGGAATGGGATTTCACGATGTAGCCATTCAACCCAACGGGCAACTCTGGACGTGGGGATTAAACATCTTCGGGCAACTGGGTAATGCAACCAATACAAACAGCAACATTCCGGTCAACGTAGATTGTGGAGCTTTGTCATTAGATGAACTTGGAATAACCAAAACAGAAATAAAAATTTACCCAAATCCGGTCGCAACAATGTTATATTTTGAAACAGACCATACCGTGTTAAACGTTGAAGTATATGACATCTCCGGACGACTTTTGACTTCAAAAACCATAGAGCAAAATAAAATAAATTTGAATGACTTGATTACCGGAAATTATGTTTTGAAGATATTCACTACCGGCGGGATATTCACCCAC
>JAMIIA010000136.1:0-2229 GCA_035913795.1 Bacteroidales bacterium
TATCCGACCGGCAGCACACACCAAACGCCATTTTTACCTACGTGGATAAAAATAAGGAAAGCAGGAACAAAGTCATTAATCGCGGCATCTTTGCGGCATTTGCAGCGGCGCTGATTGCTTGTTTTGCCATTCTCGTTTTTCAGGCCGTTGAAACCGGGCGACTCAGCGACAAGCAGATGAAGCTAAAAAAAGAACTGTCTCTTTTCCACCCGACCTTATCTAAGGGAAAAATAACAGCCCTTGCTGAAGATTTGAAATTACGTCATCAACTCAATCAGCAGTATGCCAGTAAATACAAAGGAATGGCGATTATCAGCGAACTGTCAGACCTGACGCCGGGAAACATCAGATTGATCAATGTCCGGGTGGCCATCCCCGTCGCAGGGGCACAGGTACCAAAGAAAGATGCCACCAAAAAAGAACAAGACCAAGATGTTGTCATTGAGGGCGTTGTTCTGGGCGACCGCAGCGCCCTCGATGCGCTTTTGGCTCAGTATGTTATGAAGCTGGAAGATTCACCTATTCTTCAAGGTGTGGCTTTGCAAAAGAGTAGTAATGCAAAGTTCAAGAACAAAGAAATTCTTCAATTCACAATAAACGCGAAAATAGGTTAGAGATGAACAAGAAATTCAATCTGGATATTCCGTCAAAAAGCTTAACCTACATGTTGATCTGTGGTGGAATTATCATTCTTATCGTTCTGCTGGGCATTATTCCTTTAAATCGATACAATGCCAAACGGTCCCAGGAATTAAAAACTTTTCAGGATCAAATTGTTGAGAAAAAGGAACTGGGACAAGCCTATCAATTTATACAAAATACTTCTATTAAAAAAGAAACAAATATTTTACCCAATCCTGCGAAAACAAAACTATCCAGACAGGATGCGGAAAAATTTCAGGATGCTTTCCGTGTCGAGGCGGGAAGATCCAACCTGATGACCATTTCGCTGATGCCGGAAACGAAATCTTTGGACGGTGGATCACAAAAACTCCTGTACAATGCAACAGTAAAAGGAGAGTTTGCCAATTTCCGGAAACTGTTGGTGGGATTGGGGTCTTTGCCTTATATTGATCAGATTGAGGAAATTAATCTCAAGCAATACAGTGATTCTATGGAATGTAAATTGAAAATATGGATTGCCCTGGCTAATTAGACGGGTTCGGGGAAAAAATGAAAAAATTAAACACAAGACAAATCATCATCCTGGCCATTGCTGCTTTGTGTGTTCTCTATGCGGCCTATGAGTTATTGATTGCCAGGCCGGCGGCCCAAAAAGCCAAAGCGACTAAAATAGAAAACAAAGTCGTTGAAGCTCAATCTCTTGTCAACACACTCAGCAGTGATTTAACGAAATATAAAGTGAGCGATGTTGACACTTATATCGCTAAAAGGGCAGAGACGGATTGGAACAAGAACCCTTTTTGGGAAAAATCGTCCTACCGTGAATTTGTTGGAAACGAGGCCGGCGGCGTCGCTGCGGCAAAAATTATCTATTCCGGTTATGTGGAAACCGGCGGTAAAAAAGTGGCTATCATTAATAGTTTTGAATACGTGACAGGTGAATCTCTCGATGTTGAAGGTTATGTATTAAAAAGCGTAACGCCATCAAGAGTTTTGGTTGTCAACCGTAAAACAGGTAGCCAATTATATGTTCCCATCCAGGAATAAAATTTAAGATATGGAGGTTATTGCCTTGAGTTTAAGTGCAAGCCAAATTAAAATTGACAAAATAGTGATCAGTTTTTTTGTGCTGATATTCTTTATGGGCTGTTCAGGAGATCTCAAAAGCACAAAGAAAGATCCTTTCTTTGAAAAGTGGAATACGCTGGCGGAAAACTCCCAGGGGCATTCTCCGGAAGCCAGTCTCAAAAAAATTGATATTCCGACTTCACCAAACAAACAAGCGCAAACAGATCCGGTAATGGGAGACGCAGTTAGAAAACTGCCGACCAAGCCCCTCAATCTTACCATGCGCCAGGCAGAACTCAAATCGGTCTTAAGGGCCATGGCCAAATCTGTTAATAAGAACCTTTTGGTTAAGAACGATTTGAAAGGCGAAATCAGCGTTGATTTTCGCTCTGTCCCTTGGGATCAGGCTTTTACCGGATTATTGAAAACGCATGGTTTATCTTATTTGTGGGAAGGTAATGTCATCCGGGTTGTTTCGACTGAAGATATTGAGCAAGAATTAAAGCGGAAAGTTCAGTTGCGCGATATTCAATGGGT
>JAMIIA010000137.1:0-7766 GCA_035913795.1 Bacteroidales bacterium
AAAGCCCACGAGATCCTGATTGGAATCACGGAATCCCATTCCACGTCCGATGCCGCTTTCGAAAAACGAAGCCGAACGTGAAAAACAGAAGGTAATCATACATTGGTATTGATTCCAAATGTTCACCATACGATCCAGCTTTTCTTCGCCGGTTTTGATGGTAAATACGTTCAATAAATTATCCCAATAAGCGTTCAGTTCCGCAAGTGCAGCATCCACTTTGGCAGCCGTATCGAAACGGGCAATAGTGGCTTTAGCTTTGGTTTTATTGATAATGTTTTTACTTTCCCACTTCTCTTCGGGAGCATTTTCCACGTAACCCAACACATACACCAATTCTTTCGATTCGCCGGGTTGCAATACCACTTCAACATAGTGCGAAGCGATAGGCGACCAACCGTGTGCTTCGGAGTTGCGTGGTGCACCTTCGAGTACGGTTTGCGGTTCGTCAAAACCATTGTACAAGCCAAAGAAAGTTTCGCGGTCGGTATCAAAGCCCTGCATCGGTTCGTTTACCGAGTAGTATGCAAAATGGTCGCGACGTTCCTTGTATTCTGTTTTGTGATAAATCACCGAATCTTCAATTTCCACTTCACCGGTAGAAAAGTTACGTTGGAAGTTTTCCATATCGGTGGCTGCATTCCATAAAGCCCATTCAACGAAAGAGAAAATTTTCAGCGTTTTTACTTCGTTGTTGGTGTTGCGCAAAGTCAGTTTTTGTACTTCAGCCCATGTTTTCAACGGCACAAAATACAAAGCCTCAGCTTCTACCCCATTTTTCAACCCTTTGATGGTGGTGTAATTCATCCCGTGACGACACTCGTAGCTATCCAGTTCTGTTTTGCAAGGTTTCCAGCCCGGACTCCAAACCGTTTCTCCATCATTGATGTAGAAATACTTACCACCACTGTCCATCGGCACATTGTTGTAACGATAGCGGGTAAGGCGGCGGAATTTGGCATCTTTGTAAAAAGAATATCCACCACCGGTATTGGAAACTAAACTAAAAAAGTCCTCATTGCCGAGGTAATTAATCCATGCCAAGGTGTGCGAGGATTGGTAATGACGTATTCACGTCTGCTGTCATCGAAATGTCCGTATTTCATTTATTTACTATTTAATCATTTACTATTTACCATTTTTTAGAGAATCAACTTTTCCAAAATTTTAAACTTTGGAAAAAGTTAGCTCATCAAAGAAGTGAGAAACTCACCGTTCTTAATTCTTCAGAATTTGGACCAACCATCACGTCAAATTCTCCCGGTTCAATTACTTTATTCAAATCAAGGTTATAATAATCTAATTTATCCGGAGTTACCATGAATGTTACGGTTTTGCTTTCACCCGGATTTAAATATATTTTAACAAAATCTTTTAGTTCTTTTTCCGGTCGGGTAGTGGAGCTTACTTTGTCGCGCATGTAAAGCTGGACGATTTCCTCACCGGCAATTTTTCCGGTATTAGTTACTTCTACTGTTACTTTTATCGACTGATTTTTGCTGATTTCTTTTTTGTCGATGGTCAAATTACTGTATTCAAATTGGGTGTACGATAAGCCGAAACCAAAAGGATAAAGTGGTTTATTGGTTGCAACTCCTCCAACATATTCACGCATTCGCGAACGTTTTCGGCTGTAGTAGCAAGGCAATTGACCCACAGATTTAGGGATGGTGACTGAAAGTTTTCCTGAGGGATTTACTTTTCCGAAAAGCACATCGGCAATGGCTGTTCCACCTTCCTGACCGGGGTAAAAAACCTGAATAATAGCAGGAACTGTTTGAGCCACCTGATTAAAACTCAACGGACGACCGCCAAACATAAGTACCACCACCGGTTTTCCGGTTTGTAAAATGGTTTCGACCAATTTGTTCTGATTGCCTAATAAATCCAGACTTTCTCTGTCGCCGGTGTGTTCATCGCTCCAGGCTTCGCGACTGAAAGATTCTGTTTCGCCCAACGCCAACACAACTACATCACTTTTCGAAGCAGTTTCAACAGCTTCTTTTATCAAAACAGCTTCATTTTCGGACGAATTTGGTGTTTGTCGACCATTTTCCCAAAACGAACTTTCCTCTAAAGCCAGTTTGCAACCTTCAGCATAAACTACCTGAAATTTATTGCCAGCAAAATTCTTTATTCCTTCAAATACATCAATACCTTTGCGGGGCTCAGCCGTATAACCACCAAAATGAACACCTTTGGCCAATGGACCGATTATTGCAACGGTTTTAAGTTTTTCAGCATCAAGCGGTAAGGTGTTTTTCTGATTTTTAAGCAATACGATTGATTTGTGTGCTGCTTCCAAAGCCAATGCTTTATGAGCCTGACTGTTGGTAACTTTCAACATTTCTTTTTCGTCAATATCTTTTGTATCAAAAAGTCCAAGTAAGTATTTGAGCGTAAGTACTTTTAAAACAAGATCATCAATCGAAGCAATATTTACACCGCCCGTTTCGACAAGATTTTCCAGTTCATCGTAAGCACCAACATTGTAACGCAAGTCAATTGCAATTCCGTTTTCAATACCCACTTTGGCTGCTTCTGCAAGTGTTGAAACTGTTTGGTGTGTTTTGTACATTTCGCGAAGCGCATCCTGATCGGCAGTAATCAATCCTCTAAAACCAAGTTTTGAGCGTAAAATATCGTTCAATAACCATTTGCTGGCATGATTGGGTTGCCCGTTCATTTCGTTGTACGACGGCATAATACTAAGTGCCCCGGCCTGAATACACTTTTCGAACGGTAGCATGTGGCTGTTCATTAAATCATATTTTGAGATATTAACAGGAGCTACATTTCGACCACCTTCGGGCTGACCGTGGCCAACAAAATGCTTCAATGTTGCAGCCACATGGTTTTCGTCAGGCATGCCATTGCGCCCCTGAAAGCCCCAAACGGCAGATTGACCGCACATAGCAGCCAGATAAGCATCTTCGCTGTACATTTCTTCGGTACGACCAAAACGGGGTTCGCGTGCCAAATCCAACACCGGCGAAAAAAGTTGTTTTACACCGCGTGCCGAAGCTTCGAGTGCTGTGGCTGTAAATATTTTTTCCAATAAAACAGGATCCCACGAACAGCCAAGTGCAATGGCTTGCGGAAAAACAGTTGCACCATTGGCCATATAACCATGAAGCCCTTCGCCAATAAACAAAGGTGGAATGTTTATACGTAAGCTTTTATTATAATTTCGAAGTTGATTGACTATTTTGACGTATAAAGTTGGCTCAAGTGACCAACTCAAGCCTATTTCACCAATTCCATAGGGGAAATACTTCTTCAAACTGTCGGTATTCACATTGCCTTTTACATCAACAAATGACTTAATAACATCGTAGGAACAGTTTTTGAGTTGAGCAATTTTCTCACCCAAGGACATTTGCGCAAGCAATTGCGAAGCCCTATCCGAAGGAGATGAATTGATGTTTTTGTTTTCCGCAGAAATATTTTCTACAAAAAATAAAAACAAAAGAAAAAATACTGAGCGTAATTTATTCATAAATACTGAGTTAATCTTCCAACTTATCGTACCAGTTCTTTTTTAGAATTACAGTGCCAATACCAACAATGATTGCGGCGATGGCAAGTCCCCGGAACTGTTTTACAACCAAATAAATAGGTGCAGCAACAAGTGCAGTTTGCCAAATAATCCCTACGGCTACATTCAGCATATCGCGCCCGAAAGCAGTATTCTGTTTGAATTCCGGATTTTCGGCAATGACCATATCGTGAATTGGTTTCCATGATCCCCAAGGACGGGTTTTGGAATAGAATTTTTTCAATACTTCGGTGTCTGTGGCAGGTGCTGAATAAGTTCCCCAAATGCAACCAATAACTGAAAAAACAAGAATAATGGGGAAATAATACAAGGGCAAAACTGTGTTTATCACAGGCACATAAGGTAAAATTAATGCCGGAATTAATCCGCCAACCATTCCCCAAGCAAAACCTTTGCTGTTAAAACGCCACCAATGCCATTTCAGAATATTAGCAGCAATATAACTACCGTACAACGCACCTGTAACCCATTGCAAAACGCTGTTCACATTTTCGGCCAATACACCAAATAAAATGCTGATAACCACCACCACAAGTCCAACAATTACGTTCGCTTTGTTCGATTGTTTAGCGCTTGCACCCGGATTCAGGTATTTAATGTAAATATCGTTAACAATATAAGCTTGCGCTGCATTAAGCGTGCCGGCAAAAGTGGACATAAAAGCGGCGAGTAAACCGGCTAAAATCAGCCCCATCAATCCGGCCGGAATCCATGGATGAGCAATAACAGCAGGTAAAACCAGTTCAAAATCCACCAAACCATTCACTGTAATCTGACCCTGAATTTGATCGTAAATAATAATTCCGATGACCGCAATTCCGGCAATCATTAAATAACGAACCGGCATAAGGATAACTGAAACAAATCCACTCATCAATGAAGCTTCGCGTGGCGATTTTGTGGATAATATTTTCTGCATATCGTAGGTCGGTGCTGGTCCGGCAATACTGCTTAAAATTCCTTTCATCAAAACCATTCCGAAAAACAACGAAAACAATTGATAACCATCGCTTTGGACTTTTGTGTTAAACTCGGCAAATTTGCCTGTCCAGTTCAAATCCAATTGAGTTCCAAAACCGGGCGAATACCAACCTTCTGGCAATATCTTCGAAAATTCGATAACATCTAAATGTACCATGGCAATTACAGCAATTGCAAGTGCAGCCAGGGTCATAATTGCATACTGAGCCACATCAGCCCAAACAATACTCATCATTCCACCCATCAATGCATAAAATACAGCAAACAAAGTAAATGCAATTCCCCACACATGCGGTACATAAGCATCGGAAACAAAACTCAATGCAGGAAACATGGTTTTTAAAGGCAGAAAAACCTGAATAAATTTCCCCATACCGATAAATCCATAAGCCAACATGCTCAAACAAACCAGAATAGCAAAAATTACAATTATCCAGTGTGAAGTAACAGCGCCTTTGTCTTTTCCAAAACGGAAAGCAATCCACTCGGCACCCGTAGTAACACCCGACCGACGCAGCCACGCCGATAGATATATCATCAGAAAAATCTGATTAAAAACCGGCCACAACCACGGAATATAAATACTTTTCAACCCGTAAATAACAGTAATGGCAACCAACCAAACTGTACCCGAAATGTCGAACATGCCCGAGGCATTGGATAATCCAAGCATATACCAGGGGATGGTTTTTCCACCCAGCAAATACGATTCGAGATTTTTTGAAGCACGGCGTTTGAGGTAAAAGCCGATGAAAATTAACAAACTCAGGTAAACGCCTATGATGGCATAATCGATGGTGGTAAGCATTTTGTGATTTTAATTTAAATAGTAAATTCATTCGAAACAAAAGTAGTCCTTCTGTTTTAATCATTCCCGTATTAATTGTTTCAAATTAGGGCTTATTTTTGTTTTTTTACAGGCTTCTTTGATATTTTCAAACATAAAACATCTTCGCCTGCGATGGTAGCTTGTAAAGTTTTACGCGTATCGCCAATGACTTTTTTAAGCCATAAATCCCTGACAATGAATATATCTTTTGTAGTTGTGTCAAATAATCGACCTGAAAACTCATCGTTTACTCTGAAATTTTTCCAATCCACGCTAATACTTTTCTGACTTTTGCTTCTGTTGAGATAAACCAATGCCCATTCATTGTTTTTTAAAGGCTTCAACCATGTTTCTACACTATCTTTTACAGCATATTTAAAGCCCTGAATTCCCAGTGTGTCCTGATTTATTTCGATAACTTCTTTATTTGTCAACACATTCAGAGTCTCGGAACTCATATTGCGCAAATCGTTTCCGGAAATAAGCGGAGCTGCGAGCATTGCCCACATGGTAAAATGAGCACGTTCCTGATTTACCGGCATTCCATTTCCAACCTGCATCATATCGGGGTCGTTCCAATGTCCGGGGCCGGCATATTGACGCAAACCTTCTTGTTTATCCAGGATTTGCATTACACCCCATGATTTCCAGGTACCATGATCTTTCACACAGTCGAAACAATTGTAAATATCGCCCGTTGTACGCCAAAGATGCCCCACTTTATCGGCCCAAAGCCAGGGTTTGTTGTCGCCCCATTCGCATAGGCTAAAAACGATGGGTCGACCGGCGCTATAAAGTGCGTCACGCATGGTTGTATAAGCACCTTTTGCATTCAGATTTTCGGTGAAACACCAGTCGTATTTGAGGTAGTCAACTCCCCATTTTGCATACGAAAGAGCATCCTGGTATTCGTGACCCCGACTTGCTGGTCGTCCGCCACAGGTTTGAGCTCCGGCACACGAATAAATACCGAATTTCAAACCTTTTGAATGAATATAATCGGCTAATGCTTTTATTCCGGATGGAAATCGATCGGGATCGGCAACGATAAAACCAAGCGAATCACGTTTTACCTGCCAGCAGTCATCAATCACAACGTATTCGTAACCAGCGTCTTTCATGCCTGATGAAACCATAGCGTCAGCCGTTTCTTTGATCAATTGTTCGCTTACATTGCAGGCAAATTTATTCCAACTGTTCCATCCCATTGGAGGTGTTTTGGCTAAACCTTCAAATTTTTGAGCATTTGCCGAAGATATTCCGGCAATAAGCATTACTGAGAATGCTATTTTTTTTGTGAATTTCATAAGTGTTTTTGACCTCTCCCTAACCCTCTCCCAACCTCTTTCCCCCTTCGGGGACTTTCTCCAAAAGGAGAAAGCAAATGGAAATTTTGTTTAAAGAGGGAACAGGATTACCATTGGATGTTTTTTAAATGATTAATAATAATTTCTCCTTTTCCCCGTATTTATTTTCTTATTCCCCTTTAGGGGTTAGGGGTTGTTTTGCAACTAATTTTTTGATCGTTTCAACCGATTTTGCAGATCGAAAACCATCGGCAGGCGTATTGATACAATAATCCAATAATTTATCGATAGTAGAAGTTGCCACATGCATGCGTGTATCCGACGAAGCATAATAGATGAAAACCGTTCCATCATCGTCGGCAATCCAGCCATTGCTGAACAGTACATTCGACACATCGCCAACACGTTCTTCGCCTTCAGGAGCCATAAAATATCCGGCAGGTTCGGCAATCAATTTTGTTGGGTCTTGCAAATCGGTGAGGTAAAGATACAACACGTAACGCAATCCGGCAGCACAATTGCGTACACCGTGTGCCAAATGCAGCCAACCTTTTGCAGTTTTAATCGGATGCGGACCTTCGCCGTTTTTCAATTCTTTGATGGTATGATAATAACGGTGATTGATAATTTTCTCATTTTTCACTTCAGCATTAGTTATATCGTCAACGAGTCCCCATCCAATTCCACCACCGCTCCCGGTATCAATAAATCCATCCTGCGGACGGGTATACAACGCATATTTGCCATCAACAAACTCCGGATGAAGTACTACGTTGCGTTGCTGACTTTTGGTTTTCAAGTCGGGTAAGCGTTCCCAATTAATAAGGTCTTTGGTGCGTGCAATTCCGGCAGCAGCAACTGCCATCGACAGATCGCCCGCCGGAGCAGCAGGATCTTTTCGTTCGCTACAGAAAACACCATAAATCCAACCATCTTCGTGTGCTGTGAGACGCATATCATAAACATTGGCATCCGGTTCATCGTTTTCAGGAAGCGTTACCGGCTCATCCCAAAAGCGGAAGTTATCCACCCCATTTGGACTTTCGGCAATGGCAAAAAATGATTTACGATCGTTTCCTTCAACACGAAC
>JAMIIA010000138.1:0-1150 GCA_035913795.1 Bacteroidales bacterium
GCTATGACAGGATGTCCGCCAAAGGTCGTAATATGCCCTAATTTCGGATGATCACTCAATAAATCCATGTATTCTGCCTTGGCAGTAAAAGCTCCAACGGGCATTCCGCCACCCATTCCTTTGCCCATAATCACTATATCAGGAACCACCTCATAATTTTCAAATCCAAATAACTTTCCGGTTCTTCCAAATCCGGGTTGAATTTCATCCAGGATTAAAAGGGCTCCCACTTCATCACACCGGGCTTTTATTTTTCTCAAAAAACCATTTTCAGGCTCTATAAATCCGGCTCCTCCTTGAATGCTTTCTAAAATAACGCCTGCTGTTTTGGTCGTTATTTTTACAATATCTGCTTCGTTGTTAAACGTAATAAAATCCACATCCGGAATTAAGGGTCGAAAAACTTGCTTCCGTTCTTCAAACCCCATCACGCTCATAGAACCCATCGTATTGCCGTGATAGGCATTAAAACACGAAACCAAATGACTTCTGCCCGTCACGCGGCGGGCTAATTTCAAAGCTCCCTCCGTAGCTTCCGTGCCTGAATTCACTAAATAGGTTTTGTCTAACGGCTCCGGCAAGTGCTTTGCTAATAATTTACAAAATTCAACCGCAGGATGTTGGGCATATTCGCCATACACCATCACATGCGAATATTTATCCAATTGCTCTTTAATGGCTTGATTCACCCTCGGGTGCTGATGGCCTAAACTCGAAGCCGAAACACCGGCAACAAAGTCTAAGTATTTCTTTCCCGCCGTATCAAAAATATAAGAACCCTTGGCATAGGAAACTTCCATGGCAAGCGGGTAGGGCGACGTTTGTGCTTGATATTTAAGGAAATCTTCTTTCATGATTGGTAATTTGTAATGGGAAATAGGTAACAGAAAAAACGTTCAACTCGCAACATGCTAACTGTCTTTTTTCTTCTCTTCCACTTCCAGCGATTCTTTTCGAACCTCCATAGGAACAGCTTCCTTTTCTTCCTCCGCTTTTGTTTCCAGTTTCATTTTTTCATCATATTCATTCTCTTCGGGAGGGAAAATGTCCTCTTTGCTTTGGATGCGTTCATCGCCACGCCAAATAAATCCCTTGAGTTTCCTGGCATTTTCGGGCAAATCTTTTTCGGGATAAATTTCACCTTCCACTT
>JAMIIA010000139.1:0-1036 GCA_035913795.1 Bacteroidales bacterium
CGCCTGGGCATCACCGTGCCGTTCATCGGCTCCGATTCCTGGGGATCTGAAGAACTTGTGAAGCTCTGCGGCAAGGACTGCAACGATTATTATTTCAGCACGCATTACGCGGCTGATGCCTCGACCGACGCGACCCGGAAATTCATCGCGAGTTACAAAACGAAATATGGAACCACACCGGACGACGTGGCCGCTTTGACCTACGATTCTTTCGGCCTGTTGTGGCAGGCGCTTAAAACCGCAGGCAAGAACGACCGACAGGCGGTACGCGACGCACTCGCCAAGATTCCGCAGTATGAGGGCGTTACCGGCAATATGCAATTCAAGGAAGGCTCCGGCGACCCGGTCAAAAGTGCGGTCATTTTAAAAATAAAGGATGGAAAGTTCACATGGTTTGCAAACGCTAAACCATAACGGCTTGTGAAAATCCTCCCTAACCCTCCTTTATAAAAGGAGGGAACAACAAGGAAAGAATTCCATTTTTACTTCCCCCTTTTTTTAAAGGGGGATTGAGGGGAATTTGGTTTGCAAATTTAAATTCCTCCCTAGCCCTCCTTTATAAAAGGAGGGAACAACAAGGAAAGAATTCCATTTTTACTTTCCCCTTTTTTTAAAGGGGGATTGAGGGGAATTTGGTTTGCAAATTTAAAATCTCCCCTAACCCCTCTTTAAAAAAGAGGGGAACACCGATGGAGATTAATTAATGCTGCCTTTTGAAAGGAAGCTTAAACCTCTTGCCCGAAATCTGAGAAGTAACATGACTGATGCCGAGCAGTTTATCTGGTCGAAGATCAGGCGAAAACAGATAAATGATGCACAGTTCTATCGGCAGAAGAATATAGGTCATTACATAGTTGATTTTTACTGTCCGAGAGGGAAACTGGTGATAGAGATAGATGGCGGACAGCATTATGATAAAGAAGGGTTTGAGAAAGATCAGATTAGAGATAGAAATTTACAAGAACTTGGATTAACCATTCTGCGTTTTTCTGATCTTGATGTGCTCAAAAATATTGATGGGGTGCTTGAAAGAATA
>JAMIIA010000140.1:0-2206 GCA_035913795.1 Bacteroidales bacterium
ATCCTGGTAGCCTTTTTAGTCGTCGCATCAGCTACATGCCTTCAGGCACAAGCCCCTCCTCATCCCGGGCAAACAAGTGGCGGTGGCGCTGTTACAGGTGGTCGCATTGGTGATGCTCCCGGCGCACCCATCGGCAGCGGCACCATTATCCTCACCCTGCTGGCAGCAGCCTATGGCGGCAAAAAGGTGTATAACCTTCGCAAAGAAGAAAAAGAATAACCGCTCCGGCCCTTACTCACGGGGTGACTACGCCGCCATTGCCCTGGCAGTCACCCCGTGAGTAGTCCCAACCCTCACGCTTAACTAGTCGCTCCTTAGAATAAATATAAACAATTGAATGTCAATAAATTAATTTGATATTTCTATTCTTTTTAATGCAGGAATTTGTATCTTTAATGCATAAAACCCTGCAAATAATGATAGGAAAATCACCGGTAAAAAGTCAAAGAGATCTATTCCGTCCCATGTTGGAGGAATTTATTGATATGCGGCATGATCTTGTATTACTTGGGAATAAGATTGATTGGAAATACTTTGAGCATGAGTTTGCGCCATTCTATTCTGAACAGGGGGCACCCTCGGTTCCCATCCGGCTCATGGTAGGTTGCCTGATACTGAAACATATCTATAACCTTGGAGATGAACGTATTCCGGGAGCCTGGGAGAGCAACCCATACTTTCAGCATTTTTGCGGGGGAGTATTTTTTGAGCACAAGTTCCCATTTGATCCGAGCGACTTTGTGCATTTTCGTAACAGGATTGGCGAAAAAGGCATTGAGAAGATATTTTCGTACAGTGTAAAGCTTCATGGGGAAGAAGTACCCAAGAGGTCGAAGTTTGTTTTGTCAGACACAACGGTACAGGAGAATAACACGACCTTTCCCACCGATGCTAAATTGTGCAAGAAAGTGATAGACAAATGCAATAAAATAGCTGAAAATGAAGGTGTTGAACAAAGGCAGCGCTACACACGCGAAAGCAAACAATTGCTACGCGATACTTATAACAGCAAACACCCCAAACGTGCTAAACAGGCCAAAAAAGCAATGAGGCGGTTGAAAACCATAGCCAATATCCAACTGCGGGAGTTGGAACGCAAAATGAATGAAATGCAGAAGCAGTTTTATGCAAAGGAGTTTGACCTTTATCGTCGTGCTGTCAACCAGCAGAAAAACGATACCGACAAGGTTTACAGCCTGCACAAGCCTTTTACCCGGTGCATATCCAAGGGCAAACCCCACAAACAATATGAGTTTGGAAATAAAGTAGGGCTGATTACCACAGGAAAAAAAGGAATAAAGATCATCACAGCAATCAAAGCATTTCCAGACAACCCTTTCGATGGGCACACCATAGAACCCCTGCTCGACCAGATGAATGACAATGAATTGAAGCTTCCGCAGGAATTGGTTTACGATCGTGGAGGTAAGGGCAGAGCAGAAATAAACGGGGTAAAAATCCTAACGCCAAACAAGCCAAAAGCAAGCGATACAGCATACCAGAAAAGACAAAAGCGTAAAAAGTTCAGGGCACGGGCAGGTATAGAACCTATTATCGGTCATCTGAAAACAGATTTCCGTATGGCTCAAAACTATTTCTTAGGTGAAAAAGGCATTCAAATCAATGCTTTCATGGCTGCAGCAGCCTGGAATTTGAAGAAAATGATGCAAAAACTCAAAGAAGAGTTTTTGCGCTTCATTTTTCATTTGCTTTTCAGACATTCATTTTATTCTGCTTCCGCTTGAAAAAGAGGTTTATAAGGAGCGACTAACTAACCCCTAACCAAAGTGTAGCAGCTTCCCGTCGCAAGATGGGGAGCTGCTTTTTTTACCGCCGTCCCCCTTTTCTTTCAGCCTGTCTGTCTCAGGCTGAAAGTGCCTGTCCCGATCCATCGGGAGGGTGGCAGGTTGCTGAGCTTTACCCTGAGCCAAATGCTGAGCTCGTCGAAGCACTCTCCCATTCTCACCCTCGCTCCCTCTCACCCTCTCTCCCTCTCTCCCTCTCTCCCTCTCGCCCTCTCTCCCTCTCGCCCTCTCACCTGCCTTCACGGGGGATTCCTTTTTTTCTGTAAACGCACCACAGTATTAAACACAAACACTGTTCTCTCACTTGCGCTGAGCAAAGTCGAAACGCTCTCCCATCCTCACCCTCTCACCCTCTCACCCTCTCTCCCATTCTCACCCTCTCTCCCACTCTCCCTCTCTCC
>JAMIIA010000141.1:0-42853 GCA_035913795.1 Bacteroidales bacterium
AGGCAAAGTTCAAAATACTGGAGGTATTGCTGCTTGTCGGCATCGATAAATACGAGGTCATAGACTTCGTCGAGTTTCGGAATAATTTCCAGGGCATCGCCTATCAATAGCGAAATGCTGGATTCAAACCCCGCCTTTTTAAAGTATTTTTTTGATATGCGAATTATTTCATCGTTGCGTTCGATGGTGTGAAGTTGTCCGCCTTGTTTTAGCCCCCTTGCCAGGCAAATGCTGGAATAGCCGGTGTAGGTGCCTATTTCAAGTATGCGTAGAGGTTGAATCATTCTACTGATAGCCTCGAGGAGTTTACCTTGCAGATGTCCCGACAGCATGCGAGGGTTGATAGCCTTCAAGTGGGTCTCGCGGCTAAGTTCTATGAGCAGCGGATCTTCCTTGCTTGTATGCTGGGTAATATAGTCTTCCAATGGCTTAATGGCGATCATGAGCATTTCATTTAAATACTAACACAGAAAGATTTTTTTCGTCGAAAATCTCGTTGGCTATCTCTAAAATTTGCGAAGCAGTAATTTGTTCAATCTTTTTACACACCTCGTCCAGTTCGTCTACTTTGTTATAAACAAGCAAGCTTTTAGCAATAGAAAGCATCTGGTTTTCATTGTTCTCGGCCGACATGGCAATTTGGCCTATTAACTGGCGCTTGGTTCTTTGCAGCTGGTTTGGGCCAAGTGTTTTGTTGCGCAATGTTGCCAGTTCGCGGTGTGTAAGTGCAATGCTTTTTTTTAGGTCCTTCTCGTCGGTGCCAAAATAAATGCTCACGATGCCTGTATCGGAATAGGTTGTATAATTGGCTTCTACATTATAGGCATAACCTCTCTTTTCCCTCATACTTAGGTTGAGCTTCGAGTTTAATCCGGGTCCACCCAGGTAGTTAGTAAGCAGGTGGAGTATCAGCCTTTTTTCGTCGTTAAAACTGTATGCAGGCCCCCCTACAATGCAATGGGTTTGATGTGTATCTTTTTCAACCTGCAAAAAGGAAGCTTGATAGTTTTTAATCTGAAAATCACTTCTTGGGTTGGTAGCAGCCCGGGTTGGGATATCGGAAAAATGTTTTTCGAAATAGTGTTTAACCTTTTTAAAATCAAGTTTTCCAACCGAGGCTATCACCATTTGCTGGGTTGAGTAGTTTTGCTGATAGAATTTTAGAATGTCATTCCGGCTTATGCTTTGCATGCTTTTGGCCGAGCCTAGAATATTGTTGGCCATCGGATGCCCTTTATAAACAAGCTCTTCAAAATCGTCGAAAATTAGCTCGAGAGGTGAATCTTTGTAGGAGTTAATTTCGTCAATCACAACTTCTTTTTCCTTGATAATTTCTCTTTCAGGAAAAACCGAATTAAACACAATGTCGCGCAATAGTTCGAAGGCCCTTGAGTAATAATTATTGAAAAAGCTGGTGTGGATGCAGGTTTCTTCCTTTGAAGTAAAGGCATTCAGCTCACCGCCAACGTCTTCCATGCAACTGAGTATGTGGTATGCCTTGCGTTTGTGTGTTCCTTTAAAAATAAGGTGTTCAATTAAGTGGGTAATTCCATGTTCCGCTTCCGATTCGTCTCGCGATCCGGTATTTATCATCAATCCACAATGTGCTACCGGTGAGTCGGTTTGTTTGTGAATTATTTTGATACCATTTCCAAGCTCATATGTAAAACCCTCCATAGTCCCTTAATTTATTGGCTACAAATGTATAAATTCCAAGTCATTTTCTGCGCTGATCTAAATGCTTGATATTTAATTGTGATTGCCTGCTATAATACTTCCTTTCTTCGAAAGGCACAAAAATGAAGTTTGAGTTTTTGTAGATTCAATTTTTTATTTACATTTGCACCGCTGTTTTAGCAAGGTACCATAGCTCAGTTGGTAGAGCACAGGACTGAAAATCCTGGTGTCCCTGGTTCGATCCCGGGTGGTACCACATGATAACCTCCGCAAACCGGAGGTTTTTTTGTATCCATCAGTTTGTGCCTTAGTGCACCTGTTTAAAATGCAAAGGGTTTATTCTATATTTCATATTCACATTCCCTCCATCATCATTTGCAAAAGCTCCACTTCTCTTTGTGCCTGCCTTGTCTGATCAATTCTTGCAGGAGTATTATTTTTGGTTAACTTTATGTTAATTGCATGGGCGTTTGCCAATACGTCTGGGTTATTCTTTAATTTTAAAAAAAACCACCAATTTGTTAGACGAAGCGCTTATTTGCGAAGCCAGGTTAAAAGTCTGGTTCCATACTCATTCCAGGGTGCTTGTGGCCCTGTCTGGAGGTGTCGATTCTTGCTTGTTAAGTTACCTGGCCAGAAAATACTGTGGAAGGCAAAATGCTTTGGCACTCATAGGAGTTTCTCCAAGTTTGAAACAACGCGAACTCGATAGCGCGAAGGAATTTTGCGATAATCACGATATTCTATTGCAAGAAATTTATCCAAACGAGCTTTCGGATCCAAATTATGCCGCCAATCCTGTAAACCGCTGTTATTTCTGCAAGCATGCACTTTTTACTACCATGCATTCAATAAGGCAGCATCAATTTCCTGATTTTGAATTGATAAACGGCAGTAACCTGAACGATCTGGGCGACTATCGACCCGGACTGGAGGCAGCCAAGGAATTGCACGCCTTGACTCCCCTGATCGAATGTGGTTTCGATAAGGACTCAATACGCATTCTCGCTCAGCATTATCGGCTTGAGGTATGGAACAAACCAGCAAGTCCTTGCTTAAGCAGCCGCTTTCCTTATGGCGAAACCATTACAGTAGAAAAGCTTAAGATGGTAGAACAGGCTGAGGATTATTTAATGGATAGGGGTTTTAGCTCTGTGCGTGTTCGTTTTATGCAATCATCCGCCAGAATTGAGGTTCCTTTAAGCGAAATCGAAGAACTAAAGCGGATGCAAACCGAATTAAAACTATCTTTTGAAAACATTGGCTTTCATCACCTCGAAATCGACCCGGAAGGACTTGTTTCGGGTAAACTAAACAAAGAAATTAATCGCTAGTAAATAATTTCTTCTGCCTGAAAAGAAAAATCATTCTACCTTTCGTACAGAAATGTAACAAAAGAAAATAGCATGTCTGTTTTGCTTGAATTTGCAATGTTCCCCACCGACAAGGGAGAAAGTGTGAGTAGCTATGTAAGCCGTATCATAAAAATGATTGATGGGAGTGGGGAGAATTATCAGCTAACACCTATGGGTACCATTGTCGAAACCCAAAGTCTGCAAAAAGCACTTGATTTGGTGCAAAAAGCGTATGCACTTCTCGAGCCAGATTGCAAGCGGGTGTATTGCTCGCTTAAACTCGATATCCGGCAGGGACCAGAAGGGCGATTGACGGGAAAAATCCTTTCGGTTGAAGAAAAGATAGGTTCTGTAAAAAAGTAAAACCAGTCAAGCTAAAAGCTGACTGGTTTTAACATCACTTAATAACGGGCGTTATTAAGTGCCTCATTCCCTTAAGTCGATGGTAAAAGTATGAAATAATTGTGAAATCCAAGAGAATAAAATGTTAAAATTTAGTTATTCTTTTCCTTCTAGAGCCATTGGAGCTGAAAGTATTTTAGAACAAGGCTTTTAACCATTATATGCAATACTTTACCAAAGTAAAATAGATCTAACCAAACACAAATTAGATATTATGCTAATAAGTCTTGCTTTTATTGTTTTGTTGGCACTGGCGCTGAATTATATTTTTAGGATGCTTGGTTTTCCGGGACTTATCGGGATGATATTAACGGGAATACTTTTAGGATCTTCGGTTCTTAACCTGATCGATGGTAAGGTTTTAGAGCTATTAAGCGAATTTAAAACGGTGGCCCTTATTGTTATTCTTATCAGGGCCGGCCTGGGCATTCATCGCGATACCTTAAATAAAATAGGAGGCTCTGCCATACGCATGAGTTTTATTCCAGGAACCATCGAGGGGCTTTCGATTATGGTTGCAGCTCACTTTTTACTTGGATTTAGCTGGATCGAGGGAGGCTTACTTGGTTTCATTTTCGCTGCAGTTTCGCCAGCAGTGGTTGTTCCGGCCATGCTTAACCTAAAAGATAACAGATTTGGTAAAAAAAAGGAGATCCCGACGCTCGTTCTGGCTGGTGCTTCGGCAGACGATGTGTTTGCGATCACCATCTTCGGAGTGTTTATTGGTCTTGCCAGTGGGAATGCGGTCGATATTCCATACCTGTTGTTTACTGTGCCGGCAGGTATACTGGCTGGGACTTTGATTGGAGCTGGATTGGGTTACTTGTTAATGTTATATTTTCGGAAAGTACATATTCGCGATACAAAGAAGGTGATTATTTTTATGGTTGTTTCCATTTTATTTTATGAGTTTACAGAAATTCCAACCATCAAACAAAACATTCAAATAGCTGGTTTATTAGGAATTATGGCGATAGGTTTTGTGCTGTTGGAAAAATACCCTTTAGTGGCCGGACGTTTGGCTATTAAATTTGATAAGGTTTGGGTTTTGGCAGAAATTCTGCTCTTTGTATACATTGGTACCTCGATCGACATCACAGCATTGAGTGGCAAGGTATTGCTTACCGGATTAGTTATACTTCTGTTGGGATTGTTGTTTAGAAGCCTTGGTGTGTGGCTGTCGCTTCTGAGGTCGAATCTGAATGGCAATGAAAAAATATTTTGCATGATTGCTTATGTGCCCAAGGCCACCGTGCAGGCTGCAATTGGCGCGGTACCCCTTTCACTTATTCAGTCGGGTACTATTACAAGTGTTACCGAAGCAACCGGACAAGCAATTCTTTCGCTGGCCGTGCTAAGTATTGTGGTTACTGCACCCTTGGGAGCTATCGGAATCAATTATTCCGGCCCCCGACTTTTAAGTAAAGATTAAGATAAAAAAACCGGTTCATTTATTTAATGAACCGGGCTATTGATTTAGATGTGTTCTTAATTATTTGGTGGAGAGCAGGACAATATCGAAATCGGAATTGATTTTTACTTTCCCATCGATTACCTGTACTTCCAAACCCGAATAATAGTCGGTAAGTGTGCTTCCTTCTGCAAACAAGCCATTCACAGGCAATGTTTTCTCTCCTTTATTCAAATCGAGTCCAATAACCACTTTATCCTGACGTGCTGCAGAACTATATTCGCGCGAAAAGACAAAGGGGTTTGAGGTAATAGTTTTGTGTATTCCTGCCCCTACAGCCGGGTGAGCCTGACGGAATCGACCTAACTTTTGCCAGTGAAGCAGCACACCCTGAACCTTGTACCCATTTCTTTCCAAATTATTCTGAAGTTCGTCCCAGTTCATATACGATCGAAGGTTGGCATCGCCTTCTTCCCCTTCCATCACAAGCATTCTGGCAGTTTCGTCGCCATAATAAATCTGGACAGTTCCGGGAGTAAGCAAAAGTTTGGTGCCTGTCACAATTGGACTTTTTCTTTCTTTATCAACGCTATACCAATCGTCGTGAGAGCTAATGTAATTCATTACCCAGTTACCATCCATGCATTTCAGATAATCGGAATACACTGTAAACAATTCATTGTAGCTCCTATCGACATCACCTTTAAAGCTAAAATTGATAAGGCTGTTAAACCCATAGTCGAAATAGTTTACCACAGTGTCGCTGAAAAAGTAATTATTACCCGACTGGATATTGTAGCCATAAACTTCTCCCACGATATAAAAATCAGAGTTATCCAGAACTTTTGTCGGGTTTGCCTCTTTCCATTCTGCAAAAGCCTTTACTGCTTCGGTATTTAAAGCCTGCCATACCGACTCTTCTACATGTTTAACCGTATCGATTCTAAAGCCATCGATTCCGTATTTGCGAATAAAATCGGTAAGCCATTTGATAAAATAGTACCGGGGTGTTCGGGGATAGCCAGTTTTGCTGAAGAATGCATCCAACGAAGCCATTTCTGCTTCAAGGCGGCCCTCTGCGGCCCATTTGTCTTTTAAAAACTGGGGTACTTCAACTTCCTGGTTGCTTTCAGTTTTTATGTCTGGCAAATTCTGCACAAGCGTGCAATTAATGGTCGATTCATAATCCTGGTAACTGCATTGGGGCAAAGTGCGCACCCATTCGTCGGGCCATACAGGGTCAATGTTTGTTACTGGCCCTGTTTGATTGATTACAACATCGAGCACGATACGAATTCCTTTTGCATGAGCTGTTTCTACTAGTTTTATAAAGTCCTCTTCCGACCCAAAATTGGGTTCGAAGGCAGTCCAGTCTTTTGCCCAATAGCCATGATAACCATACGTGTTTCCTTGCCCTTCATCTACAAAACCATGTATTTGCTCCACTACTGGCGAGAGCCAGATGGCATCAATTCCTAAGTCTGTAAAATAATTGTCTTCCAACTTCTTGATGATGCCTTTAATGTCTCCCCCCATGAACTTACGTAAAGGTTTCGTTTCAGCAGATCTTCCAAAATTCAAGTCATTCAGGGTATCGCCATTCGAAAAGCGGTCGGTAAGCAAAAAATAGACGGTGGCATTTTCCCAAATAAACTCTTTGCTTGTTGCTTTCTCGGTTTTACTGGTACAACGAATTGAAAAAAACGCTGAAACTACCAAAAGATAAATGATTATAACATTCTTCATCGGGTTAAAAATATTTGTGAATACTATCTGGCTTCTTGTTCCTCTCATTTACTCCAATTCGAAGAAACCACTGTGTTTAATTTCCTTCTTTTGATGGAAAAGAAACGCAAATGTAAAACAATCAAAATATTGCTACAAATATTTTATACCCTTGTTTGGTTTAACGATGCACAAGGCTGCCTATTAAGGACAAATGAGCCGAGTTTGATTAAGTTTGATGCAAGAAAAAAGAGGAAAGAATGGTTTTTTTCTTTCCTCTTCAGCTACCAGCCCTAAGTTCGAAGCTTAATTAGCAGAATGTGCTACAGTTTATTGAAAGTGCTTACACTTTCAGATTAAATATATTTGAAAGGTATAAAAATACATATACTCCGGTCAAGTGCTTTTTGACGAAATAATCGGATTTAGCCTATGAATGCCTCGAACTAAGGATAGATCTGCAATGTTCAACATTTAACACGTTAGATGCGCCACCTAAATGGAAGAAAAAATACTTAAGTATAAATCAAACACCCTCTTTCTTTGTTTCTTTATTTGTTGCTTTCAAAGCGTGATAAAGATCAGGTAGCAAACAGGTATTGATTGGAAAATATTTCAATTCGAATTAGTTACTTTTATAAGATGATTTTCACCGATGGATTTATGCACAATTGCTTCCTTACTATCAAAAAATTTGATAGCATACTTGCTCTGAATTTTTAATCTATACACTTTCTTCCCTGAAGGGAATTTTGAAGAAGCAGAAATAAAAACTAAAATAAATTTACATGGAAACAATTAACCAATACATCGAAAAAAACAAGCAACGCTTTGTCGACGAACTATTTGAGTTTATTAAACTGCCTTCGGTCAGTTCCAAAAAGGAGAATAAAGAGATTATGTACAAAACGGCTGCCCATGTGGCCGATTCGCTATTGAAAGCTGGTGCAGATAAAGCCGAAGTGCACGATACCAATGGCTGGCCAGTTGTTTTGGCGCAAAAAATAGTGAATGAAAAATTACCCACAGTGCTGGTATATGGGCATTACGATGTGCAACCTGCTGAGCCTTTCGAACTCTGGAAGTCGCCACCTTTTGAACCGGAAATTCGCGAGGGTAAAATTTATGCCCGTGGTGCCGACGACGACAAGGGCCAACTTTTTATGCATGTAAAAGCCTTTGAATATATGGTGCAGGAAAACAAACTGCCCTGTAATATCAAATTTCTTATCGAAGGCGAAGAAGAAGTCGGATCCTCCTCGCTCGAATCGTTTTGTGTTAAAAATAAGGAGTTGTTAAAGGCTGATGTGATTCTTGTTTCCGACACATCCATGCTTTCTTTGTCTACACCATCCATTACTACAGGTTTGCGGGGTCTGGCCTATTTCGAAGTCGAACTTACAGGACAGAACCGCGATTTGCATTCAGGACTTTATGGAGGCTCGGTAAAAAATCCCTGCATGGTTTTATGCAGCATCATCGACAAACTCATCGACCCGAATGGAGTAATTACCATTCCGGGTTTTTACGATGATATATTAAAATTGTCAGAAGAAGAACGCAAACAGTTGAATGCTTCACCCTTTAACGTGAATGAGTTTTTTAATTCCATAGGGCTCAAAGAGGGCTTTGGCGAAAAAGATTATTCGGTAATCGAACGCCTTGGAGCTCGCCCTACCTGCGATGTAAATGGAATTTGGGGCGGACATACCGCCGAAGGTGCAAAAACAGTATTGCCTGCCAAGGCCTTTGCTAAAATTAGTTTGCGTCTGGTTCCTAACCAAACTCCTGTGCGCGTGGCTGAGCAGTTTAAAGCCTACCTGAATAAGCTTATTCCTGCTGGGTTCACCATTAAAGTAGAATACCTGCATGGAGGCACTCCCTATCTCTTGCCGTTTGAAAGCAAAGAGCTGGATGCAGCAAAAAAAGCTATACAGAAAACCTTTGGTAAAAATCCTTTCCCTGTACGCAGTGGGGGAAGCATTCCGGTGATATCTACTTTCGAGAAAGTGCTGGGTATCAAATCCGTGCTCCTGGGTTTTGGGCTTGAAACGGATGCCATCCATGCCCCGAACGAGAATTATCCTTTAGCCAATTTTTACAAAGGCATTGAAACAATACCCTGGTTTTATCATTATTATGCCATCTGATATCTTTCATACTCTGCCGGCAGGATGACAATCCTGCCGGTTCCGTTTTTTGAATACTGGTGATTCGACCCGAATTAGTAGAATACCGAATTGTGTAGATTCTCATTATATTTGCAATGAACCAAATTGCAGATTGCCCATGGCACAGATAAGATTTTTTGCCCTTCATGAGGCCCAAAGCCGTAAACCCGTGCACATCGAGTACCCAACCAAAAAAACTTCCGATTATTTTGGTATCAATGTGTTTGATAAGAAAAAAATGCAGGAATATCTCTCTGAGGCAGCTTATCAGGGAGTAATGGATTCTATTATCGAAGGGGCCAGGATCGATCGAAAGCTGGCCGAACAGGTTGCCGTTGGAATGAAAGCCTGGGCACTTGACATGGGGGCGACTTACTACACACATTGGTTCAGTCCATTAACCGATGGTACAGCCGAAAAACACGATGCGTTTATCCAATTTAATAATTCAGGTGGCGTGATGGAAAGCTTTTCCGGAAGCCTTCTTGCTCAACAGGAGCCTGATGCCAGTAGTTTTCCGAGCGGAGGTATTCGCAATACCTTCGAGGCACGCGGTTACACAGCCTGGGATCCTTCATCGCCAGCATTTATTCTCGACCGGACACTTTGTATTCCTACTATCTTTATTTCATATACAGGCGAAGCACTCGACCATAAAACACCTTTGCTAAAAGCCTTGTCGGCCGTGGATAAGGCAGCTACTGTAATCTGTGAGTATTTCGATAAAAACGTAAGCAAAGTCTTTTCTACCCTTGGCTGGGAGCAGGAATATTTTTTAATCGACGAGGCTCTTTTCAATGCCAGGCCCGATCTTGTTGCCTGCGACCGAACTCTTGTTGGGCATCAATCGGCAAAAGACCAGCAGCTCGACGATCAGTATTTCAGCTCTATTCCCGAAAGAGTGAGTTCCTTTATGCGCGAGCTGGAAATAGAAGGCTATAAGCTTGGTATACCAATTAAAACACGTCATAACGAAGTAGCTCCGAATCAATACGAACTGGCTCCCATTTTTGAAGAATGTAACCTGGCTGTCGATCATAACATGCTATTAATGGATATTATGAAAAAAATAGCCCGGAGGCATAATTTCAGGGTAATTTTTCATGAGAAACCCTTTAAGGGCGTGAATGGAAGTGGAAAGCACAATAACTGGTCGTTGATGACTGATACAGGCGTTAACCTGCTTTCTCCAGGTGCGAAACCAAAAACCAATATGCAGTTTTTAAGTTTTTTGGTATGTACACTTAATGCCGTCTATAAGCACCAGGATTTACTGCGGGCATCTATTGTTTCGGCTGGAAATGCTCACCGTCTTGGAGCCAACGAGGCTCCACCACTAATCATGTCAGCGTTTGTCGGGAAGCAAATAAGCGAAATGCTCGACGACCTGGAAACAAGAGTGACCAATAAAAAGATGACACCGGATGAAAAAACTGAAATTAAACTCGATGTTGGAAAAATTCCCGAGATCTTGCTCGATAATACCGACCGGAACCGGACTTCGCCCTTTGCATTTACAGGCAACCGTTTCGAGTTTAGGGCAGTAGGGGCTTCGGCAAACTCTGCTGCTGCCATGACGGTGCTCAATACAGCAGTGGCACAGGAATTAAAGGATTTTGCCCGCGATGTGAATAAACTGATCGAAAAAGGAGTGAAAAAAGACGAAGCCCTTTTTCAGGTAATTCGTGAGTTTATTATCAAATCGAAGAAAATACGTTTCGAAGGAAACAGTTACAGCGAAGAATGGCACAAAGAAGCTGCCAAAAAGAAACTCACCAATATCAGCAATGTAGTTCAGGCCCTCGATGCTTATCTTGCCCCCGAAGCAATTAAACTGTTTACTTCTAATAAAATTTTTACCGAGAAGGAACTCCGGGCCCGCACCGAAGTACGTTATGAGAACTATATGAAACGAATTCAGATCGAATCGCGAGTGCTGGCTAATATCGCCATCAACCAGATCGTTCCCACTGCCATTGCCTACCAAACAACACTCATTGAGAATGTAAAAGGACTGAAAGAAATCTTTAGCGACGAGTTTAAATCCATCGCCAGCGGCAGGATCGAAATGATCAGGCAGATTTCGGAGTATACCGCTACAATTAAAGCAAAAGTGAACGAGATGACCGAAGCCAGAAAAAAGGCCAATGCCATTGACAATATACGCGAACGGGCTTATGATTATTCAGTAACAATTACTCCTTACCTCGAAGAAATTCGTTATCATATCGACCGCCTTGAGCGCATTGTAGACAATGAAATGTGGCCCTTACCAAAATACAGCGAGATGTTGTTTACGCGATGATAATAAACATCCTATCTTTCTAACGAGTTCACCAAATTTGAATGGAATAATTACATAAAAAAAGAAAATAATTCTTAACGAAAGCAAGTTAGTCGACACAGCTTATAGTATAGACTGTGTGTTTTTCAAAAAAAAAACTACCTGCCTGTTATACAGAGGCAGGTAGATAGATAATTATTTTTTATTAGCCATTAAGTATTCGAAGTGCCTCATCATTGAGTGCTTCTGTCATAAAGGGTAATCCAGTTACTTGTTCAGTCTCGCGGTTAGAAGATATCAGGTCATTCCGTTTGATTTCATTCAGTCTGAATTTTCTGGCACCAGCCATAAACTGCTGCAGTCCTCCGGCAAGCTTATCCGTATAACCACACATTGCAACAGCTCCAAAAGGAATATTCTTCATTTCGTCTGCACCTACTTTATTTTTTACCCATTCCCATTCCGAAAAAATCTCTTCGGGGTATTTGCCATATTCAGTAACAGTAGGCGGAAGGGTTTCCCAGTGGCCACTTAATTCAGCTTTTCGTTCAGGATTGATCACGGCTTCGATGTTGCTACCCAGGAACCCAGCTATCATTGGGGCACGACCCAGACAAACCAGTTTAGTATAGGGTGCTCCGAGGGCAAGTGCTTTGAAAATGTGATCTTCGCGGGCAAAACCGCCAGCAAACGAAAGATCCGGAACTTTAAGTCCATTTTTCTCCAGTATACAAGCATATTCGTATGCTTTTGAATGAAGTGCAAGAGAAGGAATACCCCAATGTTGCATCATGTTCCAAGGGCTCATTCCTGTTCCTCCGCCTGCACCGTCGATAGTGAGAAGGTCCATATTCGCTTCAGCTGAAAAGCGCATAGCCATGGCAAGCCCTTCCATGCCGTATGCACCAGTTTTTAGTGTTAGCCTTTTATATCCGAGACTACGCAGATAAGCCACCGATTTCATAAATTCATCATGAACCTCCTGTACATTATGTGCATGAGTTGAACCTAATCGGCTGTGCCGGGCAAATGAAGTTACCGCACGATTTTTATATTTATTCACAACTACCGGGTCATAAGGATTAGGGTCGACAATGTAACCTCTATCTTTTAAAAATTGGGCATATTCAATATCGTTCACCTGAATTTCTCCACCAATATCTTTGGCTCCTTGACCCCATTTAAGCTCGAGAATTACTTTGTCGCCATATTTTTCAATCAGGTATTCGGCAACTCCATTGCGGGTATCCTCTACATTCATTTGTATGATGATAGCACCATAGCCATCGTAATATCGCATGAAGTAGTCAATGCGTCTTTCGAGTTCTGGAGCGGCGGAGATTCGACCATTTTTGATTACCGAATTTTTGTCGACACCTACAACATTTTCGCCTATCACAATGGGTATGCCAGACAGGGCAGCTCCAACAGCAAAAGATGGCCAGTATCGGGCAGCAATAAATGTCGATCCAAGTGCGCCTGTCATGATAGGTATACGACATTTTGTAATGATCTCCCTACCAAAAGAGGTTTCGACGTTTACATTGGTAAAGGTACAATCATCCGAATTTGTTGACATTCCTTCTGAAATTCCTGTTGATCCATATGGATAGCCTTGTATACGAATTGCATGATAACCCAAACCTGTGGCTGATAAATGATTTGCACCTGAAGTGGAGTGTCCAAATCGTCTGGGATACAGCATTTTTCTACCTTCAAGGCAGGATAGCCAAGTTTCGCATTTTCCTTTACACGACGAATCGCATAAGGTGCATAAGCCCGATTCGCATGGTACCCCCCTGTTAGTTGCTCCCAGGGCATCGTTATTTTTTACCCAATTGATCATAGTGAAAATTTGTTTTTAATTTGAATTGTATTGCATTATCGCGGCATAATTATACAATAATTATTATAAAAACAAATAATGTTTTGTTTGATACCTGAAATTGTCCTACAATTATCTATATACATAGAAGTCCAATATTTTAAACTATTTAAGCGATGCGGATGGGTATATCCATAACACAAAAAAACCTCCCGGTTAGGAGGTTTTTTTTTCTGTATTGCAATTACTTCTAAAAGCAGAGTATTATTTTTTAAGTGCGCTTTTTACCGTTTTCACGATACGCGATGCTACTTTATACGGATCAGCATTGGAAGCAGGACGACGGTCTTCCAGACGGCCTTTCCATCCTTTTTCAACGGTGCTGATCGGAATGCGGATAGAAGCACCACGGTCAGAAACACCAAAACTGAAACGGTTGATCGATTGTGTCTCGTGACGACCGGTAAGCCTTTTTTCGTTGTCGGCGCCGTAAACAGCTATGTGTTCTGGAATGAATTTAGCAAACTCTTCGCAGATTTTCGTAAACACTTTCTCGTCACCGCAGGTTCTCATTAATCCGTTCGAGAAGTTGGCGTGCATGCCCGATCCGTTCCAGTCGCCATCTACAGGTTTTGGATGAAGGTTAACGCGTACACCATATTTTTCTCCTACGCGTTCTGCCAGGTAGCGGGCAACCCATGTCTGGTCACCGGCGGCTTTTGCACCTTTGGCAAAAATCTGGTATTCCCACTGTCCTTTTAATACTTCAGCATTGATACCTTCGATGTTTAATCCGGCTTCGATGCAGGCATCAAGGTGTTCTTCTACAATGTTGCGGCCTACGTTATACTCGGCACCAACTGAGCAGTAGAATGGGCCTTGTGGGGGTGGGTAATAGCCTGGAGCAGGGAATCCAAGTGGAGTGTGGTGATCAAGATCCCACAATACATATTCCTGTTCGAAACCAAACCAGAAATCCTCATCATCATCATCGATGGTGGCACGTCCGTTGCTGGAGTTTGGTGTTCCATCGTGGTTTAATACCTCGCACATTAACAGGTATCCATCTTTACGCTGAGGATCAACGCAGATAAATACAGGTTTTAAAAGGCAATCTGAACTGTGTCCATCGGCCTGGCCAGTGGATGATCCATCGAACGACCAAATAGGGCAATCCTCTAATTTCCCGCTGAAATCAGACACAACCAGGGTTTTACTCCTCATCGTCTGTGTTGGTTTATAACCATCCAGCCAGATGTACTCTAATTTTGCTTTCATCTCGAACTAATTATAAGTTATAAATAATAAATTTTGATAATCTGCGACAAATATATAACTATTTCTTAAAAAGTAAAAGAAAAAATACGCTTATATCTAAAAAAATAATATTTATTTGAATATTATGTGTAAAATAGGAAGTATGGGGGTATTTATTAGGGGGGTACTTTAGAAAAGAATAGAATTATATAATTGTCACTCTAAAAAATCTGTGAATTCGAACACTCCTTTTTTTACAATTGAATTTCAAGGGAGGGAAATTGATTTTAATTTAAAATTGGCAAATACTCTTCTTGTGGGTTTCAAACACAGGTTTAATCCTATATTTGTTCCGATGCCATAATATTTTCGTAGTATTTCAGTTTTTTTACAGATGGTTAATAACAAAGCAGTTATTTTGTTCAAAAACCTTTAAATTTACTCCTTCATAAAAGATAGAAACCTATGAGGTTATTAGCATTGCTCTTTATTTATAGCTTATTTTTATTTGCGGCAGCGCCTGTCAATGCCCAGAACAAAGCTTATATCAAAGCATACGAGGCTTATAATGCCGGCGAGTACAACAAGGCCATCGATTTATTTAAGGAGGCCTATGAGCGCATTACCGATAAAGAAGAGAAGGCAAAAATAGTATTTCATATTGCCGAATGCTACCGTCGCACCAATAGTCCGAAGCAAGCTGCCCTTTGGTATAGCAAGGCTATCTCCAAAGATAATTCAAACCCTATTGCTTATCTGTACTTTGCCGATATGCTTAAAATGAATGGGGAATACGAAGAGGCAAAGGTGCAATACAATGCCTATAAAGAGCTTGTTCCTTCCGATATACGAGGCACCGAAGGAATAAAATCATGCAACATGGCCATCGAATGGATGGAATACCCCAATGGTTATAATGTAACGGAAATGCGTTTCATTAATTCCAAGTTCAACGATTTTTCACCTGCCTTTTATACAGAAGATTATCGTGGAATACTTTTTACTTCTTCGCGCGAAGAGGTTACAGGAAAGAAGGACCATGGCGCTACCGGACAGGGGTTTACCGATATTTTTGTAACTACACAGGACCGAAAAGGAAAATGGAGCACGCCGGTGCCACTGGGAGCTGAGGTGAATACCGATTTTGAAGAAGGAAGCTCAATATTGAACAACAATTATTCGGTAATGTATTTTTCGCGCTGCCAGGTTAGCAGCAACAAAACATTAGGATGTGCAATTTTTGAAGCTTCTCTGAAGAACGAGGAATGGACGAAAGTTAAATCACTCGAGCTGGCTGACGATAGCGTATTAATTACTCATCCTGCTATTTCGGCCGATGAATTGACACTTTTTTTTGTGTCTGATATGAAGGGTAGTATGGTGGGAGATGATGGCAAACCAAGCACCGATATCTGGATGGTGACCCGCAAATCGATTGACGATAAATGGAGCGAAGCCGTTAACATGGGCGAACGAATTAACACCACTGCTGCAGAGGCTTTTCCTTATATGCACTCAGATGGCACTCTTTATTTCTCTTCCAACGGCCATCCCGGAATGGGAGGCTTGGATATTTTTAAAGCTAAAAGGGGCAACGACGGGAAATGGGAGATTGAGAATATGCGGTATCCCATCAATAGCTCATCAGATGATTTTGGAATCTGTTTCGAGCGAGAACGGGAAGCTGGGTACCTGAGTTCGACCCGAAAGGGCAAGGAAGACGATATCTATGCCTTTGTTTTGCCTCCTCTTAAGTTTTCAATAACCGGAGTTGTAAAGGACGAAAAAACCGATAGCCCCATCAATGGTGCTAAGGTTAAATCTATTGGCAGCGATGGACTTACTGTGGAGGCCACAACTTCCACCGACGGCTCGTTTAAGTTTATGCTGAAACCAGCTACCGATTATGTGTTTGTGGCTAAGCAGAATGGATACCTGCAAGGCAAGGAACGAGAGACAACCAAGAACCTTGAGGGTAGTACGGATTTTACTACTGTGATATATCTTGCACCCATCGATAAACCTATAACCGTAGAGAATATCTTCTTTGACTTTGCAAGTGCTGATTTACGGCCCGAATCAATGATTTCGCTTGACAAACTAGTTGAAACACTGAACGACAACCCCACCATCATCATCGAACTAAGCTCCCATACCGACTCACGTGGTAACGATCAGTTTAACCTCGATTTATCGCAACAAAGGGCTCAATCGGTAGTAAATTACCTTATATCGAAAAATATCAAACCAGAGCGACTGGTGGCAAAAGGTTATGGAGAAACTCAACCCAAGGTAGTTGATCGCCGCGATAACGAGGCTTATCCTTTCCTAAACGAGGGTCAGGTTATTACCGAAGCGTTTATTTCTACCATACCTGATGAAGACTTGCAGGAAGTAGCTCATTTTCTTAATCGTCGGACCGAGTTTAAGGTTTTACGTACCGATTTTAAATAGAAGACTATTTTGGTTTAACCAGTTTAATGGGGATAATTTAGGAAAGCAGTTGGCCTTAATGATAAGCTATAGATTTTAACAATGGTTCTTTCGAGTAAGCCTTTATTAAGGCACTAGATAATAGATTTTATTCTTTATTGATAACCCCTATAAAAGGATCAGCCTGTTTTGAATTTAGTGCCTGCTCGGTGCCTACAGTGTTTTAATTCCGGCCGCTTCAATTACGTTTTTAAGTATGGTCTGATGCAATGGATTTGAGAGGCTGTTGGAGAGTAAAAAAACTACATTCTCAGGTTTTCTGTTAAAAATAAATCGCAAAACCTTATTGATATTGGATTCTGTAAGAGGGTCACCTATAGAACCTTCGGGTGTGGTATATTCCTCTACCTCAACTATCGAATCCTGGAACTGTGGAAACAGATAAATGACTATTTCCTTGCAACCTTTTGTAGTAATAGCTGCTTGTTTTTGGGGGGCGGCACTCATTTCAGAGAAGGACTCAGGAAGAACCAGACAATGCTGATAATGCTTAATTGTTTGATGAATTGCAGCACGGAACTCGGATGAGGAAAACGGAATCAGCTGAAAACTTTTCCAGACAATTGCTTCATCTTTTCGATTTAAAATGCAATAGTTCCATTTCTGGCTATCGGGTTTTAGTATAATGGAAGGGTAATTTTCTAGCATCGTAAAACAATTTTTCCAGACCAAAGCTGCAACGGAGTATTAAAGTTAAACAAACTGTTGCAGAACTAATCTATTCTATTGGTAGTTTGCAATTTTAAAGTAGACAAATGTTGTTTTCTCTGCGGGATTTTTGTACCTTATCCTGACCATATAAAACCATAATGCTATGAAAAGAAATATCATACACCTTCTGATTCTATTCCTTGCGGTATTGTTATTCTCAGCATGTGAGAGAACTGTAAAGGTTGGCTTTTTAATGGATGAGTCGGTTACCGGCAGATGGGCAAAGGATAAGGAATTGTTTACCAAATATATTCAGGAGCAGGGTGCAGAGCTAGTCTGCATGGCGGCTGAGATGGACATGGAGAAGCAATACCAACTCGCCCAGGAAATGCTAGACATGGATATTGATGTACTCGTGCTTGTGCCTACCGATATGAACGAGGCTGCCAAAATTGTATTGCTGGCACATAAAAAGGGAATACGGGTTATTTCGTACGACAGGCTAACTAAAAACTGTGGCCTGGATTATTACATTTCTTTTGACCATGTGAATGTTGGAGAAATACAGGCCGAATATCTCACTGCAGCCTGTCCGAAGGGTAAATATGCCCTTTTAGGTGGTGCCATCAACGACAACAACTCGATGTTGCTCCGCATTGGGCAGTTAAATGTTCTTCAACCTCTTATTGATAAAGGGGATATTCAAATTACATATGACAATTATGCAAATTCCTGGACCATTGAAGAAGGTTACCGGATGATGAAAGAGTGTCTGAAAGAATCGCCCGATGTTACAGCTGTGATTGCAGCGAACGACCGTCTGGCTACCGGGGCAAATCTGGCTCTGGCCGAACTAAGAAAAGAAAAGACTGTGTGTCTGGCTGGTATGGATGCCGATTTAGAGGCCTGCCAACGTATTATTGCAGGTACCCAGAATATGACGGTGTATAAACCTATCGAAGCCATTGCTTTAAAAGCTGCTGAGGTAGCTATTCAAATTGCTACCGAAGACAATGCCCCTAAAATGAACCTCTCGGTTAACAATGGGTTTAAGCAAGTTCCTGCTATTTTATTGCCTGCCATGGTCGTGAGTCTCGAAACTATTGAACTGACAGTAGTGGCAGATGGATATCTTCAGCAAAATAACCTTTGGAAAAAATAATTCATTGTATTCCGAGACAAGTAATACACCCCAATAGATCTTTCTATCGGGGTGTTTTATTCTTCGTGACGCGCGACTAAAGGCATTCGACGGCCCAGCCCAAAGGCTTTCGAGGACACTCTTAATATCGGGGGAGTTTGAAACCGTTTGTATTCGTTATAGTTAATCAATCGAATAGTTTTTTGTACTACTTCCTTGTCAAACCCAAGTTGAATAATTTCTTTTCCTGAAAGGCGCATTTCGATATAGTGAAACAGTATTTGGTCGAGTACATCGTACTCTGGCAGTGAGTCGGTATCTTTCTGGTCGGGACGCAGTTCGGCCGAAGGAGGTTTATTAATGGTATTTACCGGAATGATTTCTTCTTTTCGGTTAATAAAACGTGCAAGTGAATAGACATCGGTTTTATATACATCACCCAAAACGGAAAGTCCTCCATTCATGTCGCCATAGAGGGTTCCATAGCCCACAGCAGCCTCACTTTTATTGGAGGTATTTAGCAGAATGGATCCGAATTTATTCGATAATGCCATAAGTAAGGTACCCCTAATCCTTGCCTGAAGGTTCTCTTCAGTAATATCAGCAGGCAACCCCCTGAATACCGGAGATAGAAGGCTCTCGTAGCTGTCGATTATGGATTGAATCCCAAGCAGGTTATATTGGATTCCAAGGTTTTTAGCCAATGCTATTGCATCGCTTATCGAATGATCAGAAGAGTATTTCGAAGGCAGCAACAACACGCTTACATTTTCTTTTCCTAAGGCTTTCACAGCAATCGCAAGTGTTACTGCCGAATCGATACCACCGGAGAGCCCCAATATGGCTTTTTTTAACCCGCTTTTCTGAAAGTAATCGTGCACCCCTAACACCAGAGCATTGTGTATTTTTTCAATTCGTTCGGCTATCGGAAAGCTCTCAGAACCCGATGGGTTTTGGAGTATTTCTTCCAGTTGGTAGCTTCGAATGGATTCTTCAAAAAAAGGCATGCGGTCGTATATAGCACCCTCCTTGGTAAGTACCCTCGAACCACCATCGAATATTATTTCTGTTTGGGCACCAACCTGGTTGACATAAAAGATTGGCAGCTGGTATTTTTTTGCATTGTTCATCAGTATCTCACGTTTTACCTGGTCGTGGTTATAGGCAAAAGGAGAAGCGGCTATGTTGATGATAAAATCGGGGTTTAACTCCATCAGCTTTTCAAGGGGATTCAGGGAATAAAGCTTTTCTTTCCCAAAATCGGTCAGAATAGGTTGCTCGTACCAGAGGTCTTCGCAAATGGTGAGGGCTATCTTTTTACCCAGATGAGTAATCGTTTCAAACTTGGTGTTAGGCTCGAAATAGCGGTACTCGTCAAATACATCATAAGTAGGCAGAAGCGTTTTTTTTACTATTTGCAGTACTCTTCCCTTGTAACAATAGAGTGCTGCATTGAACAATTTTTTACCAGTCGGAGAACTGTTGACAATGGGCGCACCGATAATAATGCCTATAGTTTGGCTTGCTTGTGCAATGATCTCTACAGCTTGCTCGGTTTTTTCGATAAAATAGCGGTGCTCCAGCATATCGAGCGGTGGATATCCGCACACCGATAGCTCGCTGAAAACGACAAGCTCAGATTTTACTTCCTGAGCAAGTTTAACTGCATGAAGGATTTTTTTGGTATTTCCAGCGAAATCGCCAATAATGTAGTTGATCTGTGCGAGGGTAATTTTCACTTTACAAAATTCCTTAAGTTAAAAATTGATGCCTGCCCGCAAGCCTAAACCCCGTGTGTTTGTCTGTGGATTATTCTTTAGTATGTCGATGAAGCCATTGTCATAGACGATTGTAAAAAACAGCGAGGTGTCTTCGCCGAGTGCATAGTCGATGCCTCCACCAAAATAGTAACCCAGGTTATAATTTGCCACTGATTCGCGGATCGAATCGTCCTGAAAAGTATTGTCAGTTTCGTCGGTACCCTTTGCTTTGAGCAAGAATTGGTTGTTGAAACCTAAAAGAACATGGAAGCGCATGTACCCTATTTCGTTACTCCTTAGTTTTATTCCAAAAGGCAGGCTAAGATAATGAAGCTGGTATTTTATCGATTTCCCTGCCATAGCATAAGTCGAGTCATATACCTGCAAGGTACGTGTGGAAGAGCCATTGTATAAAAGGTATCCTCCCTGGCTGCCAACTGCCAGACCTGTGGAGAAGGCATAGTTTTTTGCAAAATAGCGGTCAATGGCCAATCCGCCCGAAAATCTTAAAAGGTTTCCGTTCGATTGCACATCTTTGGCTTCTGGCACCAGCCAAGAAACCTGTGGGGCCAGGTAAACACCAAATTTTAGTTCCTGGGTAAACGCTCGGATGTTCAACAAAGCGAAAATAATTAGTAGTGCTAACTGTTTCATGATTCTTTTTTACCAAAAATACAGATGTTCCTGTGTTGTGCCAAATCAAAGTTTTCTTTCTTTCAAACAAGCCCGAATGGCAGCCACAAAATATTTAAAAATTTTACAGGAATCGGGTGATTATCTTTTTTTTTCGAAAAGGTGAATCAGCTTTTTTGTTTCGAAAAAGGTATCGTGATAAAACTCTGTGAGATGGACGGAAACATACCTGTCTGAAAAGGGCATTAATTCCTCCTCGAGGTTGCCACCTTTTAAATAGAGAATGCCATTAGGCATTTCATGTTTCCAATCCGAAGAAATGTTTTTTCGCACCCAGCCATAAAAATCGGACATATTCGTAACCGCCCGGCTTACAATAAAATCGAATTTTTGATTGACTTCTTCTGCTCGAATTACTTTGGTTGTGCAATTAGTAAGCCCTGTTTTTTCGATAATATCGTCGACAACCATTATTTTTTTTGCAATGGAATCGATGAGCAGGAAACTGGATTTGGGAAATAAGATGGCAAGCGGAATGCCTGGAAATCCTCCTCCAGTGCCTACATCCATAATTTTACTGCCTGGTAAAAAATGGATGTGTTTGGCAATTGCCAGACTGTGCAATACGTGCCGGATGTACAACTGGTCGATGTCTTTTCGCGATACCAGGTTGATACGGGCATTCCAATAATGATACAAATCGGAAAGCTGTGAAAATTGTTGTTTTTGTTTCTCAGAAAGATCAGGAAAATAACGAAGAATTTCCTCCATTATAGGTGATGGGTTGTATTACGCAGGATATTGAAAAGTAGTTCGCGTGCCCTGAATAGCTGGGCTTTCACCGTTCCGATTGGTAACTCAAGTTCTTCTGATATTTCTTCGTAAGAGTATTCGTTGAAGTAGCGAAGCTCGATCAATTTACGGTATCGTGGTTTTAGGCGAGAAACAATCGACCGCATAATTTTAAGCTTTTGCTCTTTGATCATCGTTTCTTCCGGATCCAGCACTGAGGCCATAATATCCGGTGATGACTTTTCGTTGTCTTCGTCGGTAATATCCAGCGAAACAGTATTGGTTTTCTTTTTCCGTATAAAATCGATGCAATTGTTTGTGGCGATTTTAAATAGCCAGGTGCTAAATGCAAAATTCGGGGTGTATTGTTCAATGTTTTTAAATGCCTTGCCAAAAGCTTCGATCGTAAGGTCTTCGGCGTCGCTGGCATTGTTTACCATTTTTAGTAGCATATAGTAGATGGCATCTTTATACCTGTCCATGAGTTCGGTATAAGCCTTCTGCTCGCCCTGAATGGCCCGCTGTACCAGCAAAAAGTCACGCTGTGCCTTTTCAGAAAGGTTGTTTGCTACTTCCATGTTTGTTGCCTGCGACGAATGGTTAATGCAAAGTAAGCCAAAAAATTAATAAGCAGCGAAGCTATGTCGAATATAATAAAGCTCAGAAAAATATTTCTCTCACCGAACTTACGCTGTGCCATCAGGTAAACAGTAAACTGTAAAATCAGACGGAAACCTGCCATGGCCAATGCGGCAATAAAGAAAGTATCGCCCAATAGCATGAGTGGCAAAAGAAAATAATACCAGGCACGGCTAATAGGTTCCATGCCTATGCGGAAAAGGTTAATGGGTTTGTAGGCAAACGAAGTGGATAAATGCCTGATTTTTTGCTTGTAAAAGCCGGACCAGCTTGCGTTGGCTTGCGAAAGAGTGATGGCATCATGATCGATGACCACGGCTGTATTTGTTGCATTGGAAGTTTCGCTTACGAAAAGATCATCGTCCCCGGAGAGAATTCCATAATGATTGGCGAATCCCTTGTTACGAAAAAACAATTGGCGCATGTAGGAAAGGTTACGGCCCACCCCCATGTAGGGCTTTTTAATAAGAGCATAACCCAGATACATAAGGGCATTGTTAAGCGTATCGTAGCGAATGTAGTTGTTGAGCAGACCTTTTTGATATTCGTAACCTCCATAGCCGATAACAATCTCCTTGTCTTTATAACCTTTCTGCAGGGTTTTAAGCCAGTTAGGCGAAACAGGCCAGCAGTCGGCATCGGTAAACACTACCCAGTCGTATTGTGCCGCTTTAATACCAACAGTAAGAGCTAACTTCTTACCATGACCGAATTTTGGGTCAACCATGGTTGGCAGTGAGGTTGTTTTTAAGTGTTTATAACGTGCCAGTAGCTCGCCAATTACTTCAGATGTATCGTCGGTTGAGGCATCATTTACCACTATTACTTCAAATTTCGGATGATTTTGTTCCAGAATAAATGGAAGGTTCTTCCTTAGATTATCAGCTTCGTTTTTGGCACAGATTACTACCGATACCGGCAAGTTTTCCGGAAGATTTTTGTTCTTGTACAATAATACCGGAAAGTAAATGCGCAGGTAATAATATAGCTGAATGGCAAAAAACAAAGCAAAAACTATAAAAAGAACCAGTTCTATGCTGCTGAAATAGTGATTGTAGTTAAACACGAATGTGGTTTTAGTTCAATTCGAACAAAGGTATCCAGGGGGGATTTGATTTGCAAGCTCTAAGTGGCTTAATTTTTCACAGACACCATATTCCGGTTTTGTATGTTGGTGAAAATGGTGGATTGTTCGACAATGTGTTTCTACTTCGTATGCTTTCAGGTTCAAATCTTGGGTGCAGCCTTAAAATATCACTAACATAGGTAACATTAGGATTAGGAAAAATCTGAAAGGATTTTGGATATAAATACACCGGTTTAAGGTCGAAGTATTTTTAAAAATGCGCTAAGTTTTCCTAGAATTATGCCGTCAGAAAGATGAATGAATTTAGTGTGAATTAGTATCTTCTGCTTTGTGAATCATCTCTTGACAGCTATTTTTCTTTCCAGTCGACGGAAACAATAATTTCATTCCTTCTGCCAATAACCTGGAATGGAGGGTTATAGCCCAGGAATCTATAATGTCCAATGGAAACAATACCATTTTCTATCAAGAGATTTTGAAGTTTTTCCGAATAGATCTTCAATTCTTCATCTGAGGCATATCCGCCAAATCTTATTACTGCAATATATTCGTCTGCGGTATTTTTTATTTGTACGTTGGGATCGTTCGGTTTTGGCAGGTTTTCTTTTGTATAGGCAGAAGGCATTACGAAGCTCATTGTCGAAACAGAATCGTTGATATCCATCTGAACAGGGGAGGTCATTGAAATTTTTGTATTGGCCTCATTGCCGCCAAAGATATAACCAGCAAGTTTCTGAAATCCAGGACCAGAAAGCTCCTTATAAGTTTTTGCATTCGAATTTATTGTTGCAATAGTTGCTGAAGGATAAAATCTGATTTCAAAATCATTGTAATCGCGCACGAGCGAATATTTTTGTTCTTCAGTTTTTTTTGTTGACATACTAATGTAAGTTTGAAATACAACGATTAATACAATAAATGCTACACCAATTATGATTAAAATTTTCATTCTTTTATGTTTAAATAATTAAAAGCTAAACTAAAACTATTCAATATCAGTGAGAATCAAGCTCGTCCGCTGTAATCCAAACTATGTTGTCAATACCATATACTACCTGATATGATTGGGCCATTACCCGAATAAGAACAGACTCTTTCGCGAGCAAGAAAGACTCCATTTCGGGATGTCGCTTCAGAAGTGCCTCATAAGGGGCTTCGTTCTCGGTGATATGCATTTCTTCAGTTTGACCTATAATGGTTAGCACGCCAATTTCTTTCAGTCCTTTGGCATTAAAAAACTCACTTTCGATAAGAACAGCTACTTTATTGTTGTGAGAAAGATTTCGATATTTAAGCGTATCCCTGTAAGTGGCAAAGATTATTTGCCTGGAATTTCCAAATTGCGTAATGGCGATTAAACTGGTATGCGGCTGGCCATTGCCCTCTGTTGCCAGAACAGCAAAGCCGCTGGTTTTAAGTACAGCCTCGATATATTCTTTTATTGTGGTTTGCTTGTTCATACGAATTGGTATAGTCCGGCAAGGCTTATTGTAAAATTTGAAAGTGAACTATCTATCCTTAGCTTGCCAGAACCAAGGGTACTATTAAATGATAACTTTTTTAAAATGTTTAATATCTACTTAAAACTATTAAACAATTGAGCTGCCTTGTTAGTTCGATTATTTTTATTGAAAGCGAATTGTTTGTTATAAAGTTTTAATTTATAGCTTATTAAAGCTTTTCATCTTGCATATTATGGCTTCTTCAATTCCTTATTAATCTGTTTATAGCTAAATGAATAGTGTATTTCTGAAAACTTCCTCGACAGAAGTCAGAACATGCAAGCATCTTGTTTATATTTGTGCCCCGTAAAGGGAATCAGAAGAAACACTTATACCGGCTTATGTTTTTTAAAATAGAATCGACCGATATCCATTCCAGGGCCCGAGCTGGTGTTCTTTCTACCAGCCATGGACCTATTGAAACTCCTATTTTTATGCCAGTGGGTACTGGTGGAACCGTAAAAGGTGTTCATCAGCGCGAACTGATTCAGGATATCAAGGCACAAATTATTCTGGGAAATACTTACCATTTGTATTTGCGTCCGGGGCTGGAGGTGATTCGAAAAGCTGGTGGATTGCACCGGTTTATTAGTTGGGAGAAGCCCATTTTAACCGATAGTGGAGGTTACCAGGTTTTTTCGTTGGCCGCTAATCGCCGATTAAAAGAAGATGGGGCCCATTTTCAATCGCATATCGACGGGTCAAGGCACTTGTTTACCCCAGAAAATATTGTGGAGATTCAGCGCATCATTGGTGCCGACATTGTAATGGCTTTCGATGAATGTACCCCTTACCCGTGTGAATATACCGAAGCCCGAAAATCGATGGAGCTTACCCACCGCTGGCTGGAAAGGGGGGTGGAACATTTTCGTAAAACCAGTCCGATTTACGGATACGAGCAGGTTTTCTTCCCTATTGTGCAGGGAAGTGTCTATAGCGACTTACGCAAAATATCAGCCGAAAAGATTGCCTCATTCAATATGCCAGGAAATGCCATTGGCGGACTATCGGTAGGTGAACCCATTGAAGACATGTATGCCATGCTCGATGAGGTAACACAAATTTTACCTGCCGATAAACCCCGCTACCTGATGGGTGTCGGAACCCCTGTGAACCTGCTCGAGGGCATTGCCATGGGTGTGGATATGTTCGATTGTGTGATGCCGACCCGCAACGGCCGTAATGGAATGCTCTTTACCAGCGAAGGAATAATCAATATCAAAAACAAAAAGTGGGAAGAAGACATTAGTCCACTCGATAGCCAGGGCGAATGTTTTGTCGATCAGGTTTATTCAAAAGCCTACCTTCGGCATCTAATTGTGTCGAAAGAAATTTTAGGTGCCCAGATAGCCAGCATTCATAATTTAAGTTTTTATCTTAGCCTCATGAAACAAGCAAGGGAAAAGATTATCGATGGTTCCTTTGCCAGCTGGAAAGCTCAGATGGTGATTAAACTATCTCAACGACTTTAAGTATGAACTGGCAATTTCTGAATCGTATACCGGGCTTGCAGGTACTTGATCTATACATCATCAAGAAATTCCTGGGTACTTTCTTTTTTGCAATTACCCTGCTGATGTTTATTACCATCATTTTCGACCTCTCCGAAAAACTCGATGAATTTATGGAGCATAGCGCTCCCGTGAAAGCCATTGTTTTTGAGTATTTCGTCAATTTTATACCTTATTTCGCAGCACTTATTGCCCCACTGTTTACCTTTATCTCGGTAATATTTTTTACCTCAAAGCTTGCTTATAATACAGAGTTTATTGCTATTCTAAGCAGTGGGGTGAGTTTCGGTCGCATTCTGGTTCCTTATTTTATTGCTGCCTTTGTTATAGTAGTGCTGAATATCTACATCAACAACCACGTTATTCCGAATTCCAATGAGGTGCGCTTTGCGTTTGAAGATAAATACTACCATGGCTCGGTAGCAGGTTTTGCCGATCGAAATGTGCATAAACAAATTGAACCCGGAATATTCGTGTTTCTCGAAAGTTATAGCACCATAAACGATTATGGCCGGAAGTTTTCCATCGAGCGTTTCGAAGAAGGAGAGCTGAAATCGAAACTCATGGCACAAGATATCCGGTGGGATTCGGTTAAAAATAAATGGACCTTGCGCAACTATATGATTCGGGATTATATCGACGGGAAACAAATAATCACCACCGGCACAAGTATCGATACAACCCTCAACATGACTACTGCCGAGTTTAAGCGAAGGCAAAACTCCATTGAGGCAATGGATAAAAGAGAGTTAAACGATTTTATCGATAACCAGGTTTTACAGGGTGCCACGCAAATTTCGGCTTTATACATCGAAAAGTACCGACGCTTTGCCGATCCCTTTTCAACATTTATACTTACCCTGATTGGTGTGTCAGTGTCGTCGAGAAAAGTAAGGGGAGGTATTGGCATGCATATCGCACTTGGTTTGCTAATGAGTGTTTCGTACCTGGTGTTCCAGAAATTCAGTTCGCAATTTGCAATCAGTGGTATGTTTCCTCCCTTGGTTGCCGTTTGGATTCCCAATATCTTGTTTAGTGGATTAGCTTTGTTTCTTTACCGCTCAGCTCCCAAATAATCACTAACTTTTAATCAATTTATATTTAGTGTCGGAATGATCACCAATAAAAATATTTCCTTTTCACCAATCATTTCATTAACGTTGTAGTCCGAATTTTGACCCTAACAGAATAACTACTTAATAATTGAAAAATTATGCCACTTAAACAAAAAATCCAGGAGCTTAAGGATAAGCGCGAGCAGGTGAAGATGGGCGGAGGCGAAAAAGCTATCGAGAAACAATTGTCGATGGGTAAGCTTACTGCCCGTGAGCGAATTCTGGCTTTGCTCGACAAAGAGTCTTTTCACGAATACGATTTATTTGTTGAACACGAAGCCCGCGATTTCGACATGGAAAAACAAGTTTTGCATGGCGATGGTGTGATAGTAGGTACTGGCACAATCAACGAAGAACCTATCGGAATTTTTGCTCAGGACTTTACTGTTGCCGGAGGTTCTCTTGGTTTGATGCATGCCCGCAAGATTACCAAGATTATGGATCATGCCCTTAAGATGCGCATGCCACTAATTGGAATAAACGACTCAGGGGGAGCTCGTATACAGGAGGGTGTAAACTCTTTGGCCGGATATGGCGAAATCTTCTTCCGCAACACATTGGCCTCCGGGGTAATTCCGCAAATTAGCGTTATTCTCGGACCCTGTGCGGGTGGAGCTGTGTACTCCCCTGCACTTACCGACTTTGTATTTGTGGTCGATAAAATTTCTAAAATGTTTATTACTGGTCCCGAGGTTATAAAAACTGTACTAGGGGAAGAGATTTCGATGGAAGACCTGGGCGGTGCACGTGTACACAGCGAAATAACCGGCAATGCCCACTTTTTTGCCAGTAGCGAGCAGGAGTGTTTCGACCAGATAGCAAGATTATTAGGATTTATTCCCTGGAACAATACCCTCAAAGCACCTATAAAAGCAGCGAAGCCGCCCAAAAAGGAGTTCAATATCGAAAAAATTGTTCCAGGCAATGCCAAATTGCCCTACGATATCCGAAACGTAGTGCGGGCATTGGTCGACGATTCCGATTTTCTTGAAGTACATGAATTATGGGCCCGCAACATGGTGATTGGATTTGGTAGGGTAAACGGCGAAACATGCGGTTTCGTTTGCAACCAGCCACTTGTGCTCGCCGGTGTGCTCGATGTCGATTCTTCCGATAAGGCTGCACGCTTTATTCGCTATTGCGATGCGTTTAACATACCTATCATCACACTGGTTGACCTTCCGGGCTATCTCCCCGGCATTGACCAGGAACATGCCGGAGTAATTCGCCATGGCGCAAAAATTCTCTATGCCTACAGCGAAGCAACCGTGGCAAAAATTACGGTGATTATTCGCAAAGCTTATGGAGGTGGCTACATTGCCATGGGCTCCCGTCACCTGCGCAGCGACTTTGTGTTTGCATGGCCGGGCGCCGAAGTTGCCGTAATGGGCCCAGAAGGAGCCGCAAACATTATATTCCGAAAAGAGATAATGGGAGCCGACGATCCGGAAGAAATGCGCAAGCAAAAAGTGAAAGAATACAAGGAGAAATTTGCCAATCCTTATGTAGCCGCAGCAAAAGGTTATGTCGATACTGTAATAGAACCATCCGAAACCCGTAAGCTGCTTATTCATGCCATCGAGGTGTCGAAAAACAAATCGGTAAGCGTTCCGAATAAAAAACATGGTATTCCACCTTTTTAATCGATACGGCAATGAAAGAAAAATCAGAAATAAAGGATAAATTGGTGACAGGAACCGGCGAGACACCCGAAGATGCTTCTGTGAAGGAAGAATTCAAAACCATTGTTGTGCACAGTGCAGAATATAAAACGCTGCTCACCAAAAAGTATCTCAATCGCAAACCCTGGCAGAAAGTAAACGAAAAGCACGAGGTATCTTTTATACCGGGTACTATTCTTCAACTTTTTGTGAAGGTAGGGCAAAAAGTAAAAAAAGATCAGCCTCTACTCATGCTCGAAGCCATGAAAATGGAAAATACAATTTTTGCCTTACACGATTGCAAAGTGGCAAAGATTCATGTTAAATTGGGCGACAGAATTCCCAAAGGATTTCTTATGCTGGAATATGAATAAGAAATATTCTACTCTTTAAAAATATGCCGCATCTGATTTTCAGGTGCGGTTTTTTTATTCGAGATTATGGCACGCAAAACAAAACATGCCTGGAAAGGCCTTCTCAATTTCTACAGGGATAGGGTTATTAAATATTCCATAAACAGTCGATCCACTGCCTGACATGGAGGCATAAACTGCCCCCCGGGCATATAGTTCGTTTTTTACTTCCTTTATGATCAGATACTTTTGAAAGATACTTTTCTCAAAATCATTCTGAACGTTATCTTTCCATTTTTCGATAGGCTGTTTTAGTAAATAAGGCAGGCTAACTTCTGGCATCAGGGGTTCTATTCCTGCATATGCTTCTGCAGTGCCGATATGGATTCCGGGATTTATCAACACCAGATTGAGCTTGGAAAGCGGAAGGGAATATTTTTCCAATAATTCTCCCCTCCCGGTAGCCATAGAAGTTTTGTTTTCGATAAAAAAGGCACAATCACTACCCAGTTGAGCAGCCATACCAGTTAATTGCTCGTTGTTTAAATTTAACTTGAATAGCGAGGAAAACGCTTTCAGTGCAAAAGCTGCATCGGCCGATCCACCACCCAGTCCTGCCCCTATGGGTATTTGTTTGTGCAGATGCATATTTACCGGGGGTATCTGGTATTGTTGATGCATAATTCTCCAGGCTTTCAGACAGATATTGTCGCTTTCGGAACCAGGAATTTCAATGCCTGAACTGCTGAAGTGGGTATTGGTAGACGATTCAACTACTTCCAGTATATCGTATAGAGCGATGGGCGCAAAGCACGATTCGATCTGGTGAAATCCATCGGCTTTTTTTTTTGTGATGTGTAGCCCGATATTAATCTTTGCATTCGGATAGACTACCATAAGCTTGATTTTGCTCAAAAGTAAAAAGATTTCGATGAAAAAGAGTATTCTCTTTCATGCACTTAAGGTGCTTCGCCTATATTTGTAAACCAAACAATAGACTATGATAAGTGCAGAAATGGCCAGCATCGATTCGCTGGTAGTACACAAAACGGGTAGTCCTGCCTCTGGCGAGGAAGTTGTACTCTCAAAACAACCCGTAACCACCGATCCGATTGTGAATCAATTGTTGCTTAAATACTTTTTTTCTCCCTTCAGCAACGAAGAGTACTACCAGTTTTCTCATCCTTCCGGTTTAGGTCTTCACCAAATGTATCAGCATGCAGGTGCAATTTTTTCCGATCCTGCCTGCATTTTTGAGAGATCAATCTACATTGCACAGCATCTCTTTCAAAGTTCCAATCATCCGAAAATAAGAAGCGGCGAACTCTATCTGGCTTATATGCACAATTGCATCATCGATGGCGAAACTGCCGATGCCATTGGAATATTTAAATCGGAATCGAAAGAAACTTACCTCAAAATTCACCCTAAAGCTGGAGGTTTTGAAATAAATAGCGAAGAAGGTATTAACCTTAAGAAGCTCGATAAAGGCTGTATTATTTTTAATGTCGAAAAGGAGGATGGCTATCTGCTGGTGCAAGTCGACAACCTAAGTAAACAGGCCGAAGCACGCTATTGGGTAGATGATTTTTTGGGTATAAGTCAAAGGCAGAATAACTACTTTCATACCCATAACACGCTCGAATTGTGCAAAGATTTTGTCGACGACAAGCTTTCGAAGGATTTTGAAGTGTCTATGCTGGACAAATCAGAGATTTTGGCCAGGTCGGCAAGGTATTTTAAAGAGAAAGACACCTTCAATCTCGACGATTTCTCGCGCGAGGTGCTGCAACAACCAGAAGTGGTAGAAGCTTTCGAAAATTACAAAGGCGATTTTGAAGTAAAAAATGACCTGCAATTAGAAGAGGAATTTGATATCTCTGGCAGTGCTGTGAAAAAACAAGCACGCTATTTTAAAAGTGTAATCAAGCTCGACAAAAATTTTCATGTCTATGTGCACGGCAATCGCGAGCGCATTGAGCGAGGCTACGATAGCGCCAGGGGTCTTCATTTTTATCGTCTTTATTTCGAAAAGGAAAACTAGTCAACTGCCTATTCTGCAATGAAGAGTTTTTTCGAAGGAAAAATCTTTTCAACAATTTGTGAACAACCCACCTTTTTTAGTGTGTATAATAATATTTGGCACATTTGGCAAATTAAGCCTGTATCATAGTACATTTGGAATCCGGAGTAAAGAGAAATTGATTGCTTTTAATGCATTGAAAAACAATGCTCTAAGTCTTTATGTTTGAAACTCCGATAACCAGCGCATAATCCTAACACCATGGTACAAAAACGTCCGAATCTGCAGGTTGCAAGCTCACCCCTTTCGCTCGAACTGGGCAAATTGCCTCCTCAGTCAGTAGAGTTTGAAGAGGCTATACTCGGCGGTTTAATGCTGGAAAAAGATGCGGTAATTGAAATAATTGATATTTTAAAGCCTGCCAGTTTTTACAAAGAAGAGCACGTAAAAATATTTCAGGCTGTTATCGATTTATTTTCGAATAACCGGGCGATCGATTTGCTTACCGTTACCGATCAGTTACGCAAGAATAAAACCCTCGACGAAGCAGGTGGACCTGCCTATCTAACGCAACTAACGCGCAACATAGCTTCTGCGGCACACATCGAGTTTCATGCTCGCATCGTGCAACAGAAATTTATTCAGCGCGAACTTATACGGGTTTCGACAGAGATTCAAAACAGGTCTTTCGACGAGAGTGTGGATGTAAACGACTTACTCGATTACAGCGAGGGTGAGTTGTTTAATGTAGCGCAGGGTAATATTAAAAAAGAAGCTTCGAAGTTAAATGTGCTTGTAAAAGAAGCCATTGGCCGCATCGAAAATGCTTCGAAACAGGAAGGTGGTTTGGTTGGTGTGCCTTCTGGTTATACGGCACTCGACCGCATTACCAATGGCTGGCAACCGGCTAACCTTATTATTCTTGCTGCCCGCCCTGCCATGGGTAAAACAGCTTTTGTGCTCAGCATGGCACGTAACATGGCAGTCGACCATAAAAAGTCGGTGGCGGTGTTTAGCCTCGAAATGTCTTCTATTGAATTAGTGAACCGGTTAATTTCTTCGGAAGCCGAATTGCAATCGACAAAAATACGCACCGGTCAACTCAGCGATGACGAATGGCAAAAGCTCGAATACCGAGCCCGCCGGCTGGAAGAAGCAAATATTTTTATCGATGATACTCCCGCCATCTCAATTTTTGAGTTACGTGCCAAGTGCCGCAGACTCAAGCGCCAACATAATATCGATATTGTAGTAATAGATTACCTTCAATTAATGACCGGTCCACCCGATATGAGAGGAAACCGCGAGCAAGAGGTAAGCAGTATCTCACGTGCCCTTAAGAGTATTGCCAAGGAGTTGGATATTCCAATTATTTGTTTGTCGCAGCTCAATCGTTCGGTGGAATCGCGGCCCGATAAACGCCCTCAATTGTCCGATTTACGCGAATCGGGAGCCATTGAGCAAGATGCCGACATTGTATCGTTTATCCATCGACCCGAGTATTATGGTTTTACCGAAGACGAAAACCAGATGTCGCTCAGGGGCATAGCTGAAATTATTCTAGCCAAACACCGTGCTGGTTCTGTCGGTGATATCAAGCTTAGGTTTGTGGCTGAATTCACCAAATTCACCGAGTTAGAAGATCCCTTTATTACTGCCTTAGGCGATCAGGGGAATCTGGAACCAGTGGTGCAAACATTCCGTTCGAAAATGAACGAACCAAAGCCCGCTTTAACCCACTCAATTTCGGCTCCCGTCAACGACGATCTCATGCATAATACCTCCTTTGCCGATGAGGTGCCCTTCTAGTTAGGAATAGCAGTATTTTATTGTTCGATGAAGTAATCTGGGGTTACTTCGATGTTGCTACGATGCAAGGCGCGGTCGCGTATGTAGAATTGCAGCCTGAATGTGTCGAGCAGGTTACCTGTATTGGTAATCTGGGTATTCGATTTTATAATTCCTTTTACGGTTTTATTTTGCCCAACCCGGTCGAGTTTAGGGTCGTAGGTAATGCCTTGTTTTAAAATTAACGTGTCCATTCGGTTTTCGATGGTGTTAAAAAAAGTTTTTGGCCTATAAACACCATCTGTTTTATCCTGTACTTCAATAATAAAATTATAGCGAAGGCTGTCAGGCAGGTTAGGGTTATTGAGGTCTCCAAGGTAAACGCCAAAATCGGCATCGCCATCGATAAACTCGAACTCAAGCCTGGCATAACTTACTTCGTTTTGCAGCGAGTCAAATCCATTTTCAAGTATAAAGCTTTTATAAGTAATAGCAGGCACTGGCGAAACGGGTTCGAATTCCACACAAGCGCTCACTGTAAGAATCAGCGCGGCCATTGTGGAAAGTTTGCTACTCACTTTTACCTGCTTCATAAAGAAAAACATTGAAAAGGTATTTATTTCTTCCGTATAAAAATTCGTATCGGAACGCCCGAAAAATTAAACTTCTCGCGCAGTTTATTTTCCAGGTAACGCATATAAGGCTCTTTTACATATTGGGGCAGGTTGCAAAAGAAAGCAAAAGCTGGCGTGTAAATGGGTAACTGCGAAACATACTTAATTTTCACCAATTTACCTTTTACTGCGGGAGGCGGATTCTGGTCAATTACATCGAGCATGTAGTTGTTTAATACCGAGGTTGCAATTCGCTGGGTGCGGTTTCTGTATACTTCAACGGCTGTTTCCAACACCTTAATAACGCGCTGCTTGGTAATGGCCGAGGTAAAAATAATGGGTATATCGGTAAACGGAGCCATTTTGTTGTGCAGTTGCTGGGTATATTCCTTTACCGAATGGGTATCTTTCTCTACCAAATCCCATTTGTTAATCAATAACACAATGCCTTTGTTGTTTTTCTTTACTAACTCCAAAATATTCAAATCCTGCGATTCCATGCCCTGCGTGGCATCGATCATGAGCAAGCATACATCCGATGCCTCAATGGCACGAATGGAGCGCATAACCGAATAAAACTCTATGTCCTCGTGTACTTTTCCTTTTTTACGTATCCCGGCTGTATCGACCAGGTAAAAATGATGCTGAAACTTATCGTAACGGGTAAAAATCGAATCACGCGTGGTACCGGAAATAGGAGTTACTATGTGCCGTTCTTCGCCAAACAGTGCATTGAGCAAGGATGATTTCCCCACGTTAGGCCTTCCAATAATGGCATATTTGGGTAGTTCTTCCAATGGTTCTTCACTTGGCTTGGTGAAGGTTTTCAGCAAAGCATCGAGCAAATCGCCTGTGCCGCTTCCGTTAATGGACGAAATACAAAAGATTTCTTTCAGGCCAAGACCATAAAATTCCTGTGCGAGGTAGTGGCGGTCTGTGTTGTCTACTTTGTTGACTACCAGTAAAACAGGCTTCTTAATTTTTCGGAGAATATCGATTACCTCCGTATCGAGGTCAGTGATTCCGGTTACAACATCAACCACAAACAAAATGCTGTCGGCTTCGTCAATGGCGAGCATTACCTGTTTGCGTATCTCTTCTTCGAAAATATCGTCTGAATTGGTTACATAACCACCCGTGTCGATCACTGAAAATTCCTGTCCATTCCAGGTAACCTTACCGTAATGCCTGTCGCGTGTTACTCCGGACATCTCATCTACAATGGCATCACGCGATTCTGTAAGCCTGTTGAACAGAGTCGATTTTCCAACATTGGGCCTTCCTACTATTGCTACTATGTTTCCCACTTAAATTATTTTGCTGCAAAGGTATAAAACTTACGCAAAGCATCAGACCACTTTTGCATTTTGCTGAAAATGAGGTGAGCCGCAGGAACCTAAAGGCTATTATTTGGTATTTAAAACTCGTAATCGATGCAGCTGCGTTGCTTTTTTACTGGTTTCGAAAACTCCACTACTGCTAAATGTTCCGGATGGTTGGAATATGTCTTTAAATCGTCGATGGATTCAAAGCTGCTGTCGAGGAGTAAATCGCAGTTGGATTCTGGCGCCAGTTTACTGTTTACCTGCACTGCGATGGATTTTATTTGTGGTATTTTACTTTTAAGAGCCAGGAGTTTCGACGAAAATTCCTGAATGAAGCTTTGTTTTTCAAAGGCTGAATAACTTTCGTCAAGTTTCCACATTACCAGGTGTCGTATCATTGCAATGGGTATTTAGAATTGTGTATTAACTTTCATAACCAAATTCGCGGAGTACTTTTTTATCATCTCGCCAGTCTTTCTTCACTTTTACATGCATTTCGAGGAACACCTTTTTCTCGAAGAAGCCTTCGATGTCTTTTCGTGCTTCGGTACCCACCTTCTTGAGCATCTTTCCTTTGTGGCCGATAATAATGCCTTTTTGCGAATCGCGGGCGACAAAAATGGTTGTGCCAATGCGGATAATCTCTTCTTCCTCTTTAAAAGATTCAACTAAAACTTCTACCGAATAGGGAATTTCTTTCTGGTAGTTTAAAAGAATTTTTTCGCGTATTATTTCCTCTACAAAAAAGCGTTCCTTCTTGTCGGTTAGAGAATCTTTCGGGTAATAGGCAGGAGCATAAGGCAACATTGCCAGGATGCGGTCGAAAAGAGGGCCCAGATTAAATTTCTCGAGAGCCGATATCGGAAATATTTCAGCTTTTGGCAAGATGCCTCTCCATTCTTCAACCAGCTTTTCCAACATCTCCTGGTTGGTAAGGTCAATTTTATTGATTAACAACAGAACCGGAATAGAAGTCTTGGCCAGTTTTTGAATGTATTTTCCTTCCGGGTCAATTTTTTCGGTTACGTCGGTAACATATAAAATAATATCTGCATCGGCAAAGGCAGTATGTACAAATTTCAGCATCGATTCCTGCATCTTGTACTTGGGATCCAATATTCCAGGAGTATCGGAATATACAATCTGAAAATCATCGCCGTTGACAATGCCCATGATGCGGTGCCGGGTAGTTTGTGCTTTCGAAGTAATAATCGATAGGCGTTCGCCTACCAGGGCATTCATCAGGGTCGATTTGCCCACGTTGGGGTTGCCTATGATGTTGACAAAGCCCGATTTGTGTTTTTCTTCAGTCATGTAGATTCCTTGCTGCAAATATATTTGTGCGAAGATATTCAACCTACCTCAAATTCTGGTGGTCTTGCGCAGGAAAATGGTGTTTTTTGTGTCTTAAAGCTGTTCGTGTATTAACTTCACTCTTTCTAAATTCCATTGATGGACGACCGCCTTCTTGCAGAAAATAGTAAAAATGGCGATGCAACGGCATTGAGAACTCTGTTTAATACCTATCGCAATAAGGTTTACCGTATTTGTCTGGGCTATGTGCAGGACAAGGCCGATGCCGAAGATCTTACCCAGGAGGTTTTTATTAAGGTAATACAAAATATCGGTCAGTTTAAAGGGCAATCGAAATTGTCATCGTGGATTTATCGCATTGCCATAAACCTTAGTTTGAATTATCTGCGCGATCATAAGAAAAGACTTTTTCAAACCGATTTGTCCGAAGCTGATAAATTGTCTTCTGAGGGACCCGAGATTTCCAGGATACAGATGAGCAAAATGCTTCGAAAAGCTCTGCAGAAACTTCCCGAGCGACAGAGAATGGTGTTTATACTGAGCCAATCACTCGACCAAAGTTATGCCGAAATTGCCGAAACAGCCGGTATCTCCTTATCGTCGGTGGAATCTTTGCTTTTCAGGGCAAGAAAAAATTTACGACAACTTCTGATACAGTTCGCAGACGAGCAAAAACATTAGCGCAAGTTTAAACCAAAGGTAGTGTCTTATGAGAAGAATTTCCATCATGAAATGTTCCGGTTTTAAAATATGGCTGCAAACAGCTTCTGAGCTGGCAATATTGACTCCAAAGGAGGAGATAGTGCAGCACCAGAAGGAATGCCGGAAATGCGCCTCCAGATTACTCTTTGTGCAGCAGACTATCCGGCATCTTGACCACCAACGATACGAAAAATTGTCGGAAGAAAAAAGCATGGCTATACTGACCGAAATACTAAATAATTCTGTTAAACCTGTCGAAAATATAAGGTGGTTAATTGTTTCAAGACGTATTGCTGCCATTCTGGTTGTTGCTCTCGGATTGCTCGCCGGACTGCTAGCCACCCAGTGGTTGTTAAGTGGCAGCAGTAAAGAAAATGATCCCTGGAATAGTGAATTCACTCTCTTGTCGGAGAATACTGAATATTCAATGTTTGACTAAAAAATACATCGCATGAAAGCACTTTGGCTCCGTTACCTGATTCTGTTTTTGCTGGCAGTGAATATTGCCCTAATGGCTACTCTGCTAATCAGAAATACCCGAAATCAGCCTGTAAGAAAGGAAATTAGAAAAGAGGTCATTCGAAAAATGCATTCTGGTGGGCCGGAAGATTTTAAAGGTCATTTGCAAAAAGAACTGGGATTAAACTCCGAGCAAAGCCAAAAAATTAGCGAGATGAGCCAGGAGTTTCATCAGCAGAGAAGGTCTGGTAAACAGCAAATGTTTAATCTGCGCCACCAATATTTCGATGAATTGGCGCAAGCAAGCCCCGACACTCTAAAACTGGCCAGCCTGTCGCGTCAGATTGGAGAAATGGAATCAGCCAGAATACGAAACGAATATATTCATTACCGAAATATTCGCTCGATTTGCACCGACGAGCAGGCAAAAAAACTCGACAGCTTGGGACGCATGCGCATGCAGCATCGATATAGGCATAACTTTTCCGAAAGCGCAGAAGGGCAATCGAACCAAAAATAAGAAAGCTCTCGTTTCGTTAAGCGACAGCATGGGCATCTGAAAGCCATGAACGAATTCAAAGAGAAGATAGAAATTTTAAAGACAGAATTAACCAGCCTTGACATTGCCGGTATGCCTTACCAGAAAGCCATAGAGGTAAAAACCGATACGCTTTATAAAGAGAAAGCAGCAAAGGCTAAGGAAATTAGCATGCATCAACAGGCAGTGCGTAGGCTTTTAACCGACGAGCAAAGGGTTTATTTTGATGCCCAAATGGGATGTCGCCTGGAGCAAGGGCCACTAGGTCCAAAGGGTTGCCAGAATTCTCGCAATCAATAAAAAAACCGGGCTCACCACCCGGTTTTTTTTCGATACTTTTATATTCACCCTTGAGATGATCGGAGTTTTTTCATGAATCACTCAACTTCCAACTCCCTGTTTTGGATGTAGGTGCGCCATTTAGTAATCACTGTTTTCATGTCGGAAGGTAATTCTGAGGTGAACGACATTTCTTTTCCCGTTTTAGGGTGAATAAAAGCCAGTGATTTAGCGTGAAGGGCTTGCCGCGGCAATTCTTTAAAGCAGTTGTTCACAAATTGCTTGTACTTGGTAAAAGTGGTACCTTTTAGTATTTGGTCGCCGCCATAGCGTTCGTCGTTGAATATCGGGTGCCCGATGTATTCCATATGCACCCTGATCTGATGGGTGCGACCTGTTTCCAGACGACATTCGATGTGACTGATGTAGCCTAATTGTTCGATTACTGAATAGTGTGTGATGGCAGGTTTTCCAACGCTTCCATCGGCGAACACATACATTTTCATGCGGTCTTTCAGACTGCGACCAATATGGCCCTCAATGGTTCCTGCTGTTTCATCGAAACTGCCCCAAACAAGGGCTTCGTAACGTCTTTTGGTAGTGCGATCGAAAAACTGTTTGGCCAGGTGATTAAGGGCGTGTTCTGTTTTCGCTACTACAAGAATGCCAGAAGTGTTTTTGTCGATGCGGTGTACCAGTCCAGGTCGAATTTCACCCTTCTGAAACAAAGGTGCATCTTTCATATGATATAGCAGCGCATTGACCAGAGTGCCTTCGTAATTGCCATGTCCGGGGTGAACCACCATACCGGCTTCTTTGTCTACCACAATCAATTCATCGTCTTCATACACAATGTTTACTGGTATATCCTGCGGTATCAGCTGAAATTCGAAGGGTGGATGGGGTAATACTACAGAGATAATATCGCCTGGCTTAATTTTGTAATTGGCCTTTACAGCAATTTGGTTTACCAGGATATTGCCTGCCTGTGAGGCATTCTGAATCTTAGTCCTCGATACCCCTTCGAGCCGGTTAAACAAGTATTTGTCTATTCTCAAAAGGCTCTGGCCTTTGTCCACAGCAATCCGATGGTGCTCGTATAAATCCGAGCCTTCGTTCAGTTCGTCCTGATCGATAATTTCGTTATTCAACTAAGGTGTTTTTATAATTTTGAAGCTACGGTGCTGAGCACTTGAAATGTGGATAAGTTGCAGAAAGTAAATTCCCTCTGCCAGATTCTGAAAATCGATTGTATTGCTGTCCAACTTTCTCTGATTCACCAAACGGCCTGTGATATCGCACAAATTGTAACGATATTGCGTCCAATCATTTGCAGGTAAATCTATTGTAAGACTTGTATTTACAGGATTAGGATATACTTGCACATCCTTTAGAAAATCTTCGCCTGGGGTTTGTACAGCCGAGCTGTATTCTACATTGTCGAAAATGGGGCGTATCATCAGCGAACCTTCAGGGATATTCACCGAATCTTTGAGTGAATTCCAAATGTTGTCGGAAAAGTAGCGGATGTTCGATTTCGAATTTTGACTCACATCATAACCGATGTTGATAAACTCGTCTGTGAATTGTTTGATGCCCAGAAAAAATATGGTCGGCACGAGCACATCCTGATCGAAATCGATTCGCATAAACCCATTGATCGAATCAGATGGATTGTTGAATCCCTTTGTAGTGTCAGGAGTATAAAGCTCAAGTTCGCTTGAGGAATAAAGCAATTGGTTTGGGTTTCCTTCACTTTCGTTCCATACCTCAACCTGAAATTCGAGACTGGCATTGTACAAACCGGCAGCCTTGTTAAAATAAATGTACATTCCAGTGAGGGTATCGGCCAGATTTTTTGGGTGGTATGTTTCAAACCTTACAGCAGTGCTGGTTTCGTAAGCATCGGCACCGGTAATTCCATAGCCATATTCGGCGGTTCCATCGTCGTAGGCGTAATAATTCATATACAATTCCTCACGCTTGATGGTATCGTTCCATAAATATTGCTCACGGGTAGGAGTTTGTATGTACGAAATCAGCTGAAAGCGGCCGTAATTTTGTCCAGGGTAGCGGTCGGTTTTAAAATTTACCCTAAAATCGTCGGTTTTACAATCATAAGCCCCAGGCAGCAAAGTGTTTTGTATACCACCTCCACGGCCTGTTATTTCGAGGGTATCTTTGTTGAGAATATCCATGTACACATGTGTTCGTGCTACACTCAAGCTATCGTTGGGCGCATTAAAATGGTTGCGGTAACAAACCGTATTCGATCCCCTTAATTCGGTGGAAGCATATAAAAGGTGGGAGTAGGGTATAGCAGTGTAGGACTTGAAAACAGGTTCGGGCATTTCGTAGATGGCTACATCCTTGAGTTCTTTGAGCTCGTTGGGGTTGTTTACACTTCTTACCTGAATGTAATCGATGTGCCAGTTATCGGCATTGCTCAGGGCTCCATCCTTGCCTTGCACGTCGCTGGCCGAAAGAGAGGTGTAATTGATAAAACGGAACTGGAAACTGCTGTCGCTCACCAGGCTGTCGGGCACAGGAATTATTGTTTGCGTAAAACTGCGGCTTTTAAAACCGGTTGTATCCCAAACCTGAACCCAATGCAGACTATCCGAAAAAACCTGAAGAATAAGCGAATCCTGCAATTCCGGGGCATCTGCTTTTCCTCCTCCCTGTATAAAAAAGGAGAGATAGAGGTTGGTGGTTGCAACCGGATAAATACGTTTTGAAGTAAGGGTGTCGGATGGATTGGCCCCACCTAAAGGCCCATAAACTCTGCCGTAGGAGTCGAAACAATCGAGTGTGATAACCCCATAGCTTATGGCCGAATCGGCGTAGGAATAACTGATGGAGGCATAAGCGTCGAGCCAGTTTGTCGATGTCGGATAGAGCGATGTTCCATATTGTGTAAAATCGTCGAAAAAATAATGGTCGTCGGGTTTTGGTATTTCCAGGCTTTTCGACGATTTGAATGGTGGGGTTTGCAAGCCAGCGCTCATTTCGTAGCGATAGGGGATGCCTCGTATCTCCTGTCCGTAAATCAGTAGCGATTGACTAATTAGTGTCAGTAAAAACAGGCTAATTCTCTGCTTCATTCTCCTCATTTAGTTCGTTCCAGATAAAGTCTTCTGCTTCCTTATCTCCAGCTATTTTGCTTGAATCGAGTGTTACATAGAGCGAAATTGTGGAACCCAATGGGCGAAGTATCTCAGGGTGGCTTTCGGGTATCTGTCTATAAATAAAAGGTTTTCGGTCTTCGGTGGCTTCGGCAACCGAATTGTCTTCGATGATGGCTCCAATATAAAAAGTAGCATCGTTGGCTTCGATCTGAGCCTTATCTACGCTCATTCCAACCAGATTGGGCACCATACGACGTACATCAGCCAAGCCTTTGCCAAGTACCAAATCAATGGCCGAACCCTTTAAAATGGAGTCTCCGGCTTCCAACTTCTTGCCTTGAGCCTGTTGCTCCAACACAATATTTTCCGAAATATCGTAACGGTAATAAAGCTTGCCTACATTCAATCCATAGCCTTCAAGTTTAACTCTTGCTTCACGCAGGGTAATGCCTACCAGGCTTGGCATAATTATTTTTCCGGGGCTGCTTGAGCTGATTGTAAAAAAGATCTTTCGATTTTTTTTAACCAGAAAATCGGGAGCAGGATGCTGGTCGATTACAAGTCCAAAGTCTTTGCCGGCCACAAATTGAGAATCGAAGATCTCGTAGCGCATCCTTTTCTTTTCTATTAAAGCGATGGCATCTTCCAGTGGCATATCGGTAAAATCGGGTACGGCACTTGCCCTGCCATGATGGGTGTAGATGCGCAAATAAATCATGGTGAACAAAATAAGAACTAACAATCCGGCAAGGGCATACAGGGTGTTGCGCCAGAAAATCCGGGTAGAATAAAAGGGAGTCGGTTTTTCCACAAACTTGGGGTTATAATATTTTCAAAACAAAAATAATCAAATCCGTTTAACTGTTGGCAGAAGTTAATGTCAGTTCGGTTAACCTTACTGCAAGGATCCTTCCTAACAGGATGATGCTAATCGTATTAATGATGCAATTCAGCTTAATAGTAAACGCAAGATGCAAAGAATAATTATAATTCTTATTTGTTACTTTAGCAGAGGTGTATTGCCTAATGCAATCAGAAAAAAAAGAGGGTGTCCAAAAATGGGCATCCTCTTTTTATTTAGCCAACAGATAAATTTTAAGGTATTGCGATTGGTTAACTTTTAAAAGTGTAACCATGCAATAATTTAATAAAGCTTTGTATTTTGCCTCAAAAAGGCTTAAAAAGGTCACAGAAATCGCACTTTTTGGCAAGCAAGCTAGCTTTTTGCACATTTTCGA
>JAMIIA010000142.1:0-4379 GCA_035913795.1 Bacteroidales bacterium
CACTTCGTTGGGTGCATATCACGATTAGCAACGCAAAACGAAGCTTCCTTGGCAATTATCATAAAATTAAAGGAAAGTATCTTCAATTATATTTAAATGAATTTGTTTACAAACTAAACAGGCGATATTTTGGGGATAAAATTTTTGACAGGCTTGTAATTGCGAATATTACAGGGTTATGATAGATTACGGATATACAAATAAAATAATACTAAATATTCCTTTAGTTCACTCAACAACAAAAACTTCAACAGAATTAAAAATAGACACTTTATACCTTTGTCCTTTTAAAAATAAACCAGATAGCACAAACAGATTTATTAAATAAAAAACGTTTGCTAACATATGGTCTGCGAGCATGCGGACTTTGTGCAGCTGAAACAAAATGTTTCCGTTCAATCAATACACATACTTGAAAAAAATCGTAAATTAGGTACGAATTACTTTTTAGAGAATTAACTTATTTCACTGATGCCTCATGATTTCTTACGACTTCTTTGAATCAGATAAATTACTCATAATCAAATTTGATGGCGACATAACTGAAAATGATTTAAAAGGATGGCTTCCATTTATTTTTAGTAAACTTGTCCAAAACCCAATTAATTTTGGGTTATATGACTTTAGAACGGCATTGCTAAATTTCGACCTAGATAGTGTGGAACGTATTAAGCAATTTATTACTCCATTTTACGACCAATTTTCAAAATTTGAATCAGTATATTTAGTGGCCAAACCACAAGTAACTGCTTTAATTATTTTTTTTAGTTTTCTTTTACAAAACGATAGCATAATTGTTAGTACCGTTAGTACCATTGACAAAGCAATTCAACTCCTTCACCTAAGAATCTCTCCAACAGAATTTGAAAATAGAATTCAAAATTTACGATTTCATTTTATTGCAGATTCTGAATGAAAAAACTATAATGCGATTAATTTCAGTTGGGCAAATAATTAGGTGGAGTTTAAGCTATTACTTCATCTTCTTACAAGGAAATCGATTTTAATTTTTGCCGAGAGAGGTATGGATGCTATTCATATTTTTTCTATTGCAACAATTTGTTTATCAGCACTTAAATTGATTGTGACTTAATATTGAACAAAGATCCATTGGATAATCTTACTGCTTACCTTAAAATTGGTGTTTAAAACTTAGAGGCCATGAAGAAAAGATTTGTTCTGTACATTGCATTGTTGGGTTTTTTCGCATTCTCTTGTTCTGGAAACAAGCAAGCATCGTTAATACAATCACCCGATGGGGCAATTCAATTGCAGTTTTTTATCGATTCAGAGGGGAAACCTACCTACCTGGTGTATTTTAACCAGACTCTTGTAATTGATACTTCTCATCTGGGGTTTAATTTGAAAGATCAGCCCGAATTGGCTGCTAATTTAAAGCTTACAGCAACGAAAACCGAAACTACAGACGAAACCTGGGAAAATGTCTGGGGTGAAAAAAGACTGGTGAGAAATAATTACAACAGCCTTGTAGTTGATCTTAAAGAGACCACAGCGCCTTACCGGCAGTTTTCGGTGGTATTTAAGGTGTACAACGATGGTTTGGGCTTTCGGTACGAGTTTCCCGAGCAGGATGCCCTTGCCGAAGTAGTGATTATGGATGAGAATACCGAGTTTAACCTCACCGGCAACCACATGAGCTGGTGGACCCCGGGCGACTGGGAAATCTACGAACACCTCTACACGCAATCGAGGTTATCTGATATTGATGCCGGTGCTAAACGAAACAATTCTTTTCTGGCCCAGACCTATATTCCCGATGCCAATGCGGTGAATACTCCGTTTACACTTAAAACAGACGAAGGTATCTACCTAAGCTTCCACGAAGCCAACCTTACCCGCTATGCCAGTATGACCCTTCATGTCGACAAAGAGACCTATATACTAAAGACTGCATTGGTAGCCTGGGAAGATGGCTCGAAAGTAAAAGCAACTACTCCTTTTGTTACACCCTGGCGTACGATTCAGATAAGCAACAGAGCAGGTGACCTGATCGAATCGAACCTGATAGTGAATTTAAATGAACCGAACAAAATTGAAAATACCAGCTGGATTAAGCCTATGAAATACATGGGTGTGTGGTGGGAAATGCACCTGGGAGTAAGTAGTTGGGGTTATGCCGGCGGAAAGCACGGAGCCAATACTGCAAATGTAAAGCGTTACATCGACTTTGCAGCAGCGAATGGATTTGATGCCGTATTGGTGGAAGGATGGAACACCGGCTGGGAGGAATGGGTTGGTGCAAACCGCGAAGGAATTTTCGATTGGGTTAGCCCTTACCCCGATTTTCAGATCGATGAACTGGTAAGCTATGCCCGCGAAAAGAAAATTCGTTTGATTGGGCATCACGAAACCTCGGGCGATATAGGGAATTACGACAGGTTGCTGGACACTGCAATGGCTTATTACCATAGTAAAGGAGTTGGTGCTGTAAAAACAGGTTATGTAGGAACCCTCATACCAGCCACAATCTATCATCATGGACAATGGGCGGTAGAACACTATCAACGGGTTGTTGAAACAGCTGCCAAATACAATATTGCAATAGTGGCCCATGAGGTCATCAAGGCAACCGGTATTCGTCGCACGTATCCGAATATGATGGCCAGGGAAGTTTTCCGCGGACAGGAGTTTGATGCCTGGAGCGATGGAAATCCGCCCGATCACGCAGCTATCATACCTTTTACCATTATGTTGGGTGGCCCTATCGATTATACCCCTGGTATATTTAACATCAAATTAAAAAAAATCCCTGCGGGCAAAACATTATGGGAGGTAAAAGATAATCTTGATGCTTATGAGAGTTATAAGCCCAATAACAAGGTAAGCACCACTCTTGCAAAACAACTCTCGTTGTATGTGGTGTTTTATAGTCCGGTGCAAATGGCAGCAGACTTTCCTGAGGTATATGAGGGCCACCCTGCCTTTCAGTTTATTCGCGATGTGGCAGTAGATTGGGAGCAGACCAGGGTACTCGACGGCGAAATTGGGGAGTTTGTAGTAATTGCCCGGCAGCAGCGCGAAAGTGAAAATTGGTTTGTGGGAGGGCTCACCAATCAGGCTGCACGAAAGGTGCAACTTGATTTTAGTTTTCTTCCAGCGGATAAAAAATACACGCTTACTGCTTATTCCGATGGGGTTGATGCGCATTGGGATAAGAATCCATTGAGTTTTTCAATTCAAAGCATCGAGGTGAACAATCAATCGAAAATGGAGCTAAGCATGGCAGAAGGGGGCGGGTTTGCACTTTCAATTATGCCTAAAAAAGAATAATTGTTCGCTGAGCTCAAACAGGAGGTTAAACATCTCTTTGAAGGAGCCATCGGGATTTAGAGAGTAAGCTTGAAATTTATTACTGTTCGTAAATTGGAAGGCTATGCCTACCCATTAGGACAATAGCAGGAATACTAATTCTCAAAAGGATGTTTGATGAAAGTGACGAAAGTGTTTTGGGGCGTTGGGTTGAAAATCCTTACTGGCATTATTTCTGCGGTGAAGTTCATTTTCAATACGAATTGCCCTTTGAGCGGACAGAATTAATAAAATTCAGAAAACGCATAGGGGAAGAAGGCGCAGAACAGCTCTTAAAAATGTCCATCCATTTGTTCCCTAAAAAAGAAATACAAGAAAAGGTAGTATTAATAGATACTACGGTACAAGAAAAAAACATCACTTGTCCTACGGATACTAAATTGCATAAAAAGATCATTGAAAAGTTTCGTAAACAAGCCAAGAAGGAAACAGTGCGACTCAGACAAATTTATAAGAATGAATTAAAACAATTAATTATAGACCAACGGTTTCACAATCATGCTAAACGAAAAAAGAAAGCATTGGCAGCAACTCGAAGAATAAAAGTTATAGCAGCTAAGATTTATTTTGACCTTAACAGAAAACTAGCGTGGTAATTTAATATGTTAACTAATTATCAGAGGTTCTCCAGTATATGTCTACTTAAAAGGCTTTGCGCTTGTATTTTTATAGGCTTTAACATACTCCATTAATTGATCTGCAAGCTGTTCTGACGAATGCCAAATTCCACCTTTCACAACATCTTTTGTTAATATATTGAACCATTACTGTCCGGTTATAAATTAAACAATTTCAGTTGGTTATAATCATCTTGATCCTTTAATTTGTAGATTTGTTTTTCAAACAGATGATTTATAGGTGTTTTCTCAAACAAGCAAAGGTTTAAAGTTTGTAGAATTGTGTATAAACTCTGTTCCATTTTCAGTTTCCTTTTTACAATGGCAACCAAGAGGTAAACGCAAACCGCACTCCAAATCTGGATGCAAACTGCATTAAAGCTTGTTCCGTAAAATGCTTTTATTCTCAGGTGCTGTTTTATCCATTTGAAA
>JAMIIA010000143.1:0-1008 GCA_035913795.1 Bacteroidales bacterium
GCCACGCCTTTTTGCGTATATCCATAACCCCATTCCCGGAGAATCAGGTCACACACAATCGCCAATGTCCAATTGGCACGGGATTTGAAACCTACTTCCTCCGGAGTGTGGTAGGCGACGATTTGAACCAGTTCCGCTTCCTGTTCATCTGTCAGCCGTGAAGGTCGTCCGCTTTGTTTTTTGGAGACTAAACCTTGGATTCCATTATGGCAGTAATTTTTCACATAGTGGCTGACAGTATGCTCGTCGCGGCCGATGGTGTGCCCGGCTTCTTTCCGGGTGCGGCCTTCGAGAACCAACTTGACTGCCAGGCAACGCTCGTACAACCGGCGGTTGTCTGTCGTAGTCATCGCTTTTTCCAATTCACGGATTTGGCGTTCTGTTTCCATGTTCCCCACTCCTCAAGTGTTTTCTTTAGTATACGCCTACAGGAGGAAAAACGAATGCAATTTAACTCAATTTATATATGATTAAAAACATCCAACCTCAAACTATTTTCAAATTTGACTACGCAATCTTCACCGAATGATAAATCAGAATTTTCCATGCCTACATTCATTCCTCTTATCGCAAGGATTTTCCCTTTCTTCATTTACACTACATTTCTTTTAAAAGAGGTGTTCATTCCAATCACAGAATTTTACAATATAGTTTTAGCCACAATTTATTAGCTAAATATTTCTAATAAAAGTTAGATTTCCTTCACCATAAAGCTTATAATGGAATTATAATATTTTTTATTTTATTGCCACAAAAAATGCTTTTCCAGGAACACAATTCGATATTTGGAGGCGTAAAGGTATGGCTAAAAAAGATTTGAATTTTAAGAATGTTGAATCACTGCAGTCAGTAGCAAATGTCATTAATGAGGCTTCAGAAGCTTTGAATGACAGTAAACGAACTATCATAGATAGTCCAATTTCTGATGCATTGGCTGGGGCAGCAGGGGCTACTATCGGAGGTGTGGGATCCTTTGCTGCTTTATATGCATTAGGCAATGGTGCAGCT
>JAMIIA010000144.1:0-22207 GCA_035913795.1 Bacteroidales bacterium
CACTTCGTTGGGTGCATATCACGATTAGCAACGCAAAACGAAGCTTCCTTGGCAATTATCATAAAATTAAAGGAAAGTATCTTCAATTATATTTAAATGAATTTGTTTACAAACTAAACAGGCGATATTTTGGGGATAAAATTTTTGACAGGCTTGTAATTGCGAATATTACAGGGTTATGATAGATTACGGATATACAAAAAATCTAATTACTCCAGTATGAAGTAAAAAGAAAACTTTGACTGTAAGCATTTTCAATATGCTTAAACCTTAAATATTTCGATTTATAATAGCTCGATTGATCCTTTTTACAAGCAAGGGGCCTTCGTAAATAAAACCGGTATAAATCTGAACCAGACTGGCACCCGCTTTTAGTTTTTCAAGCGCATCGGCTTGTGACATGATACCACCCACACCAATAATAGGCAGTGTATGATTGGTTTTTTCGGCCACATAGCGTATTAATGCCGTAGATCGGTCGCGAATGGGCAAACCGCGTAAACCTCCATTGCCTTATACCGTTTGTTAGACCCAATTGCTATTCTAACTAAGTAATGCTACTATCCGATTAATGAATCCTTCAGCCTGCTTATGTAGTTTATAAACTGTATCCTCATCAAATAATATAAAATCGTCATAATCTCCAGTTTGTCTTCTATCATAAAGATCCGAAAAGAATCTTCCGTCTTCTTTAGATACTAATCCTGTCTGTACAAAGTGAAGTCCAAACATTTGTCTAATTCCTTTGTGAGAATTAGTCTCAATAGATTTCCTTAATAACAATCCACTTACTGCATAGTAACAAGAATAATAAATCCGATTTACGGATGCATTCCAATACCCATTCTTAATCATCGTTTCAGCTTCTCGGAATGTGTCTAAAGAACGACTTATCCTGTATTTTATTAAACTCTCAGAATCACCTATCATAATTTAACACCCTCTTTCTTAATGTTTTTATATAAAGGTGTAATTGCATGCCGTGTTTCCCAATCCTTACGACTAAACACTAACGGGCTAATTATCTTACCCGTTTCAAACTCTAAGTCATATAAAGGATATTTTATTCTCTGTTCATCTGAGTATGTAATCTTATCATTATCAACAAGTATAAGTATATCAATATCAGACTGTTTATTGTTATGTCCTCTAGCATGTGAACCATATAAAATAATAGTGGCTGAAGGCTCTGTCAAATTAACCAGCTGCTTAATTTTTACTAATATTTTTTTATCCTTAATCATAATCAAATATACAAATTAAAGTTCTTAAGCGCATATTGTCATTTGTGCCTAACGATAAATACAAAACGTTGTAGCTTAAAGTCCTTGATTGAAAATAGCTCGATTGATCCTTTTTACAAGCATGGGGCCTTCGTAAATAAAACCGGTATAAATCTGAACCAGACTGGCACCAGCTTTTAGTTTTTCAATCGCATCGGCGGGCGACATGATGCCTCCCACACCAATAATAGGCAGTGTATGATTGGTTTTTTCGGCCACATAGCGTATTAATGCCGTAGAACGGTCGCGAATGGGCAAACCGCTTAAACCTCCATTGCCTATTTCACGGAGGGTAGCTTCTGAGGTAGTCAGTCCCTCACGCGAGACAGTGGTATTGGAAATCACCAAACCATCTATTCCGGTCTTTTGCACAATGGCAAGGGTTTCATCGACCTGATGTGAATTAAGGTCGGGAGAAATTTTCAGAAAAACAGGCTTTTTAATTGTTTGCCTGGCTCGGCTTGCCATAATTTCGTTCAGAATTTTTTCGAGCATATCCTGATCTTGCAGTTTATGTAAATCGGAGATATTGGGGCAACTCACATTCACTACAAAATAGTCCACCTTCTCGTACAAGCCTTCAAAACAGGTCAAATAATCGATATACGCCTTTTCGTTGGGGGTAAGTGTGTTTTTTCCGATGTTACCGCCAACGATGATCGCGCGTTTTTTAGACAATTGCTTTTGAGCAGCTTCCAGTCCCAGGTTGTTAAAACCCATTCGGTTAATCAAAGCCTTGTCGGCAGGCAGGCGAAACAGGCGGGGTTTGGCATTACCTGATTGCCCCAGCGGTGTAACTGTGCCAATTTCTACAGAACCAAAACCAAAGCCTGCAATTTGATTATAAAAAGATGCATTCTTATCAAAACCTGCTGCAAGACCGACAGGATTAGGAAAAACAAGCCCGGCTATCTCGCGCTGAAGGGCAGGATTTGGAATCGAAAATATTTTTTGTGCTATAAAGCGCGTAAAAGGAAGATAAAAAATGACTTTTAGGCCCAAAACCACCAGATGATGCACCTTTTCTGGCGAAATAAGAAACAGCAGCGGCCGGATAAACAATTTATACATGAAATTTTTATGCAAAGTTAAGCAGATTGAAATTATCTGCCCGATAAAATCTTAAAACTATCGTCATGATAGACTAAAATAAGTGATTTTACATTGTTTACATTTGTAATCTCGCTAATTACCGCTTCATTCTTAGTCTCACTTTTCGTTTCTAAAACAGTTTGATCTGGTGTTTTTACAGATATAACATTTTCTTTTATAGTACTTTGACTAAATAAATCAGGTTCACTCCTACTCCTTGAAGCAAATCCAATCTCCGCTGACCGGGTCAGCGAACCTTTGCCTGTAATGAGCCAATTGGCATCAATTTCTGGGTATTTAATCAGCATTTTTTGAATAAAATCGAAACTTGGCAGGTTTCTGCCACTTACAATATGCGAAATACTCGAGCGCTGAACACCAATATTATCAGCGAATTGAGCCGATGAAAGCTGGTAAAAAGCTAAAATTTGTTCGAAACGATCTTTCATGTTTACATTTGTAATATAATATTTGTTTACTTATGTATATTGAATCTATTAGTTAATTCGTATCAGTAAATATACATCTGTAAACTATTTATTCCAAATAAAGGCTAAACTATTTACCTATTATATAACCTATTTGTTTATATAAATTATGTAATATATTGATATAATGACTTATGAGTAAACGAATATACTGATTTATGCAGTAATATAAGCTTAATGCTTTCATTTAATTCAATAAATGATTAACCTAAGTGATGTATAGTATTGATATTGTGTGTTTTATTAGCGATATTAGTGATATGAATTTTCACTGTATACAATACCTTTGTTGTTTACATTTGTTACAATTTTATCTATTAAAACTTGTATAGATATGTAAATTATTGATTGTAAATCGTGTGTTACAATTGTAACTTCATGGTAAAATTGTAGTTTTACATTTGTTTTTATCGAAAGTGCCTGAGAATGGCTTAAATATTTTTTAGTTTAGGTTATGGTCAAATATTGAAACCCTGCCCACTAATAAAAAAATATTTTACCTTTAAATCAATATACCATTCTCATGCTTAAACGAGTTGCACTTCATTGGCAAATATTAGTTGGTATCTCCGCAGGTGCTATCATTGGTGTTTTCCTTCCCTCTCTGGTACCTGGCTTTTCCCTTGCTGGTACCTTGTTTCTTCGAGCTCTAAAAATGATTGTAGTGCCGCTTATATTCAGCTCTATGATTTCTGGTGTTGCCAGTCTTGGAGATGGAAACTCCCTGGGGCGCATAGGTGGTAAGACTTTATTTTACTTCTTGATTACCAGCTTGTTGGCGCTTGTTACAGGTCTGGTACTGGTGAATTGGATACAACCTGGAACCGGCAAAGAATTCATTCTCGCATCCAATCAAGGACTTGAACTGGCTTCTACCAGTTTTCGCGATACACTCATTGGTATCATTCCTACTAATATACTAGGCGCCATGGTAGACGGCGATATGCTTGCCATTATCTTTTTCTCATTACTTGCGGGAATTTTCATAAGTAAACTCGAAGCCTCGAAAAAAGCTATTCTTACCAACTTCTTCGATGCCTTTTTCGAACTCATGATGAAAATAACCCTCTTTGTTATTCGCTTTGCCCCGCTTGGAATCATGGGAATTATTGCTCAGGTTGTTTCTGAACAGGAAAATATAAGCGAATTAATGATTCGGCTTGGAAAATTTTCTTTTGTAGTTGTGTTAGGGATTTCAATACATTTTATCGTAACACTCCCACTATTTTTAATGCTGATAGCCCGTGTCAATCCAATCAAACATTTCAAAGCTTTAATGTCGGTAATATTAACTGCCTTTTCAACGGCCAGCTCCAATGCCACCTTGCCTTTAACTCTAAAAACTGTAGAAGAACAATCGGGTGTTTCGAACAAAATTGCCAGTTTTGTTTTACCACTGGGAGCAACTATCAATATGAATGGTACTGCTCTTTACGAACTTGTGGTAGCTGGCTTTGTGGCTCAGCTTTTAGGAATCGAACTAAGTATCACCCAACAAATTATACTTGTATCTACGGCTTTGCTGGCTTCCATTGGTACGGCAGGAATTCCGATGGCCAGTTTTGTTACCCTGGCCATTGTTTTTACTGCTGTTGGTTTGCCGGTCGAATACATGCTCATTGTAATGCCGGTTGACAGACCCCTGGATATGCTCCGAACTTCGCTTAATGTGTATGGCGATTCTGTAGTTGCTGTTATTGTAGCCAAATCGGAAGGTGAAAAGCTAAACTATTAGCCAGAGTATTGGAAAAGTCGGTTTGATTGTATTCTGTTTTTTTTCACTAAGTTTAATATTCTGAACGCATTCGCGCTTCCGGAAAAAAATCATCCATGCTATACAAGCCAAGTCCCTACCTACATAAATTAGGCAGAACGATATCGTTATAATATGCGAGTATATTATGTTAAATAAAGAGCTATTTAAGCCTGATTCTCTTTTAAAGCATCCCACAACAATTCAACTGGGTGATAAACTTCTTTTCCAGTGCCTTCTTTCACATGATGCCGGCATGAAGTTCCTGATGCTACCATTACTTCATCCTTCAATAAGGTACGTACTTTTGGAAAGAGTATCAGCTCGCCGATTTTCATCGATAAATCATAATGCTCTTTTTCGTAACCAAAAGAGCCCGCCATTCCACAACAACCCGATTTAATTTCTTCCACCTGATAGTTTTTCGGAATCGTAAGTATCTGTTTCGCAGCCTGGGTGCCAATCATTGCCTTTTGCTGACAATGTCCATGATAGAATATTTTCTTCTCATGGAGTGCGAATAAGTTTGCATCAACCCTACCGGCTACAAATTCATTGGCAAGAAATTCTTCTATTGTAAAAGTTCTTTTTGCCAACTCAATTGCCTTTAATTTTTGCTCACCCCGCAGCAAATCAGGGTACTCGTCTTTGAAACTTAAAATGGCCGAAGGTTCGATGCCCACCAGGGGCACATGATTTGGTAATTCTTCGAAGAAAAGGCTTACATTTTTACGTGCAAGGCTGCGCGCCGACTTTAAAAATCCTTTCGAAATCTTTGCCCGACCACTCTCCCAATGTTTTAGATAGATTAACCTGTATCCGAGTTTCGATAAGAGTTGTGTAGCTTTAATGCCAATAGAAGCCTCGTTATAATTGGTAAATTCATCAATAAATAATGCCACTTCAGTAGTTGAATTTGCATTGGCCCTGTTTAAAGTGTCCAGGTTTTTGCTTAACCATCGCGACCAGGTTAAGCGTTTGACTTTTGGCAAGCTGCGCTTATCTGCAAACCCAATTGCTTTTTTAATCACACTACTCGATATAGCGTTACTTATCAAATAGTTATATATTCCAGGAACATACGAGGCTAATTTCTGGCTAGAACTGAAGGAAGCAACCAGGAACATTCGCAAGGGGCGCCGGTTCGATTGATAATATTGATAAAGAAACTCAGCTTTCAATTTGGACATATCAACTCCCGATGGACACTCTGTTTTGCAGGCTTTGCACGACAGGCACATATCCAATACTTCGTATAACTCTTTGTTGTCGAATCGGTTAATACTTTCATGATTGTTTAAAGCCTCGCGCAACATATTGGCACGTGCCCGTGTAGTTTTATTCTCGTCAGAAGTAGCCTGGTAACTGGGACACATGGTTCCACCTATCAGGGCAGATTTGCGGCAATCGGCCGAGCCATTGCATTTCTCGGCCATGCGAACTAAACCTAAAGTATCGGAAAAATCGAGAATGGTTTTAAACTCTGGAGTATCCTGACCCGGCACAAAGCGCAAGGAGGAATCCATCGGGGGTGTATGGGTAATTTTACCCGGATTAAAAATACCCTCAGGGTCCCAGGTTTGTTTGATGTCCAATAAAAGTTGGTAGTTTTCCTGGCCTATCATAAAAGGTATAAACTCGCCCCGAAGTCGGCCATCGCCATGTTCGCCACTCAAAGATCCCCGGTATTTTTTTACCAGTCGGGCAATTTCTGTGGCAACCAATCTAAAAAGCCTCACTCCCTCCGGGTCTTTCAGGTTCAGCACCGGACGAAGATGCAACTCGCCTGTAGCAATATGGGCATAGTATACACACGTTAAATTATGCTGCGCCAATACTTCATTAAACTCTGCAATGTATTCGGGCAGGTTCCGCGGATTCACAGCTGTATCTTCTATCACCGGCTGAGGTTTGGCATCGCCGGGTATATTCGAGAGCAACCCTAATCCGGCTTTTCGCAAGGCCCACGCTCTTGAAATATCGTTTCCGAATAAAAGTGGGAAATGAAATCCATAAGCTTCTTGCTTAAAAGACGCAATTAAGGCTTCGGATTTTTCTACGATGGCTTGCTCTGTATCTGCTACAATTTCAATGCATAGCAAAGCTTCCGGATCGCCCTTTAAAAAAAATCTATTCTTGCTGTGTTCTGCGCTGTTGCGCGTGCAATCAAGCAAAAATTTATCAATCAATTCAATGGCCACAGGTTTGTGAGCTAAGGCAACCAGATTTGCTTTAAGTGCTTCTTCGATGCTTGTATGATGCACTACCAACAAGCCGGCATGGGCAGGTGGAAGGGGAACAAGGTTCAATTTTACTTCTGTAATAAAGAGCAAGGTGCCCTCAGACCCACATAAAAGCGAACAGAAATTGAAATCAGGCCCTGAATCTTCGAAAGGCTTCATGCGGCTGAGCAGGTCGATGGCATAACCGGTATTGCGTCTCTTTATTTCCTTGTCAGGAAATTCATCTTCAATGCGCTGCCTCACCTTAGAAGGAGTCAGCATTTTCTCGATCTGCCGGTACACTTCTCCTTCTAATCCATTGATCTGTGTTTTTCGCGCAAACTCTTCGCGGCTTAATGAATTGAAAACAACTTCGGAGCCATCGCTTAAAAAACCCTTAATTTCGAGGGTATGGTCGCGGGTGCTGCCGTATACAATGGAGTGCGCCCCGCAAGAGTTGTTTCCTACCATTCCGCCTACCATACACCTGTTAGAGGTAGAAGTTTCTGGCCCAAAAAACAAACCGGATTTCTTCAGATAAATGTTTAATTCATCCAGCACAACACCAGGCTGGATCCGAACCCAATGTTCCTCTACATTGAGTTCCAGAATTCGATTCATGTATTTCGAACAATCCACTACCAAACCTTTTCCTACCACCTGTCCGGCAAGGGAGGTGCCAGCTGCCCGGGGAATTATGCTTAGTTTATTTTCGCGGGCAAAAGAGATTGCTTCTCTCACATCGTCTACATCCTTTGCTACAACAATGGCTATAGGAATCTCGCGGTAGGCCGAAGCATCGGTGGCATATATTAAACGGTGCAGCTGATCGGTATAAAACTCACCTTTTACTCTTTTCGAAAAGCTATTTAACGTATCTTTATTCATTGTAAAATCGCACACAAACTGGATATAGTTCGATCTGTTTCTTTCTAATACAAACCAAACAGATTCGATTTAAAGTTCTCTCAAAAGTAATGAAAGATGCGGATTAATACTTTGGTACTTCTGTTATTAACAATTCTTGTTTGCGATAATTGTTCTCATATCGATCAAAAGCCACCGCAAATTCCTTTAGAAGATTTTTTTCGTAATCCTGAAAAAATTGCCATCAAGATTTCTCCAAACGGTCGTTATATTTCTTATCTGGCACCTTGGAATAACCGCATGAACTTGCATGTTCAGGAGATTGAGACAAACAAAATAACCCAAATCACATTCGAAACCACCCGCGACCTAAGCATCTATTTTTGGGCCAACGACACGCGACTTATTTTTGTGAAAGATGAAAAAGGCAACGAAGAATTTAAGCTTTATTCGGTAAACATGGATGGCTCCGACTCGAAATGCCTTACCTGTTTTAATGGAGGAAATCTTACCCTTATTAATGACCTACCTTGCAAACCACAGGAAGTTATTATTGGATTAAACTTACGCGATTCGACAGTGTTTGACCCTTACCGGTTAAATGTCGAGACAGGTGAAATTAAACTACTTGCCAAAAATCCCGGGAATATTATTGACTGGTTCGTCGATCATGAGGGTAATTTAAGGCTGGCTGTAGCCCTTGTTGGAGGTGTTAATCAGGTTATTCTTTACCGCGATTCAGAGAACAAACCCTTTTTGCCAATACTCACCACAACCTGGCGCGATAGCTTTTTACCTCAATTTTTCACGTTTGACAACCGTGGTTTTTTTGCCCTCTCAAATATCGGTCGCGATAAGCTGGAAGTAGTTGTGTTCGATCCGAAATCGAAAACTGAAACATCGGTACTTTTTAAGAATGAACAGGTCGATGTTACCAATCTTCAATTTAGCCGCAATCGCAAGGTACTCACCTCCGCAGAATTTCATATTGCAAAGCAACACGAACACTTTTTCGACGAAACAACGGAACACCACTACAGGCTAATTCAGAATAAACTGAAAGCCTATAACATTCGCATTGAGTCTACTAATACAGAAGAAACCATATATATAGTAAAAGCTTACAACGACCGCGCAAAGGGTATTTACTATTTGTACCGAACGCAAGACGAAACGCTTACTTTAATTGCAAATACAAGCAGCTGGTTAGAAGAAGCACATCTCGCCACCACTAAACCTGTGAGTTTTTTAAGTCGCGATGGACTGACATTGAATGGCTACCTTACACTTCCAGTTGGCGTAAAGGCTAAAAATCTCCCGTTAATCATTCATCCACATGGTGGACCATGGATCCGCGATTTCTGGGGATTTAACCCCGAGGTGCAATTTCTTGCAAATCGCGGCTATGCTGTGTTGCAAGTCAATTACCGAGGCTCAACAGGATATGGAAAAGAATTCTGGCTCAAATCGGTAAAACAGTGGGGTCTTGCCATGCAAAATGACCTTACCGATGGAGCCAAATGGCTCATTGATAAAGGAGTTGCCGATCAGGATCGGATAGCTATCTATGGTTCAAGTTGGGGAGGCTATGCTGCCCTGGCTGGTTTGACCTTTACTCCTGATCTGTATGCATGTGGCATTGCAAATGTTGGCCCATCGAACCTATTCACTTTTATGCAATCCTTGCCACCCTATTGGCAACCTCTAAAAGAAATGTTCTACGAAATGGTTGGAGACCCCGAAAAAGACAGCCTTTTATTGGCCAAAATATCTCCTGCCCTTCATACCGACAATATCCGCGCCCCTGTTTTAATAGCACAAGGTTCAAACGACCCAAGGGTAAACAAGGCAGAGTCGGATCAGATGGTAAATGCACTTAGGGCGAAAGGCAAGGAAGTTGAATATCTTTTAATCGAAAACGAAGGGCATGGTTTTAAAAACGAAGAGAATCGCTTCGCATTTTATCGCACGATGGAGATTTTTCTCGAAAAGAATTTATTGTCAAAGAATTAATACTATAATCTCTTGCTTTATGAAGCCAGGCTATTTAATAATCATTCTACTGATACAAGGGATATTTTCAGCCTGCCAGCAAAAAAGCCCGGAAGCACTCAAGGCTGAAATTCGAGAGGCTGAAAATAATTTTATGCTTGAGCTGCAAACCAAAGGCGCTGCAGAAGCATTTTATAATTATGCCACCGACAATGCCGTAATTCTTCGCGGAAACGATTCAATAATAAAAGGCAAGGAGTCGATAAGAAATTATTATTCTCAACCAATTTTCGAAAATGCCACTGCAGAATGGAACCCTGATTTCATAGAGGTTTCGGACGATGGTTCTCTGGCATATTCCTATGGACACTATCAATGGCATTTTCGCGACTCAACCGGAAATGTAAAATCCTGGCAAGGAGTTTACCATACTATATGGAAAAAATTGCCAGACGGAAACTGGAAATATGTTTGGGATTAGCACTTGCTCCTATACACTGATAGGCAATAAAAAAAACCTTCGTCGATGACGAAGGTTTTTTTATTAGTTACGAATGAATTGATTAGTGACTGTCGAGCTCGCGTGTAACCGAAATGGCGGCGATGGTTCCATCGGCTATAGCTGTGGTAATTTGTCTGTATTTTTTACTACTCACATCTCCTACCGCATAAACACCTTCGATACTGGTTAGTTTATCTTCGTTAGTTTTAATGAAACCCCAATCGTCAAGTTCTAATTTGTCCGAAAGCATCGCCGTGTTGGCTTTCCATCCAATAAAAATAAAAACACCATCCGATTCAATTTCTTTGCGAGTTTTTGTTTTCAGATCTTCTACTTCTACAATTATTTTATCTCCAATTCTTCTAAAGCCGCGTGGCTCGTGCTCCAGCATAAAATCAATTTTTTCATTGGCAAAAGCCTTTTCCTGAGCTTGCTTATAAGCCTGAAGTTTATCGAACTGATGAACGATAGTAATTTTACTTGCAAACTTCGAGATAAAATCAGATTCCTCGATGGCAGAATTACCGCCGCCAATAACAACCGCATGCTTGTCGACAAAATATTTCGCATCGCAAGTAGCACAATACGATATTCCATTTCCTTTTAATTCTTGTTCACCTGGCACATTGAGCAGGTTAGGCGTTGTTCCGGTAGCAATAATTATCTTTTTCGCCTTGATGGTTTCATACTCATCAATGATAATTTCTTTGTTTACCAGATCTACTCTTGTAACATCCACAGCCACCTTGTAAGAAGTACCACATTGCTTGGTTTGTTCGCTCATAAAGTGCGATAGCATATAGCCAGGTTGAGGATCGATAAAGCCGGGATAATTCGATACCTGGTGTGTAGTTGAAACAGCACCACCAGGCAACCCTACATCAATCAATACTGCATTAATTCGGGCCTGGCACAAATACAAACCAGCAGTTAGCCCGCCTGGTCCACCCCCAAGAATAGCCACATCGTATTCGCTTATCTGCGGTTTAATCGATGATTTTATTTTATCTACCTTCTCCTTGCCCACCAGAAACTTCATACCTTCGTAGAGCTCATGTCGTTTTATCCCTCCAGAAAGCCTTATTCCAACTTCTTTACCATTTTCGAAAAACAATACTGTCGGAGATCCTTTCACTCCTAATTTATCCGCTAGTTCTCTGTTTTTTTGCCTGAAAATTTTTACAAAACCGGCGTCATTTTTAAACAATTCGGCTACGCTCTCAAACTTTGGCGCTAGGGCCTCGCAAGGTGGACACTCGTCAGAATAAAAATCGACTACTACCTTGCCGCCTTGCAGCACTACTTTTTCAAAATCAGCTACGGATATTTCTTTCATTGTGTTCTTTTTTTTGGAGTATACTATTTTCCCAATACTTTAACACGGAATATGCCAAACTGAGAAATACTGACACATTTACATACATATATGCATATATAGATAATATACATATATTGGATTAAGTATGAATAAGAAAGTTTAAAAAAAAATTGAGCGAATCTCTTAAATATCTCAGAAGCTATTGCGAAAAATAATGCGCAATACCAAGCTCAAGTAGTTCACGTACAGGCCTGCAATCGTGCATATTTACAGAACCCAGATTGTTTTTTGCCACAGCAGCACATCCACCACCGCATGCCAATTGCAGAGCGCAAGTACGACATTTTTCAACCGAAAGCACATCACGATCCGACCATACAGCTATCTCTTTCTCATGAAGCATCACATTCGGAAAAAAAGTGCCCAACTCCTCTCCTGGCTTACCCACTGTGGCGGTACAGGAGTATATTTTACCCGTATAGTCAAAAGCCCATTCTGTTTTGGTTCCGGGGCAAGAATCGAATAAAGGATCCGGAAGAACGCCTTCCTGAAAGAGAAATTTTGATACAGAATAGGCTGGTTTATGAAAATCGGCTATATGAGGATGCTTTTTATGCATTTCATAAATGGATTCATACATCTCAAGCCGACTAAATAGCCGCGAAGCCTGACTTTGGCAATGGTGAAGTTCGTAATTACGTCCAAGTTGGGTTTTAAAATAAGCCGATTGTGTCCAGCCTTTATCAATTGCAAAACGGGCAAACTCAGGTAAATTGCTGATATTCTCTTTGTCGAGTACCATGCGTAGATTTACCGGCAATTTTTCTTGCAAGCACGCATCAATACCTGCCACAATTTTGTTAAATGTCGACTTTCCACTCTTATGCTTCCGACGCTTGTCGTGTAAACTTTCTGTACCATCGAGTGTTACCTGAATTTCGCGAATACGTGCCTCCTTCAGAAGAGGAATATACTCGGTCAGATGATAACCATTTGTAACGATTGCCACATCCAAACCCGCCTCGGTGGCGCCTTTCAGTATTCTGGTAAAGTGCTTTTTGTGTTGTTCAGAGGGTAAAAGTGGTTCTCCGCCAAAAATGGTAATGTATTTTTTCCGTCCAGAAAACTGAATTTTTACAAAGGCAAAAAAAGCACCTAAAACCTCGTTCGACAGATTGGTGTGTGCATTGATATATTCATCCTGGTAACAATAAGAACAGGAGAAATTGCAGGAATAGCCTGGGACATAGAACAATTGAACCTCGTCGGTACTGCGTGTTTCAATGAAATCGAGGTATTTGCTTCTGAACATTTTCTCTTCATCCAGTTCATTAACCACATAACCAGCCCTTATAAACTCCTGATTTTGCAATCCTACTTCAGAATTCAATAATTTATATTCTTCTTCCGATAGAATATCGGCGTTTTGAGATAATAAATTAACCACAAAATACTTATCAGAATCTTTTATAGCTGAGCTAATATTAAACCTCGAATGCTTCATCGGTAATTAAGTAAATTATGCGGGCAGAGGTTTGCATTGAAAAGGCAAACAACAAATCTCTGTGGCCAGAAACAACATGATTTGATCTTTGTAAAAAAGAAATTCTAGGGGAAATAAATACTTTTGGCAAGCGGAAAATGGCATTACCAAGCATAGAAATGAGCAGAATGAAAGATGCAAAAAGAAGGTGGGACAATGCCCACATTCTTTAATCGTGACAGCCAGCAACAATTTTAGATTGCTTGGCACAACATTGAGCAACTTGCTGTTTGTTGGCTACTTTCTTGTTTACAAGTGTTTTCATAATATTCATTCTTAATTACAACAGTTATTTCTTTTAAACCCTTTTATAGTAAAACTACACACCGAAATCTCGCCTTTTTTATAGGGTGCACTTTCTTCTAAAATCTCAATCTTCTTAAAGCCTGCCTCGGCAAGTTGGTCGATATATTCCTGACGGGTTACTGAACCAGCCCAACATTCGGCGATAGCCTCCGGATCGTTTTTATATTGCTCTGGAACAGGTTGAATCGAGTAAATGTCACTCACTACAAATCTGCCTTTGTAATTAAGAACCCGATAAATCTCATTCCAAACTTTCTGCTTGTTGGCAGCATGGTTAATGGTGCAATTAGAAATGACCAGGTCAACAGTATTTTCTTCAAGCGGAATATGTTCTAGTTCCGATTTAATAAACTGCACATTCTCTACTCCTAGCTTCCGCGCTGAAGCCTCGGCTGTTTTTAACATACCCTCAGAAATATCCAGTCCGTAAACAAAACCTTCTTTTCCAACCTCTTCCGACATCCTGATTACATCCTTTCCCCTTCCGCTACCAAGGTCAAGACAGGTTTCTCCTGGTTGGGGTTTTGAGTAATCAAAAGCGCCTCCACACGATAAACAACAGTTCTCGGTAGCCAGGGTGCTGTAACGGGCATTAATTTCAATAAGTGCCATTGATAAACGATTTTGAGCAACAAATATACAATATAATTATATATCTATATATGTCTATTTGTCATGACAACCTAATAGTAAAATTAATAAAAGAAATTATTTGGCAAAAAATTGATTTGCCGTAGAGAGCTCTTTACTTTTTATTGGTGCTTTCGAAGATTTTATCGGCCGATTTGGCAATAAAACCATTAAACAATTTTCCATTGGCATCTGCAAACCTTTCGGCAAACTCGTAATAACAGCAAGGTATTTCGTGACTGCCATCTTCAAAATCGATTCTCAGGTTATCGGCTAGGGTACTTGATTGCTTGAGTAATTCCTCCCTGGTGCCTTTAATCTCACCACCGGAAACATTTAGGCTGAATCCATTACTTTTTACAAATTCATTCATTTCTTCGAGCGATGAAATTGATTGAAGGTGATTTACCGCAACAGTAAAATGATTGGCTCTGAAACCATACACATAAAACCATGCCGCATACTCCGATTCTTTTCGCAAAGCCTCATAACTGGCATAATTTATAGGGCTCCAGCAACGCATGGAAAAAAGCAAATCTTTCGCATCTAACCTCAATTTGCGCACCTGTTTTGCTATCCAGAGAGCTGTTTCGCGCACAAGAGGACTAAAATCTTCAGTAATCAGTTCGCTTATAAAAACTTTGGGCGCCTTGGCATCACTTTCATGCTCGTAATGTATGGCCTTAAGCCTCTTTTCTTCGAAAAAGTAATTGCCCATAGCTCTATATCCAACTTCAAGAAAAGGCTTAGCCAACACCTCTATGTCTATCCCAGAAAGATTACAAGTACGAAACGCGATATGGTCGTTTAGTACTTGATTACCCTGCGCTTCAAGCAATTGATGAATTCGATCTACACTAGGGTTCACTGTACGATAATCTTGCCAAAGTTGCTCAAAAATAGTTTGATAGTCCATACCTGAAAATATTTATTATTTAAACTCAATATAAATAGTATGATGTATTGATAATGAGGGACATGTATAATAACAAGCTAAATATTTGATATAAAACAATTTACCCTAGTTACGGCATGATAAAAATGATCATTATCATTAATTTCTGCGAAAGAACAGAAACCTTTTTTGACTATTTTTACAAACCTCCGTTAAAAAAGGCTAAAAAACTGAAATACAATGAATTTACTAGATCAAATCAAACTGAATGCAAGAAAAAACCTGCAACGAATTGTGCTTCCGGAGAGTTTCGAAGAAAGAACACTGCGTGCGGCAGACCAGGTTATTGAGGAAGGATTTGCCTCTATTATATTAATTGGCAATGAAGCTGAATTACTCAAGAAAGCTAGTTCATTGGGCCTTAAGAATATTGCCAAAGCTACTATTGTCGATCCTAACAACAACCCAAAGAACGATATCTATGCCAATTTGATGGTAGAACTTAGAAAGAGCAAAGGACTCACCAAAGACCAGGCTTATGCACTTTTAAAAGATCCTTTGTACCTGGCTACCATTATGATAAAAAGCAAAGATGCCGATGGCGAAGTGGCTGGTGCAGACAATGCTACTGGCGATGTACTTCGACCCGCTTTTCAGTATGTAAAAACCATGCCGGGAATCAGTGTGGTATCAGGAGCATTTCTGATGTTTCTGAAAAACAAAGAGTATGGCGAAAACGGTCTGATGGTATTTGCCGATTGTGCAGTGCATCCGAACCCTACCGCTAAAGAACTGGCAGAAATTGCCATTAGTACTGGAAAAACTACCAGAGCTATTGCAGGCTTCGAGCCACGCATCGCTATGCTAAGCTTCTCTACCAAAGGGAGTGCAAATCATGAGATGGTAGATAAAGTGCGCGAGGCCACTGAAATAGCACGTAAGCTCGACCCCAGCATGAAGATTGATGGCGAACTGCAAGCCGATGCTGCCATAGTAGAAGCTATTGGGCAGAAAAAAGCACCAGGCAGCGAAATTGCCGGAAAAGCCAATGTGTTGGTGTTTCCAACCCTCGAAGCCGGAAATATTGCCTATAAACTTGTTCAACGACTCGCTGACGCAGAAGCAGTAGGTCCTGTGTTGCAAGGAATGGCCGCTCCAATTAACGATTTATCGAGAGGTTGCTCTGTAAGTGATATTGTAAACCTGGTTGCAATTACCGCCAATCAGGCTGCAGGCAATAAGTAAGAAATAACAGTAAAAAGAAAAAGATAAAAATGTCAGAAGTAATTATTGAGGCCATAGAGGAGTATGGATTAAGTTCGAAAAACAGAACCAAGCAACTGTTTTCCAAAGTTGGTATTGTGGGTTGCGGCACAGTAGGGCAAAACATTGCCCTGATGATTAGCCAAAAGGAACTGGAAGTAGTTTTTATTGAGCTCTCGGAAGAAAAAATCATTTATGCCAAGTGCAAGATTGAACGCGAACTCGATATCATGATTGATCATTGGGGTATGACGGCAAGCGAGAAAAGAGCTATCCTTTCGCGCATTAACGGTTATATCGGATTCGAAAACCTGAAAGGTTGCGACCTTGTAATTGAATCGATACGTTCGAAAACGAGAGAGAGAAGAGTTTCGAGCCGCAAAGAAGTTTTTAAGAACATCGAAAAATATGTGTCACCCGAGTGCATCATTGCTACAAACTCAACTACCATTGTAATCACCGAGTTATCATCCGACCTCGATTATAAGGACCGATGCGTAAGCCTTCACTTTCTTACAAGTGCACCCAAAGCAAAGATGATAGAGGTTGTAAGAGGACTTTATACTTCGGATGTGGTATTCGATAAGGTGGTGAAATTTGCTAAAATGTTAGGCAAAGAACCTATTCTTTGCGAAGAATCTCCTGGCTTAATCAGTGTTCGGATTTTTGTAGCCCAGCTGAACGAGGCTTGCGAAGTGCTTATGGAAGGTGTTGGATCAATGGAAGATATTGACAAAACCATGCGCATTGGCTTAGGGCAAAGTCTTGGGCCATTCGAATTGGCCGATAAAAATGGGCTCGACAAAGTAATTCGTTGGATGGAAAACCTTTACCACGAGTTTGGCGATAAAAAATACATGGCCTCACCCATTATAAAAAAATTAGTAAGAGCCCATCAACTTGGTCGTGTTTCGGGCCAGGGGTTTTATAAATACGACGAAAACGGGAAAAAAATTGGTCCTAACATTTAAAGCATTAACATAATGAAGATTCTTGTTCTGAACTGTGGAAGTTCATCAATAAAATATCAGCTGTTCGATATGAGTAGCGAAAAATGTCTTGCCAGTGGCGTAGCCGAAAAGGTTGGTTTAAAGGGTTCTTTTGTAAAACTTGAAAAAGAAAATGGAGAAAAGGTCCGCTTTGAAGGAGAAATTCTCGATCACCAGACAGGCATTGAATACATACTGGGCATTTTAACGAGCAAAAAGCATGGAATGCTTAAATCGCTTGACGAAATTGATGCTGTAGGACACCGTGTGGCCCACGGTGGAGAAAATTTCAAAGGCAGCGCCTTTATCGACGATTATGCCCTGGAGCAAATAGAAAAATGCTGCGAACTGGCTCCATTGCATAACCCTGCTAACCTGAAAGGTATTATGGCGATGATGAGCCTTATTCCAAACATTAAACAGGTAGCTGTTTTCGATACAGCTTTTCATCAGACTATGCCGGAACATAGCTACATGTATGCCATTCCCTATTCGCTATACAATAAATACAAAATTCGCCGGTATGGTTTCCATGGAACCAGCCATTCCTATATTGCTAAAAGGGCTTGCGAAATACTGGGAGTCGATATTACTACACAAAAAATTATTACTTGTCACCTTGGCAATGGAGCTTCGATGTGCGCCATCGAAGGCGGGAAATCGCTCGATACAAGCATGGGTTTTACCCCCATCGAAGGCTTAATCATGGGCACCCGCTCCGGCGACCTTGATATTGGGGTAGTAAGCTATATTATGGACAAAGAAGAGCTTGCATTGAGCGCGCTTAATACCGTATTTAACAAGCAAAGCGGAATGCTTGGGGTTTCTGGTGTATCTTCCGACATGCGTGATATTGAAGATGCTGCCTGGAAACAAGACAACAAAAGAGCACAACTTGCTTTAAAAATGTACCATTATCGCATTAAAAAATACATTGGGGCTTATGCTGCAGCACTGGGTGGCCTCGATATTCTAATTTTTGCCGGCGGAATTGGCGAAAATGGTCCTGAAACCCGTTTTGAAGTATGTTCCGACCTTGATTTTATGGGTATTCAAATTGATCCGTCCCTTAACGATAAACTAAGAGGTAAAGAAAAAGTAATATCACCTGCCGATTCTAAAATTAAAGTTATGGTTGTACCAACCAACGAGGAATTGGTGATCGCGCAAGACACTTTACAAATAATTAAAAAACTAAAATAGGCCTTTTACATCTATCTGTAATTTAAATCCCCTTTACGAAAGCGGACGAAGTTTTGAAGCGAAAATATTTTTTTATTTCGCTGCCAGCAGTGGGATATAAAACTTAAAAAACGCGATACGCATCGCTTTCAGGATTAGTTCGACCTAATATACAATCTCACTGAGATAACCCGCAACACCATGGAGCAGACCAATATGCTGCCCTTTGGAGTTGCGGGTTTTTATTTATCCATCCAAAATGCCTAAGCTTTTTTCCTTCAAAATGATGCAAATCATCCTGCTATCTTCCGAAAGGTTGTATTTTTAAATATTGAACAGTCTATTTATCAAGAATGCAAATCTGCCTAAGTACAATAAGTTAAGATGCAAACAATAATTAAAAACCTCGATCAGTTGGTAGAAGCTGCCTTGCAACGCAAAACAAAAACACTTGCTGTAGCTGCCGCCGAAGATAAATATGTATTGAATGCCATTGCCAAAGCCAGAGAAACAGGGCTTATACATCCCATTTTTATTGGGAACAAGGAAAAAATAAAAGAAATTGTCTCTCAAACCGGAATCGAAATTGCAGACAAAGATATTGTGCATGCCACCACCGACAATGAGGCCTGTATGCTGGCTGTGAAGATGGCTGCTGAAGGCAAAGCCGACTTATTAATGAAGGGACTGGTGCCCACCGGCACACTTCTAAAACATGTGGTTTCTAAAGAATATGGATTGTTGTCGGGGAAATTATTGAGTCATCTGGCACTTTTCGAATCGCCATACTACCATAAAATACTGGGGCTTACAGATGCAGCCATGAACATAGCTCCAACCCTCGAAGAAAAGGCTGCCATACTCGAAAATGCCATTGCTGCTTTTCATGCACTTGGTTATGAGCAGCCAAAAGTAGCCATTCTTGCTGCTGTTGAAAAAGTGAATCCAAAGATGCCAGCAACCACCGAAGCTGCCATTCTTAAAACCATGGCCGAGCGCAACCAGTTGGGCAGCTGCCTTGCCGATGGCCCAATGGCCTTAGACAATGCCATCTCGAAAGAAGCCGCCGAGCACAAAGAAATATTTAGTCCTGTTGCGGGCGATGCCGACCTGCTCCTCGCCCCTGATTTAAACAGTGGCAACATTCTTTATAAGGCTCTTTCTTTTTTGGGTAATGCACGCGCTGCGGCAATAATTGTTGGCAGCAAATCGCCTATTGTATTAACTTCGAGAGCCGATAGCGAAGAAACCAAGTTCTTATCTATAGCATTGGCTGTACTCACTTCAAAATAGAAAATAAAATGGACATAAAAATACTCGCCATTAATCCGGGTTCTACTTCTACCAAAATAGCTATTTTTCATAATTCGCGGCCCGCTTTTCTGAAGTCGATTTCGCACCCCGCCGAAGAATTGGCTAAATTCAATAAAATTGTCGATCAGTATGAATTTCGGAAAGACCATATTTTACGGGAACTAAAAGACTCGCACATCGATATTAGCAAAATAATAGCCATAGTAGCCCGTGGTGGGTTAATCCGTCCCATCAAATCGGGTGTTTACCGCATTAACGAGCAAATGAAAAAAGACCTTAAAAAGGGAGTTTTGGGCGAACATGCCAGTAACCTGGGCGGACTAATAGCCGACGACCTGGCCAGGCAAATACCCGGATGCGCAGCCTATATTGCCGATCCTGTGGTAGTGGACGAATTGGAAGATGTTGCTCGCTATACAGGTCACCCCGAATTTAAACGCTATTCTATTTTTCATGCGCTGAACCAAAAAGCCATTGGCCGTGCTTATGCCCGACTTATTAACCGTAAATACGAAGAGCTTAATCTGATCATTGCCCACATGGGAGGTGGCATTTCGGTAGGAGCACACCATCTGGGTCGTGTAATCGATGTCAATCAGGCACTCGATGGCGAAGGTCCATTTTCGCCCGAGCGTTCAGGTACCCTGCCCGCAGGAGCTTTGGCCAAATTATGCTTCAAAGAGGGAATTACCCTTGACGAAATTAAAAAAATGATTACCGGCAAAGGGGGCCTGATGGCTTACCTGGGCACAAACAGTGCCTACGAAGTAGAACTCATGGTTCAGGATGGAAACGAAAATGCACGAAAGATTCAAGATGCAATGGCCTACCAGATTGGCAAAGAAATAGGTTCGCTCTCGGCAGTATTAAAAGGCCATATTGATGCAATCATTCTTACCGGAGGGGTTTCACACAATACCATGGTGGTAGAATACATTAAATCGATGGTTACCTTCATTGCACCCGTAATTATTTACCCTGGCGAAGACGAAATGCATGCCCTGGCATGGAACGGCTTGCTGGTTATTAAAGGAGAAATTCAAGCAAAAGAATACGACGAAAGCAACATGGTAAAAAGCGAGTAGAATCTTATCTGCAATTTTATCTCACAGTAAGTTTTTTTGAAATTGTTGGCAGCTAAATCAGCAATACATTCTTTTAAGCAAGGCAAACAGAAGGCATTTAAATAAATTGCGTTAGGGATTAGACAAACGCACTGGCAAAACCTGCCCGTTAAATACCTGGTGACCCTGCCGTGCAAATTGTGCAATAAACTCACCCATTTTTTTAGCGTCCATTGGTGCACGAAAACCCGGAAAAGCCTTGGAAAGCATTTCGGTTTGCACGGCTCCCAATGCCAGACAGTTCGACTTAATGCTTGTATCGGAAAACTCAACTGCCAGGCATTCGGTAAGGGCTGCAAGTGCAGCTTTTGAAGCGCTATAATAACTTAATCCGCGATATTTACTGCTGCCCTGAAAGCCTCCCATGCTGCCAATATTCACCACATGGGCACTTAGGCTGTTTTTTAACCATGGCAACATAAGCCGAACCAATTGAGCAGGAGCGTGAAAATTCACTTCAAAAATTTCTTTGGCAGTATTCAGATCAGTTTCTTCGAATGGACTGTTAACAAGGGTTCCGGCGTTATTGACTAAAACATCCAGGTGGCCAAAAGAAAGCTTTGCAAGCCATGCCGTATCTTGCACCAACATCTTTAAATCAGACGGAATCAAAATAACATTGGTAAGTGGTGATATCTTGTAGATTTGCTCTTTGAGCTTTTCAAGTCCATCTTTGCTGCGCGAAATCAGCAGAAGATTTTCCGGGTTCGATTGTGAAAGTGCCAGCGCTACTTCAAATCCTATTCCCTTACTTGCTCCGGTAATAAGTGCATTCATAATAAATTAGGTTAAATATCTATCTTTGCTTTCGTGGCATTAAATGTATGAAACAAGATAGACAGCCAAGATGTTTTTGCTAAATAAAACTATATTCTTGTATTTATGAGAAATCCTTTCCAAACTATATCCTTAAAACTTGTGCGGCTTGCAATTGCAACAAGCCTTTGTTTTCTTTTCGCTTCCGTCAATGCGCAAGACGATGGCTTTTATGGACCCACCGAAACCGAAACCAAAGACCAGCAAAAGCAACAGCGTAAAGAAAAATTGCAACGCTGGTCTTTTGGTGGCAATTTCTGGTTGTCGGCAAGTAGCGAGACTTATATCGAATTGTCGCCAGTAGCTATGTACAGAGCTTCTCCCCGCTTTCTTATAGGCCCTGGCTTCACTTATATTTTTAGAAAAAGTGATTATTACAATTACCAAACCTCTTATTATGGACCAAGAGCCATCGCTACTTATTCGTTATTTAGTCCTCCCTTAAAAAGTCACTTTTTGCGCAAAAGGATAATTTGAGATCGAAATAATGTCAAAAGTTGTTTGAAAAATTGTTTCAAAAAATTGGCATAAAATATTTTTTAGGTCTGCTTTTATTCTATTGAGCATTTTTTTCAGATTAAAAGCTGTTCCTGCCATTATTGTGTTGACTTTGTCACCTAATTCACCC
>JAMIIA010000145.1:0-2537 GCA_035913795.1 Bacteroidales bacterium
ACGTGGTCACCGGGATCGATGATATTATCGTTGTTTATGGTTGTAGTTACAGTTGTAACGGTCAGCCTGGGGAGGGGAGCATGTATTTCAACACTATACTTGTCATTAAAAACAGTACCATTAGAAGCCAATATAGTGTAATTGAGTTCTACCATTTCATGATCGGGTGTATTGGGTGAAACCTGAACTATATAAGCAGGCGAACATGGTTTGTTCCCTAATGCATTTATTGTCCCAAATGATGAATTAGCCTGAGTTACGTAAGCCTCCGGGCATGAGCATATTTCCTGCCAGCATCTTGCCACTTAACTTTGCGTCAAAAAAAGCATGACACAAATCGAAAAGAGTGCATCGATGCATGCACTGATAAACCAGTGGAAAGAGAGTGGGCTAAGCCAGGCCAAATTTGCAGCGCAAAATAACCTTACACTTGTAAAGTTTCGCTACTGGATAAAAAAGTTAAAGCCAGACACTGACGGTGATACCGATTTTATACAACTTAATTGATTTGCCACTCAGGGCATCAGTCTGAGATACCCCAACGGGGTGGAATTGTTGTTGCCAGTTCAAACGCCGATAGGTGTTCTCCGATCACTTATACATATTTAGGCTTCATGTTTTCCCTTGGAGCCGCCCGATATTATCTTTATCGGGAGCCAACTGACATGCGCAAGAGTTTTGATGGGTTATGCGGGCTTGTAACAAATCGTTTAAAGCAAAATCCTATGAGTGGGGATGTATATCTATTCGTCAACAAGCCTCGCAACCGGATCAAACTGCTCCGCTGGGAAACCGGTGGATTTGTTCTTTTTTACAAAAGACTGGAGAAGGGTACTTTCGAGCTACCGCTTGGCGAAAAATCAGGAGAAAGTAATAACCTTGACTATGGTGAACTTGCCATGTTAATTACTGGTATTTCGATGAGAAATGTAAAAAAACGGAGACGTTTTTTGCAACAAAATATTGTTGATAAATAGAGGTGAAATAGCTATTTACCAAGGGTTTTACTGTGTATTTTTGATTCATGCAAAGCACAGAAACCATTTCAATAAGCAAGGCCGAATATCAGGAGCTATTAGACTTCAAGGCCCAGGTTTCTTTGCTTAAGCACGAACTAGGAGAACTTAAACGTCTGATTTTTGGAGCCAAGAGTGAACGTTTCATTGCTCCCAACCCCAACCAACCCACGCTATTTGAACTTCCTGAATCTGAGATTATTGAGAAGCCTAAGGAGGAAATAACTTACATCCGTAGTAAACCAGAGCCTAAAAACCACCCCCTTCGCCTTGAATTGCCAGCACATTTGCCCCGCAAAACTGAAGTTATTGAGCCGGAAAATTTACCCGAAGGAGCCATTAAAATAGGCGAAAGCAGAACAGAAGTCCTTGATCTTACCCCGGCAAACGTATTTGTTCGTGTGATTGTCAGGCCAAAATATATAATATCTCAGAATGATGAGCAGACCCATATAGTGATTGCCGCCCTTCCTTCACTGCCCATTCCTAAGGGCAATGCCGGAGCAGGTTTATTGGCTCATATTCTGGTAAGTAAATTTGTTGACCATCTACCTTTCTACCGTCAGGTAAAAATGTTTAAGCGTCAACAGCTCACCATTCCCGAATCAACAATTGGAGGCTGGTTCAATGCAAGTTGCAGATTACTGGAGCCATTATACAATGAACTAAAAAACAGGGTAATCTCAAGCGATTACCTGATGGCCGATGAAACACCCATCCCGGTACAAACTCTCGACAAACCAGGAGCAACCCACAAAGGATATCACTGGGTATATTACGACCCGGTAATTAAACGAGTGTTGTTTGATTACCAAAAAACACGAAGCCGTGAAGGCCCTGATGAATTGCTTAAAAACTTTACCGGACACCTGCAAACCGATGGTTATACGGCATATAATAACCTGAAAAATGGAGCCAACATAACTCAACTGGCTTGCATGGCCCATGCCCGGCGCAAGTTTGAACATGCAAAAGAAAATGATCCTGAACTTTCCAAAGAGGCCCTGCTTATGTTTCATCAATTGTATGAAATTGAGCGTGAAGCCCGTGAACAGAACTTGTCATCTGATGATATAAAATCCTTAAGACAGGGAAAATCTTTGCCAGTACTCAAAGAAATGGAAACCTGGCTGAATAAAAAGCTAAACCTCGTTTTGCCTAAAAGCGCTATTGGGCAGGCCATCGCATACACCTTAACCTTATGGCCAAGATTAATCAGGTATATAGATGAAGGCCGCTTTAGCATAGACAATAATCTTATTGAAAATAGTATCAGACCTGTAGCGCTGGGCCGAAAGAATTATATGTTCGCCGGATCACATGAGGCAGCTCAGCAAGCAGCTATTGTATATTCCTTGCTCGCTACCTGCAAGATCAATAATATCGAACCTTTTGAGTGGCTCGCCAATACACTGTCGGTAATATCAAACTACCCGGCCGACCAACTGTTCAAACTCCTGCCCGGGCAAAAGTAGCCCTCGCCCCGGAGTTTTGCTTAGATGCAGTTCCCCGGAGGCTTAC
>JAMIIA010000146.1:0-1385 GCA_035913795.1 Bacteroidales bacterium
TTGTGTTGCATACCGGGAAACATCACCTGTAACACGGTCGTCAAAACGCATTCCCACGGCAAGCAACACATCGCACTCATTGGTTTTTACATTGGGTGCATAATTGCCATGCATGCCTACCATTCCAACAAATAAAGGGTGATGACTTGGAAAAGCTCCTAATCCCAAAAGCGTAGAAGCCACCGGAATACCCGTTTTTTCAACAAAATCCAATAGTTCTTCTTCCGCATTGGAAAGCATAATTCCTTGTCCGACAATCATCAAAGGTTTTTTTGCCTCGTTCAATAAATTTGCCGCCACTTGCACTTGTTCTACATTCAATTTTGGTTTTGGCTGATAACTTCTGACAGAGTTACATTTCTGATAAGAAAACTCAATCGCTTCAAACTGAGCATCTTTGGTGATGTCCACGAGTACTGGACCAGGACGACCAGATGAGGCAATGTAAAATGCTTTCGCCAATGTTGTTGCTATGTCTTCTGCTTTAGTTACCTGAAAATTCCATTTGGTTACTGGCATCGAAATACCCATGACATCGGTTTCCTGAAAAGCATCCGTTCCCAAGAGGTGAGAAGCCACTTGTCCGGTGATGCAAACCAGTGGCGTAGAATCGATTAAAGCATCGGCTAAACCTGTAATTAAATTGGTAGCTCCAGGGCCCGACGTAGCAAATACAACCCCTATTTTCCCTGAGGTTCTGGCATATCCTTGAGCTGCGTGTATAGCACCTTGCTCGTGTCGTGTCAAGATGTGATTTACTTCTTCAAGATGATGAAACAAGGCATCATAAATTGGCATGATAGCACCGCCCGGATAACCAAATATCGTTTTTACTCCTTCAGCTTTCAGGCTTTGTATCACCGCTTCTGCACCTGTTATTTTTAATTCCGTTGTTTTCATTTTTTAATTATTTATCGGTTACACACCCCAATGAAGCACTCGAAACGCATTGTGCATATTTGTACAAAACCCCTTTACTTGCTTTCAATGGAGGTTGTTTCCATGCTGCTTTTCGTTTTTCCAATTCCTGTTCAGGTACTTTTAAATTGATGGTATTATTTTTGGTATCAATCGCAATTAAATCTCCATCATTTACCAAGGCAATGGTTCCGCCTACAAAAGCTTCCGGCGTGATGTGTCCTACCACAAAACCGTGTGTTCCACCCGAAAATCTACCATCGGTGATTAAAGCCACTGAATTTCCCAATCCTGCACCCATAATTGCTGAAGTTGGTTTGAGCATTTCAGGCATTCCCGGTCCGCCTCTTGGTCCGCAATAACGGATTACTACCACATTCCCGGGTTTTACTTCTCCGTTTCGCACACCATCAATCACTGCATATTCATCGTCAAATACTTTGGCTGTTCCTTCAAAATAATCGCCC
>JAMIIA010000147.1:0-2206 GCA_035913795.1 Bacteroidales bacterium
AGCGTGAACGTCTAGTCGAAATACTGCTGCTGCTGCACAAGTTCGATGAACTCTACCTTACCGACCAAAACCCTTCGATTCTCAATACCAATTTTCTTAGGCAGGCACTGAAACTTGGAGAAGTAAAAAATGAGTCTAACTAAGCTCACGTTTTTTACTCTTCTTATTGTTTTTTTGGCAATATCACCGCTTCAGGCTGACACAACAATCCCTTTTAAAAGCGAAGAACAGAGAATCGCGGAGCGTCGAGAAATTGCAGCCCATGCAGCATTCAATAACACTTCGGTTGAGGACGTCGCTGATAATCCTCGCTATGTTGGTCAAGCCGTAGAATGGGAAGGATATATTGTTTTTTCTGATACGAAGCACAGAAATGTCAGGCATTTCGCAAACTCGAATCAAGCAATAAAAGCCGAAAATAACATGAACTTCGTATTTGGAATAGTTTTTCCACAAGCTCTCCCTGTCGATGCGCGAATCAGCGTTTATTCCACCAGGATTTATGTAAAAGGAAAAATCATCGCGGTTGAGAAGCTGTTTAATAACAGAACCTTTACGTTTAGCTCTCACCGTCAGCCAATAGTAGAGGCAGCGGAAGTAACCTTTAGCCGTGAGCCATACAACTCGCCGCTCACCATACGATATTATTAGGCGCGAACTTGGCCAGAATTGGAGAGCAATCTTCATGAATGCCAGAATATTATTTTTATTTCGCAATTACCTCTTTTGGATTGGATTTGGCCTGATTAACCGATTAATTTTTCTTGGCTATCATTTCAATTTATTTACCCAGATACCATATCCCCTTCTGCCAGGATTATTTTTTCACGGTCTTCGCATGGACCTTTCCGTGGCCAGCTATCTTTCATGTGTCCCTCTTTTACTGGTTCTACTTGCCAATCTTTTATCTGACCGACTAATTGCAGCAGGAATTTTTTTCCACGCTTTTTTCTTCACGATTGCTTTGTCCGCTATTTCAATTACCGATCTTGAGATTTTTCATATCTGGGGTTGCCACATGGATGCCACCGCTCTTCGCTACCTGGCTTCTCCTAATGAAGCTTTTGCTTCATCTTGTTCCTCCCCTCTGGTCCTTCTGATGGGAATTTTTACAACAGTAGTTGTCTTATTCAGCTGGATATATGTGAAGTATGTACAAGTCCCTTTTAAGAATATGCCCTCGATAGGTCTTGGAAACATTCCACTTGGCATTACGGCCTCAGCATTAATGTTGGTAGCCGCGCGAGGTGGTATCCAGCAAATTCCGTTGAATGCCAGCTTCGCCTGCTTTTCTAATAACGATTTCGCCAACCAGGCAGCAGTCAATGAACACTGGTTGTTTTTTGCCTCTCTCTATAAAAGAGCTTACAATACTGAAAATCCGTATCAATATTTTACGCTGGCCGAAGCAAGAAAAATAGTTGCCAACACCTATTCTCAGAATGGAGAAAATCAATTTCCGAAAATTATCCAAACAAACACTCCAAATGTTATTCTAATAATTTGGGAAAGCCTGACCGGAACAGCTGTCGAAGCGGTGGGTGGAACACCTGGCATCACCCCGGGCTTCAACCGTCTTGCCCAGGAGGGCTTGCTTTTTTCCCGCATTTACTCCACAGGGGATCGTACCAGCAAAGGGCTAACTGGTGTGCTCAGCGGATATCCGGCTCAGCCAAAGTTACCAATCATTGAATCCACAAAAAAAGCTTCTCAACTGCCAACGATAAGTTCAAGTTTGAAAGAAAGTGGATACTGCACCTCTTTTTATTATGGCGGCGAGATTGAATTCGATAATATGAAGACATATCTGAGTTTTGGGGGCTTTGACCGGATTATTGACCGCAAAAACTTTAGTCGTGAACTTTCCAAATCCAAATGGGGAGCCCATGACCATACCGTCTGCGAAATGGCCCTGGTTGATCTGAAGAAAGAGCGTCAGCCATTTTTTAGCGTAATCTTAACTCTTAGCAGTCATGAACCCTTTGAAGTACCTATGAAAGCTAAAATACCAGGTCCAGACATCGAATCTAAATTCAAAAATTCTCTATCCTATACCGATCAGGTGGTAGAATCTTTTGTTGAAAAGCTTAAAAAAGAACCTTGGTACAAGGACACATTAATTGTTATTATTGCTGACCACGGTTCCCCTATTTTGGGTAATATTCAGCGATTCAAGCCTGAAAAATTTCATATACCCATGCTCTTT
>JAMIIA010000148.1:0-86468 GCA_035913795.1 Bacteroidales bacterium
CACTATTCTATTTTATCAGTCTTTTATTCAATCATTCTTTTATTCAATCATTCTTTTATTCAATAATTCTTTTATTCAATCATTCTTTTATTCAATCATTCTTTTATTCAATCATTCTTTTATTCAATCATTCTTTTATTCAATCATTCTTTTATTCAATCATTCTTTTATTCAATCATTCTTCCATTCTTCCACATCTTCAGCTAAAAATCAACTTTCAGTACAAAAGAAACATTCCTAACCGAAGGTTGTGCCCCGTATTCGCCAAAATCTGCACCCAGGTCGTTTCCAAAGGTGGTGAGTTCGGGATCGATATAAGTTTGGTTAGCCGGTGTCCAAAGCCATAGGTTCTTGCCTGATATTCCGAGGTATAGCTGTTGAATATAAAGTTTACTCAACGCACCGGAAGGGAGAGTATATCCCAGGGTAATCTCGCGAAGCTTCACAAACGATTTATCGATAAACGAGGCTCCATCGATCTCCGAACCTCCATTGCCCCAATATTCGATTAACCCTACCCTATCGATAGGAATTGTGTTCTCAGCATAAATCGGTTCGTTGTTTGCATCCCGGCCTACTTCATACACCGAATTGGGAATGATAAACGGCTGCCGATCGTTGTAAAGTGTTTCGGGCACAGTTCCTGCCCAGAGGGTAATGTCGCGGGTGCGGGAATACATGATGCCTCCCATGCGCACATCGAAATGCATCAATAAACTAATGCCTTTATAAGTTAATGTATTGGTGATGCCTCCGAAATAATTGTATTGTGAATTGCCAAAAGTTTTAAATTCACTATCGGCTACCGGAAGCCCCTGGTTGTCGACTACCATTTTACCATCGGCTGTATACTTTGGTCCTCTTCCCTGAAATACTCCAACGGCCTGGCCGGGAATAGCCATCCATTGAATTTGCTGACCGCCATCGATACGCAGGGCATTTAATTCAGCCTGTTCCAGTTCATTGTTCAGCGAGATAAGCTTGTTGTAATTTTTAGTAAAGTTGAGGGCTAGTTCCCAGTTGAAATGCTTTTGCTGAACCGGCACCACCCGAAGGAGTGTTTCGATACCCGTGTTTTGCATGCTGCCCAGGTTTTGCATCTGGTAGCGATATCCCGAAGTGGAGGCAAGAGGTGCTGCCCAAATAAGGTCGTCGATTTGTTTGTGATACCATGCGGCATCGAGCGAAAGTCGATTATTGAAAAAGCGAAGGTCCAATCCAATCTCATATTCGGTAGTCATTTCGGGCTTTAACTGATTATTGCCAATAAATGCACCCGTTTCGTAGGCGTTGACCCCTGTAGAAGTTGGAAAAGCAAAATACCCATAGCCATCGGAATGTGCAGCCTGGGTGTACACCGGATCGATAAAATAGGGCGGAGCATCGTTGCCGACCATGGCCCAGCTGGCACGGATTTTTCCGAAAGGAAAATTTTTCTTTCCCTCCGGAAAAAGTTCTGTAAATACAAAACCCATGTTTACACCGGGAAAAAAATAGGAATTATTTTGCGCGGGCAAGGTCGAGCTCCATTCATTTCTACCCGTAAACGAAAGGAAGATCAAACTCCGGTAAGAGAAGTCGGCAGCGGCATACAAGCCAATGTTACGCACCATCGAGGAACTCTCAAAACTCAACGGACTCACCGTGCTGTTTGAGAGGTGGGGATAACCTGGAATTTGCTGGGAATTGACAGAAGTACCAAAACTACTTGCGCTGCGTTGGTTGACAGATTGCCCTCCTAGAAGAGAAATATCAATGTCGTGTATGTTCTTTGCCCATTGGAGAAGAAGGTCGCTATTGATTTGCTGGCGGAAAAGATTCGAAAGGCTGCGCGAGCCAGGGTCGTACACCGAAGCAAACTCGTTGTTGCCTTGTGGGATCACAGCAGCCCGATGTGCTTCAATGTTTTCGTTGCTGATATCGGCTCCCAACCTCCACATGAGTTGCAAATCAACTGGAAGAGATAAGTCGAATTCGAGGCTTCCATACACACGGTCCTCGGTATTCTGGTTTCCATTATTTGCCAATATATGATAGGGATTTACCGTATAGAGCGAATAATGGTTGTCGATTGTATTAAAAGGGTTCTCCAGGTCTTGCTGCTCTAACAAACTGATATCGCGCGGCGTTTGCATGACCTGGTTGTATACCGATGATTCGCCCTGGCCGGTAGGCACAGAACTATTTTGCTTACGTATATAATTGACAGAAGCCCCAAGGGAGGCATGCCTGCCCACCTTTTGTGTACCACGAAGCGAAAACGTATGTTTCTTGTATTGGTCGGCATCCGTTGGGAAAATTCCATCCCATTGCAGGTTGGAATACGAAAGATAATAGGTAGTCTGGGCATTGCCTCCGGAAACCGAGAGGGAATGGCTAAGGCTCATTCCTGTTTCGAAAAATTCCTCTACATTTTCTGGGAGTGAGCGATACGATTTCATTCTTACAGATTCATCGACTGTATTACCCCATGGCCTGTAACGGTTGTCGAACCTCGGGCCCCAACTCATGTTTTCGTACAACACCGAGCTGCCATAGATGCCTTGTCCATACTGGTTCTGATAAGCCACCAGGCGCAAAGGCGATTCAAAGCCCACGGAACCTGAATAAGTCACCCGGGCGGCTTCATTTAGCTTTCCCTTTTGTGTTGTAATAATTATTACCCCGTTAGAGGCTCTGGAACCGTACAAGGCGGTACCTGAAGCGCCTTTCAGAAAGGTAACAGACTCGACATCATTCAGGTTGATATCGTTTATTTTGTTGCCAAAATCGGTTCCACCATTAATGGAAGACGTACCCGTTTGGTTGTTGTTTACCGGCACACCATCGACCACAAACAAAGGTTGGTTGCTGCCACTGAGCGAAGAAATACCACGCATGAGTATGCGCGACGAAGCCCCAGGGGCACCCGAAGCTGAAGTTATATTGACCCCGGCCACTTTGCCCTGCAAGGCATTCAGCATGTTTTTATTTCCCGAACCGGTAAGCTCGTCGTTACTTACGGCAGTGGCCGAATAGCCTAATGATTTCGTTTCTTTCGATATTCCCAGTGCAGTGACCACCACTTCGTCCATCTCGTAAAGGGCAGGCTGCAAAACGATATCGATTCTATTACGGCCCTCCACATTTATCAGCTGTGTTTGCATGCCCACGAAACCATAGGATAATTGAGTGGTGGAAGAGCTTGCTTCAATCTTATAAAACCCATCGAGATTGGTGACCACCCCCTTTGCAGTGCCCACCTCGGTAATGGTAACGCCAGGCAAAGGCTGATTGGTGTTGTCGGAGACAATACCCGAAACGGAGAAAGACTGCGCCTGCACCTCCATAAGAGGAACCAGAAAAAGACCAAGCAGAAATAGAAATCGGTAAACTCTCACAGAAGTTCGGTTGAAAAGTCAAAACTAATAAAAAGCAGCAATTTTGCAGTTCAACTTTGAATAAAGATGTAAAGGGAAAAATTTTAGGCAAACTGTTACCTTTTAAATTAGCAAAAAAAATCCCACCAAAACTAATTGATGGGATTAAGTTGATGTGCTATTATTTATCTTACCACAGACAATTTTTTATTGGTAATGGATTTTCCGTCAGAAATTTCGATGAAATATAATCCGCTACTTATGCTACCCGGAAGTTGTAAAGTATGGTCTACAAGATCACCATTTACATTGGGCTCTAAAACATACAGGGCGATAATTTTACCCTCCATACTTATAAGCTTAATGGTATTGGTTTGATTAAGCACACCTTTGATCGTGAATGAAGTGCTTGCCGGATTTGGGTAAACGACAAAACTATCTTCATCAAGGACCAACTTGGATGATACAATCCCTCCATCAATAAGCCTTACGGAAAATAATCCATATGCACCGCAAGCACTACCGTCCACTTGTAACCAGTATTCTTTACCGGGTGTTACATCGATGCTATTTATCCGTGCTGCAAAATCACCTTCTTCATCATAATAATCATCTATGGCACCTATAATGGTATAAAGCGCTGGATTACCAGAAATGATATCTTCAGCAGAACCAGCATCATAAACAGCTATTTGATTATCAAAACCAGGACAATCGATTCCAATTATACCCGATTCAGGCCCTATAAAAGTAAACCAGACGCTATTATCTACATAAGGTCCTCCTACTTCGCAATCGCACCATTCGCCAAGGGTGGCACAGTCGCCAATTGTCGGATGTGGTTCGTTTTCTTCAGGTGACGCACAATAATTGTCAAAAGGTCCGTTTTCGCCAATATTTAGGGCAAGTGCATTTGCAACATAATCATTATCTGGTACTATAAGTGAAACCCGTTGAACAATGCTATCCGAACAATTACCATGCATTCCTTTTAACTGAATAACAATGTAAACTGTTGATGCTAATTGCACGCCATTCTTTCGTAGGAGTTTAATTGTATCGCCGTTTGCAGAAAAAGTGTGATCCACAAATTCTTCACCATTAATAATTTCAAAATTAAAAGAATCTGCTCCTGCTCCATAAAACTTCAACTCTTCAAAGCTACTATAACAGGCAATAGTATCCTGAGCATATTTAATCTCGGATTTTAATTCAGTTCCACTGGAAATATAATTATTACGCGTAATTGAATCAGAACCATATGTATTACTTACTTTTAAAGTAATTGTATAATCGATTGCTTCTTCGAATGCTACAACAGGCTTTTTAGATGTATCGCTGGTACCGTCCAAGAATTGCACTGAATTAGGACTGAACTTCCATTTGTAATCAGAAATATTAAAAGCAGACCCATCCCTCAATATTACAGATGCATCTTCACAAACGGAAGTAAAATCAGTTATAAAATATGCTTCAGGAATAACTTCATCAGAATAATATCCATTAAAAATTAAGGCTCCTGTATTATCAGGATCAAGATGAGGCTTTAATTTCCCCTTTGCTAAAGAACCTTCATTCCACGATTGAGATAGTTTACCATAAAAATCGGCCTCTCCACCCCCATGTAATTGTCCTATAATTCTACTATTATTATCAAATAATGGTGATCCGGAAGAACCACCCTCAGTAAAACCTTCATTAAAAAACACCAGCCAATGTGTATTTGGTGCTGATTCAGTATTGCCTTGCCATGAGATAGTATATTCCCATGTACGAATTGAATCTTGACTTATGGCAATTTTTTTTAAATCGCCTTGAGGATGATGAATACCATAGCCACTAATTAAGAAATCGTCGCTTTCCGCATTCCATCCTGCATAATAGGGTCGATAATCATTAGTAGGTTCTTCTGATAACAGTAATAGTGTAAAATCTGTTCTGGTATTAGTGGCTTTTAATACACTACCTGAAAGAGTTTGTTGTTGCCTAAATGACCCATTGCAATTTATTCTTTCGTAATTGAAATATGTAATTAGAGTATTAGCAACAGTTTCGGTGCTTAAGCAATGATTAGCAGTTAGAAAAAAAGGGGTTCCGTCGTTTCGCGTATTATTGATTAGTGCACCAGTACATAAATAACCACTATTTCCATCCTGAAAAGTCATCTTAGCTACAGAATGCTTTTCTGTTTGATAGGGGTACCCCTGCGGACAAGTAATATTAATGTTCTCATCAGTCGTTTCTTTAAATATTATTTCACCAAGATCACGATATGCTTTCCCAACCATACCTATAATTAAACTACCTGCGAATTCAACATTATTTGGTTCATAATATTCAATAATTACTGACTCACCTGGGAAGTCAGCTAAGGCAAATAATCCGCTTTCCTTATTATTTTTAATAGTATATGCTCCTCTAATAATCTTTTTATCTAATGAATAAACAAAAAGATTTGCACTATGAGGCACTTTGTAGTGTGAGAAAATCAAGGAAATAGAAAAAGCATTCTTTGCCTCAATCTTTACTCGCCATATTTTTCCATCGGGAGTTAAAGATAAGGTACCTTTCTTTTTAATATCCAGTGTAATGTTTTCGTAAACTGCATAACGATTATTAATATTCTTATTCTTATCTTCATCAAGTTCTTGCTGTATCGCAACCTTTGATAAATTATATGAATAGACTTCATTGATAGACTTCAATTCAGCGAGGCTAAAACTTATCGGGGTTCCTCCCTCTGCAATCTGAGCATATAATGCAGACCATCCTACAATACAAACGAATATTGCTATTATTATTCCTTTCATTATGTTGATTCTTATGATGTAAAAAATTGTGACAGCTATTTGCTATGTTTAATAATTTGACATTAAATTTTCATATTTATCAGACTAACAGCAATTAAGCACTATAAAGGTTTTCGTTGGAACTAAGAAAACTCCATTAAGTCTAAATGACCGTATCGAAAATAAAACATAAAGTAATAAACCATCAAATCAGGTAGTTAAACAGGTATAAATACTTATGGTTTAGTAATAGTAGCCGATTTTAAATTCTGGGGTATAAAAACAAAACAAGGCCGAACCTTTAAAAGGTTCGGCTTTGTTAATGCTTTTAGTCAAGAATGAAAGAGACTTCTCAACACTTAAAAAGCTCTCATCAATGACTAATGGTCATCTTCTGGAAATCCAGTTCTGCGGGTGCCAGAGCAATAATAGACATTGCCTGGATCGTCAGAAAACTCTATTTCGAAATAGATACTATCCACAACAACACCTGATGTTGAAAGACCACCATCTTCTATTACTTTGCCATTGGCAATGTTTATTGTAACCTCATAGGGAGAACCACCATCGTCAATTGAACTTTCCAATCCAGTTCCTGCAAAGGTTTTAGCCGATACATTTATGGGTGTTTTTACAGAATAAAGCCAGAAATTACCAGCACCAGCATTGGCACCATCAGAAATCCACATCTCTGTTCCATCATCAGCTGCGGTATTTGTCGTCCATAAACGCAAATATCCCAAACCGTAATAATCATCAATTACACCAGAACCATCGTCAAACTTATAGGTAACATACCATTCACCTGATAAGGGAAAAATCGAAGAATACTCGATCGTTGGTTCTTTGGGTTGATTCCAATCATAGATTGCCTCACATGACCATGAAAGGACAATCGTAAGCACAATAAATGATATATAAATAATTCTTTTCATATGGCTCATGTTTTAATTTACTTGTTTTAAATAGACATAGAATGTACCATTACCAATATTTGCTGTACCGGTAAATGAGATTTCCTTATTGGCTGCATCAACTGTAAAATCAGTAATCACTACAGTATTGCCCCAGATTGGAAATGTTGCACCAGTGATTGTAAAATCATTGGCAGCTATATCATTGGCTGTAATAACAGATCCCTGAGCCGAATAACCGCTACCATAGGAACGTCCAACTGAATAATATGTCCCTACAGCGCAATTAATTTCATAAGTATTGCCTCCAGTGGATCTGATCATCACATATTCCAAATCGGTATATTGCCCTGAGCAGTTACCCATCCGACAAACTTGAGAAAGATACAATCCCTCTATGCTGGATACTAAATCTCCATTCTTATAAACATACACTATCCTTTCTGCCGTTCCGTCGAAACCATCGCTATTCGTTGCAGTATAAGTAACAATATGTTTATCGGCTATGTCTGTGTTAACAGATTCACCTGAAGAATTAAAATAATCACCAACAACTGAAACAACAACAGGAATTTCTTCATCATTTTCTGTTGCGACTACACCTGGATCTGCCCAAGCTTCTCCCAATTCAATAAACTCAATGCTTTCGCCATTTACTATAAATTCAGGATAGTATGTAAGGCGCGAAAGACCTTCTGAAGAAACATTCTTTTCGCAACTGCTAAGTATTAAAGCAGTCAGTGAGAAGATTATGCCAAATATTTTTATCTTATTTTTCATAGTTCAAAATTGTTTAAATTATTTCTTATCCCACCATACCTTATCGGTCACACTCGTTTGCCCTGGGAAGTTAGCATTTAAATTTACCTCATCCTGAGGGTACAAAAGACGTTTTGGAAATAATCCGCCGGTTACACCTTCTAGAGAATAAGAGATTTGACCACCTTGATAAGCCAAATTATATGTTCCATTAACCCATGGCGCCACCGCAGATTTTCTTGGATAACCGGTTCTGTTCGACTCGAAAAAAGCTTCGATTGATTGATTACCAGCCATCGCTGCCCATTTTGCCATAATTATTGCTTCTTGGTTTACTTCAAAGTTAGCACTATTCGGATATTCATAAACACCGCCTGCACCGATAAAACTTGATGCATCTTCCCCATATCTTGCGAATGCCGCTAATACTGCAGCATCGTAAAGTGCATTGGCATCGCCAGTTCCCCAACCTCTGGCAATAGCTTCTGCCTGTAGAAGATAGCTTTCTACTTCAGAAATGAAATAAACTGGATCTGTTGGGGCTTGAGCAAAAACAGTTACTGAAGGAGGATCAAGCTCTGCACTTGGAATATTAAATCCACCTTGGGGCATGGGCAGCGTACCAGAAGATACAATATAATTTATTCTAGGATCGGAATTTGCTTCAAAATACCTGAAGATTGTTGTACTCACTCTTAAGTTGGTACCCACATTCAACTTTCGAACATTCGAAGCATAAAGTGGGTTGTCTTTCTTCTCTTCATTAATATATATATCTATCCCAGCATCTTGTGCTAAAAATGAAGAATTTGCTGCATATAAGGCTGCTACACCAGCTTGAGCTTCGGCAGGGTGGCTGTACATCTGCCTCATATACATTTTTAGTTTTAAGGTATTCGCAAATTCAACCCAAGAATCATAATCTGCACCAAATAAGAAATCCCCCTTTACCTGAGCAGCGGTAAGTTCGACAGAACCTTTTGCCAATGCATAATCAATTCGCGCAATAAGGGTATCATAAATTACTTTACCGTTGTCATACTTGGGACTAAAATTTAGCTCTGTTTCTCCCCTAAAAGCTTCGAAAAAAGGAACGTCGTTATAAAGGTCAACCATAACCTGATATCCATATGCCTCCAGCACAGTCGCCATTAAATAGTAGGTCCAATTTTCCTTTTCTAGTGCTTCTTTTTTAACAAACTGAAGATCCATTAGTGGATCAGAATACATTTGATTCCAAATATCGTTAAAATCACCAGATTGTATCTGATACTGATCAAGATATTTATACTGGTTGGCTGCATTGCTTTGCGACCAATATTGCGCCCAAAAACCCCCAATTAAATTATAATAACCTCCCACATGGGCTGCTATGCCAATTTCGGCAGCAGGTAAAATAAGCTCAGCTGTAGCTGAAGCAGGATTATTCGGGTCGGTGTTTACATCCAGCCAGTCTTTTGAGCACCCTGCAAGGGCCAGAACAGCCAGAAAAACAATTAATATTCTATTTAGTTTTTTCATAATCTTTATTGTTGAAAGTTATTGTTAAAATTTAACTCTTAAACTTGCAGTGAAAGAACGCACAGTCGGGCCGGTTCTAAACTCACCAAACTCTGACCGTAAATTATTACCATACGAAGTGCTCTCTGGGTCAACAAAGTTGTTATCCTCGGGTGTCCACATAAATAAGTTTCTGGCGGATAAAATAATATCTAATCCTTCAATTGGGGTTTTCTCCATAATTGATTTGGGAACCTTATAAATAAAAGACACTTCACGCAATTTTAAATAGTCCCTTTTAATAACCCTGCTCCGATTGGCAACAGTATTCGATGAATGATAATAATAAGCATTAATATTTGTCATGTTTATCGGAACATCGTTCTCAATATATTCTGGTTCAGTAGATGCTGCATCCTCTGGGTCGTAGTAAGGATTTGGCTTTACAGAATTTGGAACGATAAACGGTTGTCTCTCGTTAAATGTAGTTTGTGTTGCATTACCAACAAAATAATGCAAATCAGCTGTTCCGGAATAGAAATATCCTCCTGGTCGGTAATCAATGGCAAATGTAAGGGTGAAATCCTTGAGGAAATTAAAGGTATTTATTACCCCTAAATTGTATTTTGGCTGGATATCACCAATTTCGGTTTTTTCCACAGTACCTTCCGGAATACCAGTTGCGGCACTTACTACAACGTGTCCTTCATCGTCACGTAAAAAATCTGGAGCACGCAAAACACCAAGTGGCTTCCCTTCAATAGCAACAAATTCAACATCATAGGCTCCATCAAGAATAAGCTCTCCGGCATCACCTGGCAAATCACCAACTTTACTTTTGTTTTTGGTGTAAATAAATGTAATATCCCAGACCAAATTTGTTTGTTTAACAGGTACTATCGTAGCAGCAAGTTCAATACCTGAATTTGTTAGGTTGCCAAAATTTATTATCTGGCTATTAAAACCAGTTGAGCCAGGGAGGTCAACAGTTAAAATCTGACCATCAGATACTCTATTATAATAGGCAAGATCAAGAGTTAATCTGTGGTCCAAAGCACGAAGGTCAATACCAACTTCAGTTTCAGTCGTAATCTCTGGTTTTAGGTTTGGATTACCAATTGTGTTATCATAAGAAAATGCCCCAGTATTATTTATTGGAAAAGTCTGACGGCTAAAGGGTATCCAAAGATCTGCCGATCTAAATACTGGATCTAAAAGATAAGGATCAGCATCTTTACCTGCTTTTCCATAACCAGCGCGTAGTTTAATTAAATCGAAACCGTTTATTTGAGCCAATTCTGATAAAATGAATGAAGCATGAACAGATGGATAAAAGATGCTGTTTTCACCTTTTGGTAAGGTAGATGAATAATCTTGTCTACCATTTAAAGTTAAATAAATAAAATCTTTGTACCCAAGGTTTGCCTGTGCATAGTAGCCGTAGTTTCTTTTCTGCTGATAGAATGTTTCTGTTTCTTTTGATCCATCAGTGTTGGAGAGATTGTAAAAATTCGGAATAACCAGCGTGTTAACTGCACCTTCAAGCCTACGAAAATCGTACTGATAGGTTGTGTAACCCAATATTCCATCTACATCTAAGTCGCCGAAAGATTTGTTTAACTTAAGAAGAAATTCTTGGTTAAGTTCTCGTGTAGTGCGATTTTGCTCTAAGGTGTAGCCTGGATTTTCTGTAACATTCTTACTATCCTGTGTGCTACCAGGGGTAAAAGTCATAATCGCCTCCCAATCCTTTCTATTAAAATCTGAGACATCCACACCTATTCTATAAGTAGCTGTAATCCAGTCAGCAAGCTTAGCGTCAAGAGTTACGTTACCATAAGTCCGGTTTTCCCAAAACTCAGTTTGGTTTTCGTTTAGTGCATAATAAGGGTTAAAGGCATAAGGAGTAAAATATTCATCCAAGGTATTATAAGGATCATTTTTATAATCCTCAAATTCAACTATTGAAAAGTCTCTGGGTATCTGAAGCAGCTCAGAATAAAGGTTTGCAGCTGCATTTCTTCCTCCGAATCCGTCAGGAGTACCACTTCCATCACGCCTTACGTAATTAAAAGAAGTAGAGGCAGTAAGTATTTTCCCACTATGACTTCCTGAAAAAGAAACCGTATTTCTTTTATTCTTATCTACCTCAGTGGGAATTATACCATCAGCGGTAGTATTATTAAAAGATAAACGGAAAGTAGATCTTTCATTACCCCCTTGTAAGCTTATCGCATTTGACAATGAGGTTCCGTAATCGTAGAAATCATAAAGATTTTTTTCCACAGGAGAAAAACTCTTAATTTTTTGAGCATTGTTTACAATGTTACCCCATGGTCTCATTTCACCATTCAATATAGGGCCCCAAGATCCGTTTTCATCATCTATCCATGTTCCAGACCATCCTTGTCCAAAAGTATTTTGCATTTGTGGCAAACGAACAATATCTGATAAAGAAGCTGATGAACTAAACTCAACTGAAATTTTATCCGAAGCCTTACCCTTTTTAGTTGTAATCAATATCACCCCGTTAGCGGCTCTTGGACCATAAGCAGTTGATGCAGCAGCACCCTTTAAAATTGTCATGCTTTCGATATCATTAGGACTGATATCGTTGGCACGGTTACCAAAATCTATACCAGAACCAATCTCGGTGCGGGTTTCATTGTTAATTGGAGTACCATCAATAACATATAGTGGATTATTATTACCCTTTATGGAAGAATAACCCCGAATAATAACTCTGGTTGATGATCCAGGTGTACCTCCAGCAGTGCTTACCTGCACTCCAGCTACTTTTCCTTGAAGTGCATTCATGGCATCGGTTTGAGATTGCTTCTCAAACTCATCACTTTTTACTGTTGAGGAAGAATAACCAATTGTTCTTTGCATCTTGGTCTGCCCCAGCGCTGTTACCACCACTTCTTCCAATCCGGTCACATCCATTTCCATGGTAGTGCTGATGGTGGTCTGGTTGCCTACGGCGATTTCAACGTTCTTCATGCCCACAAAGCTAAATACCAGGGTGGCATTTGCAGGGACAGAAAGGGAATATTCACCATCGATGCTGGTGGTAGTTCCCACGGTTGTTCCTTTCACAACAACCGATACTCCTGGTAAGGCACTGCCGTCGTCGGCACTGGTAACCTTACCCGAAATTTGCACGTCTTGCGCGAGGACGGAGAGCCCAAACATAGCAAAACATACAAGCAAGCTTGTAATTCTTTTCATAGATTTTTGTTTTAGGTTTACAATAGGTTAACAAATTTTACTTATTTCCAGCAATACTGTACCAGATAGAAGCTATTGTTAAATCAAATCTATAAAATATTTTTTTAAAAAAAAATCTGCTTTGCTTCCCATTCAGGCACTTTGTTCGTTGAAAGGTTTACATGTTTGGTTTTGTAATATTTTAAAGTTCATTTATTAAAAGTATTATGTTGTTGATAATCTGTAATATAGTCGGCTACCAAGACGGATTTACAAATCATTATCTTTAAGATTTTACCGTTTCTGAACATTCGTATTTTTTTATTAACACAGGCTAAATATTTACTTTAAGATTAGTTTACAGACGCACTCATAATTAATTAGTTAGAATTATCTGACAATTATCATGTTTTATAGACGCATTATGCAATCCGGCTCAGGCATAAATAGCTTTTAGTTTTAACATTCGTATTAAGGGAAAAGATTCTCAAACGGATATATTCATATTGAGGCTTCGTGCTGCATAATTAAAATATTAGCCTGCACAAGAATATTAGTTTAAATTACCCCTGGCTTAGCCAGGGGTAACTGAAAGAAATATTAATTAAAAGTTTGAATAGAAAGTTTTAGTTTGAAGAATAGTTTGAATTACCCCTGGCTTAAGCCAGGGGTAACTGAAAGACATATTAATTAAAAGTTTGAATAAAAAGTTTTAGTTTGAAGATTAGTTTGAATTACCCCTGGCTTAAGCCAGAGGTAACTGAAAGAAACATTAATTAATAGTTTGAATAGAAAGTTTTAGTTTGAAGAATCGTTTGAAATACCTTCGGCTTTAGCCAGAGGTAACTGAAAGAAATATTAATTAAAAGTTTGAATAAAAAGTTTTAGTTTGAAGATGAGCTTGAAATACCTTCGGCTTTAGCCAGAGGTAACTGAAAGACATATTAATTAAAAGTTTGAATAAAAAGTTTTAGTTTGAAGATTAGTTTGAATTACCCCTGGCTTAAGCCAGAGGTAACTGAAAGAAACATTAATTAATAGTTTGAATAAAAAGTTTTAGTTTGAAGAATAGTTTGAATTACCCCTTGCTTAAGCCGGGGTAACTGAATAGAAAGTATTCATAGTGTTTTGTATAATTTTTTTTGTCTAGTGCAGCAATGGCTTGACAAGTAGGGTTCCTTGGAGCCTTTGAGTCTTGGTGGCAAAACAAAATAGCCACAAAGACACCAAGGCACTAATAAGTTTCGAGATTTTCAAGGCAAAACTAAATTATAACCTACTAAGACCTTTAACATCTTAATTTCCAGACACCAGTTATTTTTTGATTCGAAATATTTCAACTTAATTATTTACCAGACAGCAGTGATTCAGTATATTCGTTGTCCAAAACCATCGCAACATGTTTAAAAAGATACCCGATACCTTTGTCATTATCTTTGTGTTAATCGTTATTGCCGCGGCACTTACCTGGTTCGTTCCGGGCGGAGAGTATGTAAAAACACAGGAGGGCACCCAACAATTCGATTACAGAGAAAGCATGCCCCAAAGCTGGCAGATTTTTACCGCCTTTCAGAAAGGATTCATCAAGCAGGCAGGCATCATTATTTTTGTGCTGATTGTGGGGGGCGTATTCTGGATTTTTAATACCACACAGGCTATCGATGTGGGAATTTATGCCTTGTTGCGAAAAATGAAAAAGCTCGAAGGCAGCCGGCTGTTCTCGCCTAAAGTGGTATCGCATTCGATACTGGTATTTATTTGCTTGATATTTAGCGTATTCGGGGCAGTTTTTGGCATGAGCGAAGAAACCATTGCTTTTGTGGGTATTGTTATACCGCTTGCCATTAGTCTGGGCTATGATTCCATTGTAGGTTTGTGCGTAGTTTTCGTAGCAGCAGGCCTTGGATTTGCCGGAGCCATCCTAAACCCCTTTACCATTGGAATTGCCCAGGGCATTGCAGGCTTACCACTTTTTTCGGGAATTGAGTACAGGCTATTTTGCTGGCTGGTAATCAATATTGCCGGCATTGGCTATATAATATGGTATGCCAACCGGGTGCATGCAAGGCCGGAAAAATCGCTGGTGTATGCCGAAGACGAATATTGGAGAAAACGCAACGCTACCATAGCCACCACCGAATATTATACGCCAAAAAGAGCCTGGGTTATTTATGGCCTGTCACTTATAGTGCTGGTTATTTTTGCTGTCTTGTATCCTGTTACAGATATTAAAATCGGAAATGCCAGTCATCATATGCCTGCTTTAATAGTACTTGCAGCCCTTTACGGTGTGATGGGATTTTTCAGCCTATTAAAATCGGTGCATTATTTTATCATTACAATTTTGCTTTTTGTGATCCTTTATCTTACTGTCGGCGTAATGGGTTTCGACTGGTACATCAACGAAATTGCCGGCTTATTTCTGGCCGGAGGCATTATAACCGGCATCACCATACGCAAAACCGGAAATGAAATTGCCAAGCTGTTTATGGAAGGTGCCCGGGACATAGCCGGTGCCGCCCTTGTAATTGGCCTTGCAGGTGGTATTATCGTAATTTTGGAAGATGGACGAATTGTACACTCCATTTTGCACAGTGCAGCCGGTTTAATGGATGGGCTTGGCAAAATAGCCTCTGTACAAACCATGTACGTCATTCAAACCTTTATCAATATCATTATTCCATCCGGATCAGCCAAGGCAGCCATTACCATGCCCATTATGGCCCCCTTTTCTGACCTGATAGGCATTTCGCGTCAGGCGACAGTGATGGCATTTCAGTTTGGCGATGGTTTTACCAACATGATAACACCCATCTCACCAGTGTTAATGGGTGTTTTGGCAGTATCGCGCATACCTTATGTAAAATGGTTGAAATGGGTGCTTCCACTGATGGCCATCCTGATCGTAATCGGTGCCTTGTTGCTTATCCCAACGGTTATGATGCCCCTTAACGGGTTTTAAACCCTGCCAATAAATTGAGCCTATAAAATAGCTGCCAGCATCACGCCAAGGTAATTACCAATGGCATAACCCATGATACCCACCGTGAGACCGGAAACAATTACCTCTTTATTCTTAAGAGGTCCGGCAACCATGGGCACAAAAGGCGGAGAGCAAATCAGGGCTACCGAAGTAACCATAAAGGTATCGGCATCTACCCCAAACAGTTTGCTAAGGAGGGCGTGAACGAGAAGAGAACCAAATACCACCATGGTAATAAACAGAAACAAGGATAGGGAGATGTGGATGAGCATGTGTACATCGGCCATGGTAGCCACAACCAGACTGAATACTACAATAAAGTACATACCCAGCTCAAAGCTCTTTTCAATCTTATTAATGCGTGGTATAAACGAAACCCCAATGCTCAGGGTAGTGATAGCCAGGATAACAACCAACATCATGGCAGAAGGTGGAGCAATAAGGCTCAGCAGGCCAGAGATGAGTACTATTCCAAAAGTGATTGAAAGTGCAGCAAGCAATGGCACAGCCACTTTCTTTTTAAACATACCCTTGTAATTTTCTTCATTTGCGCTTATCTTTTGAGCTACACTTTCATTGCGAAGTGAAGGATAAGGCCTTAAGAAGGCTCTGAAGATAAACTTGCCGATGGTAATTAAAAACAGCAGGTAAAACATCCCAACAGCGGTATCATAGGTATGCGTCATAATGTAGGTATTCACATCTACACCCAGCATTTCTTTTAAGGCTGCAAGGTTTGGAGTTCCTCCGGTATAGAGGCCAATGAGCATACCCGAAACTTTATCGGCATCTTTAATATTGCTTCCAAACAAATAAAAGCCTGAAATAATTAAAAGCATGGTGGCTGCAATCGAAAATAACATCGACAACATAGTCGTTCCCGACATCCGGAACCATGCCTTAATTTGAAGCGAAAACAACAACAAGGGAAGTGCGATAGGTATGGCAATGCTTGTAATAAGGTTCTGCAACTTATATATACGATAGGCCTGAATATCTATTTCTGTGATAAGATTATTCTGAAGCCAGATCTGAAGTTGTTCATCTCCCACTGCATTTCCAAGCTGAAGAGCCTCGTACAGAAAGGGCCCCGGGCGTGGAATAAGGTTGATATGCCCCAGGATAATTCCAATGGCATAGGCCAGTATAATGGCTCCTATTTTCGCAAAGACCTTGTAATTGCTGGTCAGATAAATGAGACCAATTGGCAACAAAACATATACAAGTAAAAGGAATGGAACCATTTTATCACTTTTTTAGTCTGAAAAATCTGAGGCAAATGCCTATGCAATATTGAAAAAAAAACCGCAACTGACTGTAAGTTGCGGCTATATATTTTCTAAATCAAAGATTTTAATCTCCCAAACCCGGGCAATCCTGGAAGCTTTTGTCGTACTGACTCATGGCCCGCAGGCTCATACCCATGCTCGAGAAACCTCCATCGTGAAATAGGTTTTGCATGGTAACTTTTTTGGTTAAGTCGGAGAACAAAGTAACGCAGTAGTTAGCGCAATCTTCGGCTGTGGCATTTCCCAGGGGCGACATGCGGTCGGAAAAATCGAGCAAGCGGTCGATGCCCTTCACGCCACTACCGGCAGTAGTAAGAGTAGGCGACTGAGAAATGGTGTTTATCCTGATTTTTTTATCGCGGCCATAAATATATCCGAAGCTACGGGCTATTGACTCCAGTAGCGACTTGGCATCGGCCATATCGTTGTAACCATATAAAGTGCGCTGGGCAGCTACATACGAAAGCGCTACCACCGAACCCCACTCCGAAATGGCATCGAGTTTACGACAAACAAAAAGAACTTTATGAAAAGAAAGTGCTGAAATATCGAGGGTTTTATGGTAAAAATCGTAATTAAGCTTATCGTAGGTTAAGCCTTTGCGCACGTTAGGAGACATACCAATGGAGTGTAGAATAAAATCGATCTTACCTCCTAATATTTCCATCGACTGCGTTACAAGGTCTTCGAGGCCAGCCACGTCGGTGGCATCGGTTGGAATCACTTTCGAACCTGTTTTCTTAGCCAATTCATCCAATTCGCCCAATCGCAAAGCAACAGGTGTGTTGGTAAGCACAAACTGAGCGCCTTCTTCGTGGGCTTTTTCGGCTACTTTCCAGGCTATGGACATATCGTTCAGCGCACCAAAAATAATTCCCTTTTTCCCTTTTAATAAATTGTACGACATAAGTGTTGTTTTAAATTTAAAAGCATGCAAAGTTAGTAAACAAATGGAATTGAGAAAGGTTGAACTGTGTTCATCCGCATTTAATCAACCTTTAAGCAATACCCGGGCATTTTCGATGGCAGCTTCCGACAGCTCTTCGCCGCTAAGCATCTTGGCAATCTCATGCAGTTGCTCTTGCTCATTCAACTTTTTTATGAGAGTGATTGTTTGATTTTTCTCGTGACTTTTAAAAACTTTATAGTGGGCTTCGGCCTTGCTGGCTACTTGCGGAAGATGGGTAATGTTGATTACCTGCATGCCACGGCTCATGGAGCGGATAATATTGCCCACTTTGTCGGCAATTTCGCCTGAAACACCCGTGTCAATCTCGTCGAGAATGATGGTAGGCATGCCGGCACTGCTATGCAGTATGGCTTTAATCGAAAGCATCAGGCGCGACAACTCACCCCCGCTGGCTATGCGCGATACATCTTTTAAAGGATGGTTTTTGTTAGCCGAAAAAAGGAAGGCTGCCTGGTCAGAGCCAGTCATTGCCATGGGCTGGCTGCTATGCTTAATTTCGAGTTTTGCGTGTGCAATGCCCAATTCTGCGAGGGTTTTTTCTACACCGCTCTGAAAGGGAATAAAGGCTTGTTTCCTGCTTTCGGTAAGCTGGGCACTCCAATCCATTGCTTCTTTTTCTAAAGCCAGCATTTTTTCATGGAGTTTATTCAGCTCAAGTCCTCCGTCGATGCCCAGTGTAAGTTTACGGTTCAGTTCTTCGCGAATGGGAATCAGATCGCCAAGCTTGGCTACGCGGTATTTTTGTATGAGTCCATTGAGGGTGTCCAGCCTGTTTTTTACAATCAAATGTCGGTCTGGATCAAAATCATGTTTTTCAAACGATCTTGCCAGATCATTGGCCAGCTCTTTCAGTTCAATGCGGGCCGAATCGAGGCGTGCATTGAGCGCAGAAGCCTCAGGGTATACCTTTTCTATTCGACCTAAGAGGGCTTCCGCCTTTTTAAGCATGTCCAACACTCCAGGTTCGTCGGAGGCTATCAGGTTTTTGGCCTCATGCAGGGACGATTTTATTTCGCCGGCATGTTCCAGGGTCATCAGTTCATCGGCAAGCTGTTCTTCTTCACCTTCAGTAAACTGGGCATTATTCAACTCATTCACCTGAAACGAAAGAAAATCGAATTCGGATTGAATGGCTTCGTATTCTGTTTTGGCCTTTTCGTATTCCTGCTTTGCATTCTTGTATTGCACAAATGCCGTCTGGTATTTGCGTATCAATTCTTCGTGCCTGCAGAATTTATCGATCATTCCTAACAAAAAATTCTGATGATTCAACAAAAGGTTTTGATGTTGGGAGTGAATATCGACTAAACGGAGACTGATTTCCTGCAGTGTGTTCAGGGTAACCGGGGTATCGTTGATAAAGGCACGCGACTTGCCGTTTGGCAGTATCTCGCGCCTGACAATGGTATGCAGGTCAAAATCGATGTCGTACTCAGAAAATAAGCTTTGTAACGAATAACCTTCGATATTAAATGCTGCCTCAACCAGGCATTTTTTATCGGCCTGGCTTAACACAGCGGTATCGGCACGATTGCCTAAAATTAACCCCAAAGCACCCAGCAAGATGGACTTGCCGGCACCAGTTTCGCCCGTAATGATATTGAGACCCCTGTGAAAACTCACCTGGAGCTCATCGATAAGGGCATAATTGCTAACTTTTAACGATTCGAGCATACCCCGAAGACTTGTTTTGGGTAAAACTAATACATATAAACAGGAAAGCGAGAAAATTTGGTCGAATTAATATAAACACAATATAAACCAGCCTATTCGAGAGTACCGTATTTGCGGGCTCCGGCGGGATCGATGGACATTAGTGTGTTTTTAATTTTCTGTTTCTCGGGCAGAGGGGCTTCGCTATAAATATTCACAATCTCGTCTGATTTGGTTTCGAGAATGATGGTAAACAGATAAGTAAACGGATCGGGCTTATTCTTACTAAATCTATCAAGAATCGAAATGGCATCTGTCACACCCAAACGTCCTCTTTCAACCGATTTTTCCATTAAATCGAGCCCCTGTCTGTGATACTTATAATAAAAATCCCTGAGGGGTGCATATTCAGCATTTAAAAGGTTATCGACCAACCAGTAACGGTTTTTTCGTTTTTGGTTGTCACGTGCCTGCCAGCCAATTGCAGGGGCGCTCTGCGCAGCATTTACAATTTGCTCGGCCTTGCGGTAAAAAACATTGCCACCCATAGGCGAGAATGTATCGCTATCGAGCCCTATAATAATATAGGCGTAAAACGAAAGCAGCGATGATAAATTTGAAATGTAGGTATTCTCCGATAAATTAATCGGATCGTATTGCTGGTACTTAAACTGAATATCGTTATCGACATAATTAAAAATCACCGAATTGTAAGAGGAACCAAATACCGGACGACGCACCTGTATCATAAGTTTGGCTTTAAACTCATCGCCCGGAAGCTGTTCAGAGATATCGAGGGTAAGGTTGCACTCGATGCGTTCGGATGCCAAATAAATCTGGTTCGACCAGGAAGTGTTGTTCATAAAATCGCTGATGCTCTCCTGCATGCTGGTAAAAATCTCCTTATTCGAGCCCTGAATTCTGTCTGAGCTTATAATCACATTGCAATCGAGCTCCTGCGAAGAGATAGCAACTGTAAGAAAGAAGAAGGATAAGATAAAAAGGTATTTCATGCCTGTGTTACAAAATTTCTTCGATGGCTTCAAGAATATCCCTGGCCACCAATTCCTTAGATTTTAACTCAAAACCTTTCACTTTATTGTCTTTTCCAATGAGTGTAATTTTATTGGTGTCGTGCTGGAAACCTGCATTCTTGTCCTGAAGCGAATTTAACACAATCAAATCGAGCTTTTTTCTTTTAAGCTTGTCTTTTGCATGCTCCATTTCATTATGGGTTTCGAGGGCGAAACCTACCAGAAGCTGCTTGTCGGTTTTGCGCGTGCCTAATTCTTTTGCAATGTCGGTGGTTGGCACAAGCCTGATCTCATTGAAGCCTTTATCCTTAATTTTTTCTGGCTGGTAAGCTTCAGGGGTAAAATCGGCTACTGCAGCAGCCATAATAGCCACCTGGCAGAAAGGAAATTCACGCAGGGCTGCTTCGTACATATCTTTTGCCGACAGCACATTGACCACACGTATCGACTCATTGTCTGCTTTCCTGTCTACCGGACCGGAAATCAAAACAACTTCGGCGCCTTTTAAGGCTGCCTCGTGTGCAAGGGCATAACCCATTTTTCCGGAAGAATGATTGCTAATGTACCTCACCGGGTCGATGGCTTCGAGGGTTGGCCCGGCAGTAATCATTATTCTTTTCCCTGCCAGTTTGGATGGTTCAGATTTTTTTTTTTCGAAGAGCCTTTTTAGCTGCGCAACTATTATTTCAGGCTCTTCCATCCTACCCTTCCCTTCGAGGCCTGAGGCCAGTTCTCCGGTCGAAGGCTCTATGATGTGGTTGCCAAAGCCTTTTAACGTTTCGAGGTTTTGCTGAGTAGCAGGATGCAGAAACATATCGAGGTCCATGGCCGGAGCCACCACCACAGGACAGCGGGCCGAAAGGTAGGTTGTAAGAAGCAGGTTATCGGCAATTCCATGGGCCATTTTAGCCAGGGTATTGGCAGAGGCAGGTGCAATGACATAGGCGTTTGCCCACATTCCAAGATCGACATGACTGTTCCAATCGCCGTTTTCGGGATTAAAAAATTCGACCAGGATCGGATTTTTCGAAAGCGTTGCCAGGGTAAGCGGGGTGATAAACTCTTTTGCAAGAGGAGTCATTATCACCTTCACCTCGGCACCTTCTTTCACTAGTAACCTAACAAGAATAGCAGCTTTATAGGCTGCTATACTTCCGGTGACACCGATAAGAATGTGTTTGCCTTTAAGCATAAGGCTAAATTTATTCGTGCTTTTTTATAAATATCTTGTCGTTTTCAAGTTCTTCCAAGGCAATAAGACTAGGCTTGGGAAGACGCTCGTAGAATTTAGAAATTTCTATTTGTTCGCGGTTTTCAAACACCTCTTCGAGGTTGTCGGTATAGTTGGCAAATTCTTCCAGTTTCTGACTCAATTCCGATTTCAGCTCTGCACTAATCTGATTGGCTCTTTTCGAAGCAATTACAACGGCTTCGTAGATGTTTTCAGCTTTTTGCTCCATTTCGTTCAGATTACGGGTAATGGTAGTGGCGGCTGCTTTTGTTTTTTTATAATCCATAATACTATTTAGTTAATAACTTCAAAATCGTTTCCTAGGTATTTAAGAGTAGCAGTTTGGTAGCGGTTGGCTTCGCGTATGTATTTGCTTTCGGGGTATTCTGATTTGAAAGAATAGTAGTTATCGAGGGCATCCTGAAAACGTTCTTTCTTTCGGGTGAATACGCTGTTCTCTGCATACTTAAAACTCGATTTTACGACCATAAACATCATATCCTCGCGGTATTTGCTGTCGGGATATTCAAGTAAACCATTGTTAAGTGCTACCAGAGAGGCCTTGTAATCCTCAAGGTCGTAATACAGACGGGCAGAGATAAATGATTTCTCTACGAGCTTTTCACGCAATTCGTTGATATACGAATTGGCTTGTTCGCGTTTGCTGCTGCGTGGATGTTTTATAATAAATTTCTGAAACGCCTGTATAGATTGTACGGTGTAGCTCTGATCGAGCTCCGGCCTGGGTGATATCTTGTAAAAGCAAAAAGCAGTCATGTAATCCGATTCTTCGACAAAAGGACTTGCGCCATATGTTTTTGCAAAAGTCTCGAAATAATGCCCTGCCATAATAAAGTCGCCCTGTTCAAAATAGCTCATGGCCTGAAAGAAATAGACCGAATCGGCTTTGGCAGTTCCCCTAAAAATAGGTGCAATCTGATCGAGCAACACCTGGGCTTTATAAAAATCACCCGTGTTGTATAATTTAATAGCAGTTGTATATTTCAACTCATAGTCTGTACCTTTTACCACTTTTTCGTAGCCAGAGCAAGCACTAAAGAGCACGAACGCAATTGAAATATAAAGTATTAAAGCTTGTTTCATCCGGAATAAAAACATCGCGCAAATTTATAAATTAATATTTTAACAGTTGCAAGATACTACAACGAAAATGCATGATAATTATTTGGTTTGTTAAGAAATCAAAAAAAACTACTTTTGTGCAGAAATTTAAATCATTAAGACTGTGGATATATTTGATAAAATCAAACAGGATATGGGCCCACTGGGTCAGTATCAGAAAATTGCACATGGATACTTCATGTTTCCAAAACTGGAAGGCGAGATTCAGCCTCGTATGAAGTTTCGCGGTAAGGAGGTCTTAACCTGGAGTTTGAACAACTATTGCGGACTGGCCAACCATCCGGAAGTGAGAAAAGCTGATGCCGAAGGCGCAGCAAAATGGGGTATGGGATATCCGATGGGTGCCCGTATGATGTCTGGCCAAACCAGTTTGCATGAAGAATTGGAAGCCAAACTTGCAGAATATGAAGGAAAACAGGACTCGTTCCTGTTAAATTTTGGTTACCAGGGAATGGTTTCGATCATTCAGACCTTGGCACATAGAAAGGATGTGATTGTTTACGACTCCGAGTCGCATGCTTGCATTATGGACGGAATTTTCCTTCATAAAGCTGCCGGCGGAAAGAGTTTTGTGTTCCCGCACAACGATATCGAACGTTGCGAAAAAATGCTTAAAATGGCTACCAACCGTGCCCAGGAAACTGGTGGTGGTATTCTTGTAATTTCAGAAGGTGTATTTGGCATGGCAGGTGACCTTGGAAAACTCGATGAGATTGCCGCTCTGAAGAAAAAATACAACTTCCGCATCCTTATCGACGATGCACACGGTTTTGGTACAATGGGTAAAACCGGTGCCGGAACCTGCGAACACTTTGGCGTACAAGATCAGGTTGACTTGTACTTCTCCACTTTTGCAAAAGCAATGGCAGGAATAGGTGCTTTCGTAGCCGGCGATGAAGATGTGATCAATTACCTGCGTTACAACATGCGGTCGCAAACCTTTGCTAAATCATTGCCAATGCCTATGGTTGTTGGCGCTCTGAAAAGGCTCGATATGATCCGCACCGACAGCAGCCACCGCGAGAAGCTTTGGAAAATTGTGAGCCGCATTCAATCTGGACTTCGCGAAAACGGATTCGACCTTGGACATACCGAATCGCCTGTTACTCCTGTTTTTCTTAAAGGTAACGTCGCGGAAGGTACCAACGTAGTGATGGATTTGCGCGAAAACTATGGCATCTTCTGTTCCATTGTTGTTTACCCGGTGGTGCCAAAAGATGTAATTATGCTTAGGATTATTCCTACAGCTGCTCATACCATCGAAGATGTGGATTATACCATCAAATGCTTCAAAGAAATAAAAGTGAAACTGGCCGAAGGCAAATACAAGTCAGACAAAATCGGCTCATTGTTAATGTCGAAATAGTTCGCTTAGAATATTTAATAGAGGGCGTCCATGAAAATGGGTGCCCTTTTTTATTTATCAACCTACCATGCCTCCTATTTGATTTTTTTAAGTTGGAAGAGAAATCATCTTCAGTGTTTTTTACTTTTCGTATATTAGTGGGAATCATCATACACTAAAGAAATGAGAAACAAGAATCTGACACTACTTGCATGTTTTTTTATCCTCATCAGTCTACATGGACAGCAAAAGCTTATGCCCGACTCGGCACTTATTAATGGCTTAAAATTCAGAAGCATTGGTCCGGCTGCTGCTTCAGGGCGTATTGCCGACTTTGCAGTGAACCCAACCAACAGCTTTGAATACTATGTTGCTGTGGCCTCAGGCCATATCTGGAAAACCACTAACAATGGCATTACGTTCAGCCCTGTTTTCGAGCAGTACGGCGCTTATTCCATCGGGTGTATGGCAATCGACCCGGTAAATCCAAATATAGTTTGGGCTGGTACAGGCGAAAACAACAGTCAGAGAGCTCTTGGTTACGGCAATGGGGTTTATAAAACCCTCGACGGAGGTGCAAGTTGGAACCATGTTGGTTTGAAAACATCATTTCAGGTAGGAAAAATACTGATAGACCCTCGTAATACCGACGTAGTATATGTAGCAGCCGAAGGATCGGTTTGGGGCCCCGATGGCGAACGTGGCATTTATAAAACCAGCGATGGAGGTAAAACCTGGACAAAAGTGCTTGAAATAAGCGAAAATACAGGTGCATACGATCTGGAATTTCACCCAACAAATTCTGATATTATCTATGCTACGGTGCATCAGCGCCGCAGGCATATCTATACAAAAATAAACGGAGGGCCCGAATCGGCTTTTTACAAAAGCACCAATGCAGGAAAAGACTGGCGCAAAATCACTTCAGGCCTACCATCGGTGCACCTTGGGAGAATAGGTCTGGCTGTGTGCCCGGCAAACCCGAATTTGGTTTATGCCATTGTAGAGGCTGCCGATAACCAGGGTGGTTTCTTCTGCTCCTACAATCAGGGCGAAAACTGGCAAAAAATGAGCGACTATACCTCCTCTGGACAATATTATACCGAAATAGAATGTGATCCGTTAAACCCACTAAAGGTTTACAGCATGGATACTTACTCGCAGCTTACCGAAGACGGCGGAAAAACCTGGAAAAAATTATCGACCAAAACACGCCACGTCGACGACCATGCCTTGTGGATTAACCCGAAAGCCACCAGCAACATTCGAATCGGAGGAGATGGTGGTGTTTACGAATCTTACGATGGAGGCAACACATGGACTTTCTTCGGTAATCTGCCGGTTACACAGTTCTACCGTGTCAACGTGGACAACAGCTGGCCCTTTTACCGGGTTTATGGTGGCACTCAAGATAACAACACCCTCGGCGGGCCTTCACAAAACCTCAGTGTTGCAGGAGTATCGAATGATGAATGGTTTTATACCCTGGGAGGCGATGGTTTCTGGGTAGCAATTGACCCGGAAAATCCTGATATCGTTTTTTGCGAATACCAGTATGGAAATGCCTACCGTTATAACCATAAAAATGGCGAACTTATTTATATCAAACCACAGGAACCCAAAGGTGAACTGACCTACAAATGGAACTGGGATGCACCTTTAATTTTAAGTTCTCATAACAACAAGCGCCTATATATGGCCGCCAACAAGGTGTTTAGAAGTGACAACCGCGGCGATTCGTGGTCTGTAATCAGTGGCGACCTTACAGCCCAAAAAGACCGTAACGATTTTAAAGTAATGGGGAAATACTGGAGTTCAGATGCCGTAACAAAAGATGTATCTACTTCGCAATTCGGAACCATTGTATCTTTTACCGAAAGTCCTATTAATGAAAGCTTGCTGGTAACCGGCTCAGACGATGGGGTTATTCAGGTTACCACCGACGGTGGCAACACATGGGCGAAGACAACCAGCTTTACAGGAATTCCTGCTTATACCTATGTAAGTGATGTGTTTGCCTCGCGCTTCGATGAAAATGTGATTTATGCCACTTTTAACAACCATAAAAGTAACGACTTCAAACCTTATGTACTTGTAAGTCGAGACAAGGGAAAAACCTGGACATCAATTGCCTCCAACCTGCCTTCGGGCGCGGTGTATAGCATTCTACAGGATTTAAAAGACTCTAAAATGCTCTTCTGCGGTACTGAATTTGGCTTATTTGTGACCTTTAACGAGGGTGTGAATTGGATTCAGATCCGAAACGGGCTTCCTGATGTAGCCGTGCGCGACCTGGTTATTCAGGAAAGAGAGAACGACCTTGTAATTGCCACATTCGGAAGAGGTTTTTATATTCTTCATAATTACAGCATCTTAAAAGAAATAAGCAACATCGATTTAAATGCCGAGGCGCATCTTTTTTCCATTCCCGATGCCTTGCTGTATATACCAAAATCGGACCGAAGAGATAACCTGGGCGACAACCTTTATATTGCGCCCAACAAACCATTCGGAGCCGAAATAAGCTATTATTTGAAAGAAGATTTACTTTCTGCGAAAGAAAAAAGGCAAAAAGCTGATGCCGATCTCTTTAAAGAAGGCTCTAAAATAAAAGTAAACACCTGGGAGGATGATCGGTTGGAAAAACTTGAGGAACAGGCATATCTGTTGTTTGTAGTGGAAGATACACAAGGGAATGTGATAAGAAAAGTTACAGCTCCGGCGAAAAAAGGCATCAACCGGGTTTATTGGGATTTAAAATACCCCGACCTGATGCCAGTGAAAACAGAATTTGAGAAATTCGATCCGCTTAAAGCACAGGAACCCGGACTCTATTCCATGCCAGGCACCTATCAGGTTCGGCTCTTTGCCAGCGAAAAAGGGGTCACTCGTCCACTCACAGAAAAAATATCCTTTGAGGTAAAAGCACTTAATACAACTGGTTTTAACGAGGAGAACCGTAGTCAGACGTTTGCATTTCAACAAGAAGTAGCAAAACTCACACACAGCATGGTATTGGCAGATCAGCAACTTGCTCAGGCAAAAAAAACCATTCAACGGTTGAAGCAGATAAACTTGCAAAACACCGACTTCGATGCCTTGCAACACGAAAAATTAGTTTCGCTTGAACAGAAAAATGCGAAACTTATCCTGGTTTTGAATGGCTATGAAGCCAAAGCCAGCTACGAGGAAGTACCTCCTACACCAGTGCCCTTAATGCAACGTTTAGGATTTCTGATCAATTCATTTATCAGCTCGTCAGAAGCTACCAACCAGGCACAAAGAGAAAGTCTGGAAATACTGAAAACTGAGTTTGCATCGCTGGCATTGGAAATTAAAGCCATGAATGAGGAGTTAAAGGCAATGGAACCAAAGCTTTAAATTAACACAGAAAAATAAACCGCCGGATTGCCTTACTCAGAAAAAGTAAGTGTGATCCGGCGGTTTTTTGGTATAAAACAGGCTATTGCGCCTGTCTCTGCTCCTGTTTTTTATTCCTTTTCGGAGAGGTAGCGTTCGGCATCTATGGCTGCCATACAACCCGAACCTGCGGCGGTAATAGCTTGACGATACACATGATCCTGCACATCGCCGCATGCAAAAACACCCGGCACATTTGTTTTTGAAGTGCCTGGAATTGTTTGAATGTAACCGGTTTCGTCTACCTTTAAAAATTTACTGAATGGTGTGGAGTTTGGTGTATGTCCAATGGCAAGGAAAAACCCATCGATTGCAATATCGACTTCTTTCTCTTCGGCTGTGCCATTTTTATACACCAGATGTGCCCCTTGCACAACCCCATCGCCAAATAAACTCTTTGTTTGGTGTTCCCAAAGAATTTCGATCTTAGGATTCTCCTGCACTCTTTTCTGCATTACTTTCGAGGCCCTTAATTCGTTCCGGCGCACAATAAGGTATACCTTATTGCACAAACCAGCCAAATAGGTAGCCTCTTCGGCTGCTGTATCGCCCCCACCTACTACAGCAACATCCTTTCCACGGTAAAAGAATCCATCGCAAGTAGCACATGCCGACACACCAGAACCCATATACTTTTGCTCCGATTCGATACCAAGGTATTTGGCTGTAGCTCCGGTGGCTATAATCACCGTATCGGCTTCGATAAGCTTTTTCTCATCGACAGTAATCTTGTGTACAGGACCCGAAAAATCGACCTTGGTCACAATTCCCCACCTGCAATCGGTTCCGAAGCGTTGCGCCTGTTTCTTAAGGTCTTCCATCATAGCCGGACCGGTAATTCCTTCGGGGTATCCCGGAAAATTTTCTACATCGTTGGTTGTTGTAAGCTGGCCTCCAGGCTGAAGCCCCTCGTACATCACAGGGCTAAGATTGGCGCGTGCGGCATAAATGGCAGCAGTATAACCGGCAGGGCCGGAACCAATGATAAGGCATTTAACATGTTCAACTTCGCCTTGCGGAACTTTTTCAGAAGAAGATTTATCTGAAGTGTCGAGTGGTTTAAAAAAACTCATATGAATATTGTTTTATAGATTTTTATTTCGTGCCGAAGCTTTAACAAATCTCAATCCAGTTTTACATTTTTAACAGAAACAAGATGTAAAGTGAAATGTTGGCAGAATGTTTTACAATTTAAAGAATAATTGGCAGACTAAAGACAAAAAGAAGATACCTTATTTGATACTTTATTTTTATGGAAACCAGCTTTGTAGAAAGAAAAAAATACCTATTTTTGCACCCACCTTCGAAAGCTTGTTATATAGCCATAAGAGGTAAAAAATCGGGGTGTGGCGCAGTTGGCTAGCGTACTAGCATGGGGTGCTAGTGGTCGTCCGTTCGAGTCGGATCACCCCGACAGCAAAAAAGGGATTCAGAAACGGATCCCTTTTTGTTTTTATGCCCACAGAATTAAAAAAAACCAGGATTTCCTTTCAGACAATCCTGGTTTTAACGACTATTAGTGTTGTAATTTTACTTTACAGAAAGAAACTATTTGGTTTCAATCATGGGTATTTCAAGTGATAATTCTGCATTGATAAGGGCTTCGATTTTATTCTCGGCTTGGAAGAATTTCACTGCTTTAGCAGCAGGAAGAATCTTCTTAAATTTAGAATAATAAGACTTTTTAAGTTTTAAAATAGCCTCTTTATTTTCGATGGTTTTCAACCAAAGTTCATCGGCCTTTTCATCATTCATAGTCTCATAATTGGCTGCATAATCTTTTATAACTGCAATAACCTCATTATTAATTTTATAAACTTCAGTCATATATTCGTTATACAAATCCCAGAAAGGCTGGCTTTCGGTTTCGGTAAGCTGCATTACATCGGCAATGGCGGCTTTGGCTTCCAATTGCATCACTTCGCGGGACATTTCGAGGTAGTCGTTGGTGGTTTGGCTATTCGCTGTAAAGGCCATAGCGCACAAACAGAAGAGAACGATAAAACTTTTTTTCATTTTTAAATCGATTAAATTGATTGATAATTATTAGTATTTAAAACATTCAGAACTAAAACAAAAAGCCAATATTAAAATTCAGGAATGAAACAGCAGGTGCATCACTTACCTTGAAAGCATAATTGTAACGTACACTTAGCATAAACGAGGTTGTTGAGTACCCGTTGAAAAGTATACCCACTTCAGGTGCAAGGCCAAAATGCCAGTTATACTCGTCGACAAGCCAAAGACCCATTTGAATTTCTTGTATGGCATAGGTGGCTCCCACACCTGTTCCAATATAGGGAGTTACCGTACCCGAGGATTCGAAATGTTTGAAAGCTGTAAACATTTGAGGCAACACATTTAGGTAGCGATATTGAGTTCCGGTAACAGTGCGTGTATCTTTAGTGAAAGTTCCGCTGCGGCTTTCGTAGAAAGTGCTCCAAGAACTGCTAAAACCGAGGTAAAAATCGCTGCCTACATCCCAACGGCCTTCCATACCTGCTCCACGCCAGCTAAATGGTTTGGTGAGTTCGGCCGATTCACCCAAAGGGAGTCCGGTATTATATGTCATCCCAAACCGGCTTGTTTGCGCAGATAAGGTAAAAGAAAAGGCAAACAATAGAAGGGCAATAAAAATATATTTTGAGTTCGCTTTCATTGGATTAATTATTTAAATAGGGTGATTGTTTAAAAGCCTGATCGATGGTGTACTTAATAAAACTCTGATTCTCTGCTGTACTGCTGCGCAACAGACCATCGACTGCAGCAAACCATACTACGGGAAGAATTTTATTTTCGGTATCGATCTCATTCTGATTGACCATTTCGATAAAGAGGGTGCCTGTGGTATAACTGTATGAAACCGGATAGCCATAACCGTAATAGGGATAATATCCGCCCCAGTAACCCCAGTAAGGATAGCTGGGAATCCAGCCTACATACGTGCTTTCGACAGCAAGAGCCTGAACAAAAACAATTACATCGGGTGGGTTCGCAGTATCGTAATCATCCACACGGGTATAACCTGCAGCGGTCATATTAGAGGCTATTTGATTAAGAATAGTAGCGTCGTAATTGTGATCGAGCTCGACGTTATTTTCCTCATCCAATCGGTCAAGGATGAAACCCACGGTATCGTTCATGTAATAGGTCGACGGGTTGTTATTGCTCCAATAATCGGGTTTATAGTCGGTAGCAACAATGTCTAAATCGGAATAATAATCCGGCCCCCCGGGGTAGCAGGCCACTAAAAGAGCGAGCATAGCTGCAAAGGAAGTAAAGGCAATAATCTTTTTCATAGATTCTATTTTATTTATTTGTTTTGTTTCTGGTAATGATTATAAAGCGGGTGGAGTGGCCGCTGCTGCTCCTGTAGCGGTATTTAACCTGAATATTAAACCGCCGCCTATCTCGCCTTGGAGAATAGTTGAGCTGGTTGTGACCCCGGTACTGGCACCGCCCGAACCAAAGTATAAACCAAAGCCGGTATATTGAACAGGCACAAGCATTCCACCATGAATACGTATACCGATTTTGTCGTTAATGTAGTATTTTAATCCAAGTTGAAGGGTAAAAGAAAACTTCCACACATCTTCGATTGTACTGGTACGCGGATTGGCATACAAAGCCCCAAGAGTTAAACCTGCATAGGGCATTACATTGCCAGCCATCACATGCTGCATGGCGCCAATTTGCATCCAGTTCAGGTTAACAGGGTATTCTTCTAATTCTCCTGATGTATAAACATAATCGCGCAGTTCGAAAGTGGTTGGCTGTTGCATATACTCAAGGTGCAGGGCCCTGCCTCCGGGAATGAGCACATTCATTGCAATTCCATAGTTTTTGCTGTCATCAATTTTTATTTCGCCGGTGCTGTAATAAATCTTACCTCCCCATTGATATCCAGCGAAAGGAATTAGTTGAACTTCCTGAGATTTAGCCAGCATGGGCAGCAGGATAAGCGCCAGAAATAGATAGCTTAATTTTTTCATTCTTGGTTTTATTAGAGTTGTTGTTATTTATGTTGTTTTTTTAGATTCCAAACCCGAAATAACTTAAGGAGCGAAACTGTCTATAAAGTGAAATTATCAATATTTTAAGGCCTTTGTTTCCAATTGATAGCTAGAGCTAAAAAACTTTGACCAAAGCAAAGATATAAAAATGACCTTAACCTGAAAACCATTCCAATGATAATAAAAGCAAATTGAAAGAAAACTATCTTCATGCATTGGCCTTTTAACAAAACTAAACCGAAACAAAATGTTACTCGTTCAAACCCCAACAAAAAAAGGTTCAAGTATTTTGGAAACCGATTAGAATACCCAGAAGTTCATCCTTTTTCAATATCCTCTAAGGGTGTAGATTCGGCCATTACGGCAACATTGGTTTGCTTTTGGCTCCCTCGTCCGCGTTTAAAATTTTGTTTGGCTCTTTGGCTGGTTTCTGTCGAAAAATAACCTTCGTCAAATTCTACCATGCCTTCAAGTTGATACAAGTTATCCCTTTTGCCCATTGCAGAACGGATCCGGTGCATCATTGACCATATTGTCCCATATCTGTTGTGGTTTTGTTGTCTTTGTAACTCCCTTGCAGATAAGCCCTTTTTGAAAAAGATTATAAAATCCATAGCCATAAACCAACTTTTCATCCTTTAAGGTTGTGTGAAAGTTACACTCTGCACACTGCCATTGGTATTTTGATTTTAACCAATAAAGTTGATTGCTTCCACATTTTTTATAAACTAAACCCTGATTCTCTCTTATGCCTTTGAGATGCTCTTTACAGCTGTGTTCATCAGCAATGTCTTCTATAAATTTGATTACATTCATGACATTTATCTTTTCATGACATAATCATTTCGTATTTTTCTGGTAAAATAACTTATCAACAACACCAGATTCCCGAATTAGCCATCCATCTATAACCAGGTTGTACATTACGCCTGCTTTCCAGGTTAACTCCCTTTGAGACTTAAATTTTCCGGAAAGCGTTACCCGGGTATCGCGAACCTTAAAGGTGGTTTTCAGATCCAATTGTTCTTTGCTTGCTTCGACCTTGGAATATCCTGCAACTTTGTAAAGGAAACCGCCTCCGAGTTTCAAGGTAGTAAGCGGTCCGTCGAAATAGTTCCATTTCGCGTACTTACTTTTAGAAATTGCACTATCGGATAATTCAAAAAATTCTCCCTGGGTTCCATCGGGTATTCGTTTTTCCGGCTCCTGGCTAAAGGAATAATCCGTTGTAATAAGCATTGCTGCTGTCAGTAAGATGTGCAACGAATATTTCCTGTTGGCATATAATAAGTTGCGTCATTGAAACAATCAAGTTTAGGCAGGAAGCAAAGAACAGGCCTGATCTAAAAAGGCGAATTAATGTTTGCATTTCAGCTGATTAAAAATTTACCTCGCTTCCAAGATGGGGCGAGGTAAATACATGGAGTTTTTTAAATACTTAAAGAATGTTCAAAGGAGAAATCATACCAAACATTAATCTTCCGGTTTCATAATCATTAGCACCTATTTTTGCTTTTGTATAATCGGAGTATTTGTAAACTCGTCCAACATATCCTACAAAGAATTTTAGATTTATATCCTCATATGGATGGTATTCAAGGGTTGGGATATAACCATATGCTGTTCTGATTTTATCGGTATTTTTAGTTGGGTCTTCATCATCCTGCCAATTGGCTTGATCCATCATACCCACCATGCAAAGATGCCATTTGGGTATAAACTGCCAATCGACCTGCAGCCAATGACTGTAATACAGTGTGTTTCTTAATACATAATTATACTCAGTGCGTTTTAATACCTCCTGGCTGATGATACCGGTTCTGTCGAGGTCTTCGTTGCTGATTTTAAAATCGTAGGCAATTGTTAAATTATTGAGGTTAGCCTGTTGACCAAAGGCAAGGTAGTTTTTGAAGATGCCGGAGGCTTCATTGGTAAGGGAATAGCTCCAAAGTGTTGTAAGCATGCCATTTAAAATGTTTCCACGCCAGGTAATTACCCCACCCAGGGGTACTTTAGAGGGCTCAATTCCTGCACTGTTAATCACACTATCACCACCATAAATTTCTTCATAGGTTTGAGTTCTTGAATTATATAGCTGAAAGCCAATATAATTACCTGAATTAACATTATACTTAATTCCGACTCCCGACATAAAATTATCTGCCATTTCGATAATGTCGGAATATTCATAGATATCAATCGGGTTTAGGTCAAATTCAATTCCACCCCAGTCTAAACAAAATTTACCTGCTTGCAATTCCCATTTATTGGCATCACCCAGTTTAAAATTTACAAAGGCCATGTCCACACCCTTTACAATTTTATCCATCGATTGTGGCTCAAATTCACTGGTGTAGCGGTGCCTGAACCTAAAAAAGACCTTTTCGGTAACCCAACCTCTCATTTCCAACCGAAATTGTTCCATCTTAAAATGAGAACCTAAGTATTCACCATCTTCAAAATCGCTTCTGAAAGCATATTGCTGGTTGGCAATAATACTAAAATTGGACACCCGTGATTGCTTATCGACCGGAATGATCGACTTATAACTTGCAGTATCTGCCTGTTTCATCTGGGTAATTCCGTTTAAGGAAAACCCCAGGAGCAGCAATATGGTTAATAGAATTTTGATTTTCATAAATGCAGTTATTATTAGGTTTGATAAAATATACATGCATCCTGTCTTAAAAAAAAGAGGGCATGATGGATTTTGCAAGATGCAAGATCAACTGTTATTAATAGTCAATCTTGCATTGCTTGTCACAGATAAAGTCGGTAATCTAATTACTCTTTAATACTCAATAAATAACCTCTGCAAATCTTCCCTGCTCCTGTCTTTTAAAAGTGCCAGCATTAATAATACCCTGGCTTTTTGTGGGTTGAGTTCATCAGAAGATACGGTACCAAAATCTGCATCTACAACTTCGCCATGTATCAACACAGCACCAATAGGAACGCGGGTAGCCCTTACAACCGGGATGCCGGCAGCAGTTGCTCTTTTAGCTGCTTCCAGTGTTCCTGCTGTCATGTTACCATCGCCCACGCCTGCAATAACAATTCCTTTTGCTCCGGCCTTAACCATGATGTCGATTAAATCGGGCGACATGTCGGCACAGGCATACACGATATCCACTCGGGGCAAGGCGGTTACAACTTCAACAGAGAATTCGCTGTTTAAGGTATGGCGTCCGGATGGAGTGTGAAACCAAAGAATTTGTCCGAAAATTACAGTACCTATCATTCCTTCCTGGGGTGACTGAAATGTCTGAACCGGGGTGGAAATCATTTTTTTAACATCCTTGGCAGCATGTATCTCGTCGTTCATAACTACCATCACACCTTTACCTTTGGCATCAGGGCTTGCAGCAACGGCAACGGCATTGTACATATTAAGCGGGCCATCGGCACTTAAAGCTGTAGAAGGGCGCATAGAACCGGTTAATACAACAGGTTTGTCGCTTTTAACGGTAAGTGTAAGGAAATACGCAGTTTCTTCCTGTGTATCGGTACCGTGGGTAATTACTATGCCATCAACATCATCGGTTGCCAACAGTGTGTTAATACGGTTTGCCAGATCGAGCCAGACTTTCACACTCATGTCCTGCGAACCAACGTTGGCAATTTGTTCGCCCCTTAAATTGGCCAATGTGCGGATATTGGGCACTGCATCGATCATAGCTTCGATTTTAACCTGGCCGGAAGTATAGGCCGAACCGGTAGAACTTGCCCCTGCGCCGGCAATGGTACCACCGGTTGCAAGAATTACGATATTAGGCAGTTTTGGGGTTTGGGCAAACATCAGCACGCTTGCCGATAGCAAGATACCTGAAAAGAGGTTTCTTAAAGTCGATTGATTTGTTTTCATTGATTTAAATATAAGGTTTAAGTATTTTTTTGTAATTAGAATTTTCATTGTACCGTGTTAAACAATGGATTAAAAATTATTTCTTTTGTCCGGTCATGGCAGCAGGATCCATGAGTTGTTGGATTTGCTCTTCGGTTAACAATTTCTTTTCGCGAATAAGTTCTAGAATTCCTTTGTTGGTTTCAAGTGCTTCTTTGGCCAGCTCGGTTGTTTTTTCGTAACCAAGTACCGGGTTTAAGGCGGTAACTATGCCAACAGTTCGCTCGATGTAATACTTGCAAACATCTTCGTTTACGGTAATTCCTTCGATACAATTTTTTCTGAACAAGGGGAAGGTTTTATAGAAAAGACCTTGCGATTCCATAATGGCCACTGCCACAACCGGTTCGTAGGCATTAAGCTGAAGCAGGCCATCCTGCGAGGCAATGGTCACTGTTACATCATTTCCGATAGCTTTAAAACACACTTCATTCATTAATTCGGGCATAACCGGATTAACCTTTCCGGGCATGATAGACGATCCGGGTTGAAGGGCAGGAAGGTTAACTTCAAAAATGCCATTGCGGGGCCCCGAAGCAAGAAAAATTAAATCGCTGCTGATTTTTGAAACTGTGACAGCCAGGTTTTTCAATGCCGATGAATAAATAACAAATGCCTGCATGCTCGATGTGGCAGCAATAAGGTCTGGCGCAAGTTTAATGGGTTTTCCCATGATTTTTGCCAAATGAGCTGCACATTTTTCTCCATACCCGGGAGTTGCTGTAATTCCTGTTCCGATGGCAGTAGCGCCCATGTTTACTTCATATAAAAATGTTTCTGCATTTTTTAAAGCATAAATGGCAGCATCAATCTGGTTGCCAAAAGCATGAAATTCCTGGCCAACAGTCATGGGAACAGCATCTTGACCCTCTGTGCGCCCCATTTTTAAAATGGCACTGAATTCATCGCCCTTTTTATGGAAAGCTTTCGAAAGTTCTTCAGCTTCCTTAATTACCTTTTCATTATGCAATATGAGGGCAATATGAATGGCGGTAGGGTAAACGTCGTTGGTCGATTGACCCATGTTCAGGTCGTCGTGGGGTTCGATATACTGGTATTCGCCTTTTTTGTGCCCACTCATTTCGAGAGCAATATTGGCAAGTACTTCATTGGCATTCATATTGGCCGAGGTTCCGGCACCACCCTGGTACATATCAACCAGGAACTGGTCGTGGTATTTGCCTTCGATAACTGCGGCACAGGCTTTTTCAATGGCAGCCAGTTTTTCGTCACTCAGGCGCTTGCCCACTTCGTTATTGGCACGGGTAGCTGCCAGCTTTACAATGGCAAAAGCTTTTACATAGTCGGGATAAAAATTTGTTTTTACGCCACTAACCTGGAAATTTTCCAATGCCCTGGCAGTTTGTACACCGTAATAGGCATCGTTCGGAATTTGTTTTTCGCCGAGCAAATCTTTCTCGGTGCGTGTTTGTCCATTGCTGATCAGTGATACGGTTAGGCAAAGAGCACCTATTAAAAGTTTTAAATGGTTTTTCATATAGAAGTTGTATTTGTTTATAAGACTATTGATTTAAGAACTAATCCTGCAACAACGGAAGCTCCAGTTGTAATAATTCCTGGCAACATGAAGCTGTGATTCAGAACATATTTACCGATGCGGGTGGTTCCGGTGCGGTCGAATTCGATGGCAGCCAAAAGAGTGGGGTAACCCGGAATAAAAAAGTGTCCGTTTACAGCAGGAAATATACCAATGAGGTAAGCAGGTGATAACCCCAGGGTTAACCCAAGTGGCATAAGCGCTTTGGTAGCCGAAGCCTGGCTGTACAATAGCATGCTCAAAACGAACAGTCCCAGCGCAAACAACCAGGGGAATTGAGAAACCAGGCTCCCGAGGCTGTTTTGAATAGCATCGAAATTATGATTCATAAAAGTCCCGCTCATCCATACTACACCGAAGACGGCAATTGTGGCCTGTCCGCCCGATGAAAACAGACTGGCTTTGGTTACTTGTCCGGCAGTGGTATTGGCAAGCAGGATAATGAGTCCGGTCGCGCCAAGCATAATCATCATAATCATCGATGGCATCTGAACCTGGCCGGCAGCATTCACTGAGAAACCCGGCATAAAATTCGGGGCATTTGAAAAATTGGGGAGTAATGCAGGGAACGAGCCTAATGTTACAACCATTAATACAGCAATTCCAAACAAGATTACTGATTTGATTGCTCCTGGTTTTAGCTGTATGGAGCCAGTTTGCCCTGTGCCTTCAACTTTATGTGCAAATTCGGGGTCTTTCATTTTTTCGATGAACTCCGGGTCATTCGAAAGCTCTTTACCCCGTTTCAACACAAACACAATACCGGCAAATAGTCCAATTAGTGTTGCAGGAATAGCAACCAGGAGGATGTCCCCAAGCCCGATTCCGCTTGCGGCAAGTACCGTAAGCAATGCAGCAGTAGCTGCTGAAACCGGACTGGCGGTTATTCCCATGTAAGCCGCTATAACACTCATGCTCATTGCTCTCTCAGGCCTGATTCGGGCTTTGATGGCAACTTCGGCAATTATGGGCATTATGGAGTACGAAATATGTGCTGTACCAGCGAATAGTGTGAAAAGATAGGTGATAACTGGTCCGAGGATGGTAATCTGACCAGGACGGCTGCGCAGAATTTTTGCTGCTATATTTACAAGGTAATCCATGCCTCCGGCAGCCTGTAAAGCAGCAGCAGCAGTAACTACACTCAATATTATCAGCATAACCTCCAGCGGAGGATCAACCGGCTGCATGCCAAAAAGAAAAAGGAACAGAAGCAGGCCTATCATGCCCATTACACCAAGTCCGATACCCGACATGCGGGCTCCGATAAAAATGCAGATTAATAAAACTGCCAGTTGTAGAAAAATCATTTTGAAACTTTTAAAGAATCTATCTTAAAATGAACTTTAACCAAATTTAAAAAAAAGGGATTACTCAACTTGAAGTAAACTAAAAATGAAATACTTCCAGGGGCCCTCATCAATGTAAAGACCTTTGGCTTGCAAATCATTTCCCGAATAAGTGTATTCCGCACCGCTAAACAAATCGTGAAACCTCCAAGTTGCCTCTCCAAGTTTTTCGAACGAGAGTTGTACATAAGCCTGACTAGAATGACCGGCATAATTCACAACCACCAGTTTACGCTCTTCCTGCTCACCCTCCCAAAGGAAACATACAAAAGCATCGTGAGATTGATTGCCATCCCAGGCAGGTTTGCAATCGAGCAACTTCCAGTTACCCGTTTTAAAAACCGGCCGCTGCAGCAATTTTAATATTTTAGAATAGAAAGCCTCCAGCAGCACATTAACGGGTTCTTCGGGCCCACGCACAAGGTGAGGTGATATACGTTTAAGTTTACCTTCGAATTGACCCTGGTGAAAAAAGCGCATGCCGGGCGAAAAGTAGTTGATTATAGCAGCAGCCTCATGTTTTTCGGGTGCGAACGCCTCGGCAGCACGGGATTCGTCGTGGTTTTCGAGAAAACGTACCATGTGCTTCTGGTAATCGACCCCGGCATAAAAATGCTCTCTAACCGGTTTGGCATATCCCTCATGCAGCCTGTCGTATAGCCGTTTATCATAGGTATAATTAAAACCAAGCTGTTGAAGGTCCCATTCCATTTCCCAATACACTTCGGCCATAAACTGGAAACCGGCATTTTTTTCATACACCCTTCGTATGGTGTTTTCCCAAAAAGGTGGGCAGTCAATGCCCCAGGTACGCTTAAAAATTTCGGGTAAAACCAGCATAGCCATATCGCACCTTACTCCATCGCACTGGCCCGAAATTCTGATAAGCTCTTCCACCAGTACTTCCTGTAATTTAGAATTGCCATAATTCAATTGAAGGGTATCGGGCCATCCCGAAAAATAGGGATCTCGACCATGGGCAAAAATAATATCGCCGCCAGGTCTGCTAAGTTTAATGTAATTTTGGGGCTCCCGATAAAGCAATTCTTCGTTACCCTGAACGTAAAATTCGGGGTTTTCGCGAACCCAAAAGTGATCGATTCCGGTATGATTAGGAACAAAATCGAGCATGAGTTTGATGTTTCGGTACTTGAGTCGTTGCCTAAAACGTGCCAGGGCACTGTCGCCACCCAGGTTCTGGTGCACAGTATACGATGTAATGGCAAATCCAGAACCTTCGATATCTTCATCGTGTAAATCGGACAGCGTATGTCGAAATTCTGCCTGCCATTGTGGAAAAGTACGCGATACGCGCTGCCCAATCTGTCCGGTTTGCCACACGCTGAGTAACCATATCCAGTTAAACCCCTGCGAGGACCAGCGGTCGAGTTCTGAATCTGAAATATCATCGAGAGTAGCCCTTCTTCCTAAACTATTCGATAATTCGTTGAGCATGACCCTTGTATTTACCTGGTAGAGGCTAGGGTATTTTATTGGTTCCATAGTTTGATTTTTGCGATTCGATTTTTTCTCCGGTGGTGCAAGCTTGCTGCCAAGCCATGTATGTTATTAAATCAAAATTATTCTGGTTTTGCAAAAGCTGCAGCCTTTCCCTTCTTAAGTACCACCTTCTCATCGAGCTGGCCATAAAGTTGAATGAGTTTGGCAACCAGGCCACTCCAACCTGTCTGGTGGCTGGCACCCAGACCGGCACCGTTATCGGCATGGAAATACTCATAAAAAAGTATCAGATCGCGCCAGTGTGGGTCGGTCTGGAATTTCTCAGCACCGCCATAAACGGGTCGTTTGCCTTTCTCATCGCGGGTGAAGATGCTGGTAATGCGTTTACTAAGTTCTTTGCTTACTTCAAAAAGGTTCATCCTATTTCCTGATCCTGTCGGACATTCTACTTTAAAGCTATCGCCATAGTATAAATAAAACTGTTGCAATGCGCGGATAATTAAAATATTGATGGGCATCCATACAGGGCCACGCCAATTAGAATTACCACCAAACATACCATTATTCGATTCGGCCGGCAGATAATCTACACGAAATTCTTGTCCGCCAACATGCAACACATAAGGGTTTTTTTCATGAAACCGCGAGATAGAGCGTATGCCATGTGGACCGAAGAATTCGTTTTCATCGAGCAATTTCGAAAGTATCCTTTTAAGCTTATCGGGATTGACCAGAGCCAGAATTCCACGCTCGTTGACTCCAAAATGTCCTGGTCCTGTGGGGTGAATAGATTCCATAAGCTCTGGCATGCGGCGCTGGTTTTGAACTATCAACTTCATGGCATCAGGTACACGATCGCGTTGTTCTTTTTCAAAAATACTGGTAGCACATAAGGGCAATAAACCAACCAGCGAACGCACTTTTAGTTTTTTAGCACTGCCATCGGGTAAACGAAGCAAATCGTAATAAAAACCATCTTCTTCGTCCCACATGCCTTCAGATCCTGTCGAATTCATCGCCTGGGCAATGAATAAAAAGTGTTGCGAAAATTTCACGATCATCTCTTCATAGGCTTTGTCGTGCATAGCCAGTTCCGAAGCCAGCTCGATCATGTTCTGGCTAAAAAGAGCCATCCAGGCAGTACCATCAGCCTGCTCCAGGTGGCCACCGGTGGGCAGTGGGGCACTGCGGTCGAAAATGCCAATGTTATCGAGTCCGAGGAAACCTCCTTCAAATACGTTTTTACCCGTACGGTCTTTTCGGTTTACCCACCAGGTGAAATTAATAAGCAATTTATTGAAGGTTGCTTTTAAAAAATTAATATCGGCCTTACCATTTGCAGCCTTTTCTATATTGTTCAGAAACATACTGGCCCATGCATGCACCGGCGGATTGACATCGCTGAAATTCCATTCATAGGCCGGCATTTGTCCGTTAGGATGAAGGTAGATCGAACGCAACATTAACTCCATTTGTCCTTTGGCAAAATCCGGATCGACAATGGAAAGCGGAATGGTATGAAATGCCAGATCCCAGGCTGCATACCAGGGATATTCCCATTTATCGGGCATGGAGATAATATCCATATTCAACATATGATACCATTCTGAGTTTCGTGAGTTTTTGTACCCTTTATGAAGTGGATTGGAATTATGCTCATCTAACCAGTTATCGCCATCGAAGAAAAAGAACTGCTTGCTCCAAAGCATACCGGCTAGTGCCTGACGCATTACATTGGCCTCGTCGGCACTCACTCTGGGCGGTGTAAGTGACTGATAAAAATCATCTGCTTCGCGAATCCTTTCGTTAAATAGTGCATCAAAGCCTTTTCCAAAAATATCGGCATTGCTAACTTCCGGATTGTTAGTAAGGCGCAGGCGAATAACCCTGGTCTGGCCGGCTTCAAGCCTTAACTGGTAATGCGCCGATGCCTTGGTTCCTGTTTTATCGGGGTTCACAGCTTCCTGTTTTCCGTTCACCACATAGTCGTTGATTCCATCTTTAGTATGTAGGCTTTCATTTTTTTGTCCCGGGAAAAGTTTCGCGTGATTGGTTTCATTTTCGGTGAAAAGCAGCGGTATATCGCCCTCGCAATAAAGCGTATATTCACCCAGTTGCTCATGACTTGCCATAAGTGCCGCGCTACCTTTTTTAGGTTTAACCTGCCTCAACAGAGGTTTTGCACTGGCCCTATTCGATTTGGCAATCCACTCCGACCAATCGTTACGAAACCAGAGGGTAGGCAGCAAGTGCAATTCAGCCGCTTCAGAACCTCGGTTCACAGCGCTTATCTTTATCAGAATATCCTCAGGGCCTTCTTTTGCAAACTCAACAAATACATCGAAATACCTATCGGCATCAAAGACACCCGTATCGAGCAATTCATATTCCATCTCTTCCCTCGATCGCTGACCATTAACCCGCACCAGTTCGTCGTAAGGAAATGCAGATTGAGGGTACTTATAAAGGTACTTCATGTAGGAGTGGGTAGGCGTGCTGTCGAGGTAGAAATAATATTCTTTTACATCTTCGCCATGATTTCCCTGGCTATTGGTTAAGCCAAACAAACGCTCTTTCAATATTGAGTCTTTGCCATTCCAAAGAGCCAGTGCAAAACACAGACACTGTTTATCGTCTGAAATTCCCGCCATTCCGTCCTCTCCCCAGCGGTAAGCCCTCGATCTGGACTGGTCGTGTGTAAAGAAATTCCATGCATCGCCGTTATCACTGTAATCTTCGCGCACGGTACCCCATTGGCGCTCGCTTAGGTATGGGCCCCATTTTTTCCAGGCGGCTTTTTTTTGTTTATCCTCTTCTAGCCTTAATTTTTCTGGGTTCTTCGAATTGGTTGCCATAATTGATGTTTAATTAGGTTGATTTATGTCAGAAAATCAGGTAATAAAAAAACAGGATTGTCTATAACATTCGGCATTGATGTAAGTTACAAAAAACAATTCATATTCCAGTTTATGCCCTCATTTATAAGGCATAAAATACTGAATTCTTTCTTTTTGATTATCTGATATTTTGATAATAATCGTCTAAGCAAATCAATTCTAAGTTCCACAAAACAGAGATATTCTGCGGCAGAAATTCATGAGGCAAAAAGCACAAAGCCTGCTTACAGCAACATGTTGCATAAAGCAGGCTCGAAAGAAAAAGTGAATAGGGATTAAATTGTTCCCGAAACCCTGAAATAAGCGGCACGGGCAAAGAAATAGTTGAGACGAGAATCCAATACCGAGTTATAAGCTAACAAAAAGCTAAACTGTGCATCGAGCAGCTCGATGATGGGGGATAAACCTGCCAGATACCTTTCTTCGATTAATTTGTAGTTTTCTTCAGCCTTTTTAAGCGAGGCCTCGGTTAGGCTTATGCGCTGGCTGGCCTCTTCGAGCTGATAATAGCTTGAGCTAAGTTCAAGCGAAATTTGTTTTTGAAGGTCTTCCATTTCAAGAAGGGAAGATTCGTAGCCTACCCTTTTTTCACTTACCTCATATTGCTTTTTACCCCAATGCACAAGGGGAACTGAAACAGTGGCCAACAAGGCAGCGTTAAAATTAGGTGCTGGATCGAGCAATTGTGTATTGGGCGAACCCCAGGTAGGAAGCGCCGAAATGTATACCTGTGGCATGTATTTCGAACGGGTAAGGTTGATATTCTTCTCGCTGATGTTTACCCGATCTTTTTGTATCAACATTTCGGGCCGTTCGGTCAGAACCATTTCGAATTGGGCCATCACAGGCACTACCGATTCGGCATAAAAACTAGTCCCTTCCACATCAATGGGAGTTTGAATATCATAGCCAATAATGCGATTGAGTTCCATAAGTGCCAATGATTGCTGCATGCGGCTCTTATAAATTAAAAGCTCTGCTTCGTTTTGTTTCACCTGAGTCATTAACAAGTCGTTCTTCGGTATCAGACCTATCTCTACTTTATCGCTAACTACTTTCACCAGTTCATCGAGAAGAGTTTTGTACTTATAGGAAACATTGGTTGCTTCTTTTGCCCAGGCAGCATTCCAATAGCGAAGCTCGGTTTGAAAAAGTATTTCGTCGGTGGTGAGTACCAGGTTATTGCCTGCAATGCTCTGCTCAAAACGAGCGATTTCGGTTTGAGTTTTCACCTGACCACCCTGGTATACATTCTGAACCAAAGCTGCATTCACCTGATAAAGGTTATTATCGCCGGAATACATGTTGTTGCCAAGTTCAAGAGAGATAGGTGTTGCCACATACCGGTAGTGCCCACCAGCATCGAGCGATGGGTAAAAATCGCGCGAGGTGGCTTTGGTTTTTGCCTCTGCACTGCGTATCAGGTTTGCAGCAATCTTAATGCTGATATTGCTATCGACCACTATGCCTCGGCAAGCTTCGAGAGTAAGTATTTCCTGTGACCTGAGGTTTAATCCAAAGAAGAAAACTACCAGAACAATCAGGCTTAGTTTTTTTATCATAACTGATGTGGTTTAAGTTTATGTATTTTAAATAATAACTATTCGCTCTTTACCCTATAAAAAATAATATAGAGTGCAGGTACCACAATTACCGTAAGCAGGGTTGCGGCGAGCAAACCGCCCATTATGGCTGCGGCCATACCACCAAACATCGGGTCGGGCAAGAGTGGAGCCATACCCAGAATGGTAGTTCCGGCAGCCATAGAAACAGGCATAACCCTCGACCGGGTAGCGATTTTAATGGCCTGGTAATGCGACTTCCCTTCTGCCAGTTCAATGTTTACCTGATCCATAAGAACAATAGCGTTCTTAATAACCATTCCAATAAGCCCCAAAACACCCAGAATGGCAAAGAAACCAAAAGGTGCGCGTGTTATCAGAAGCGCCAGTGTAATACCAATCATCATAAAAGGTACCGTAAGCATAATTATTATAGGCTTCTTGAAACTGTTAAACAAAAGGGTAAGTGTAAGCAGAATAATGAAAATCATAATGGGCATCTTCGCTTTTATGGCATTTTGCGTGCGTGTCTGGTTGCGGTACATTCCGTCGTACATCATGCTGTAACCATCGGGCAGGGCAATCTGTTCCATTAAAGGGAATAGTTTCCCTTCCAGTTCGGGTGTTTCAATACCTTCAATAGGATCGCACTGTGCAGACAAACCAGGTTGACGATCGAAGCGGCGTATGACAATATTCTTCCAGTCGGTACTCTGCTTTTCTACTACCTGATTTAAAAGCACTGCTTTGCCAGTGGTAGAAAAAACAGGAGTATTACCCAAGTTAGACAGGTCTGTTTTTCCGAAATTTTCGTCTTTCAATAAAATGGAAATGCTTTTATCTTTCTCGCGGTAATCGCCCACCGGAATACCATTGGTAAGACTCCGCAACGAATAAGCCATACTTTCTTTGGTTACTCCCAGCAATTGTCCCCGGTTTTGCGAATACACCGGTTCCCAAACAGGCACTTCCTGGCCCCAGCTATCACGCACGTTATGTGCCAGGGGTTCTTTCTCCATGATAGCCTTTGCCTGCTCTGTAAGTCCACGAAGCACATTGGCATCGGGTCCCTTAAACATGACCTCAATGTCAGCATCGGGCAAGGGCGAAACCTTAAAGTATTGCATCACAGGGATTGATCCAGGCAAATTTTCATTAATGAACTTCTCGAGGTCACTTTTTACCTTTGCCACCTGGTCAGGATCTTTCGTTTCTATTAAAAGATTGGCAAAGTTCGGCATGGGGCCAAAACTGGTCGATGCCAGGTAATACCTTAAGGGAGAGGCTCCCAGGGTAACGGAAACCTGCTTCACCTCCTCATTCGAAAGAAGGAAGGATTCAATTTTTTTTATGTCGGCTTCCGTTTTATAGATTGACGTTCCGGTAGGTAACCAATAATCGACTTTAAAGTAAGGCTTGTTTATTGCAGGGAAAAAGCTTCGCTTTGTTTGGCTGAAAGCAAAAAGGGATAATACGAATATCCCAACAACAATGCCCATGGTAAAATAAGGCCTTGCAAGTATTTTTTTCAGGAAGGTGTCGAACCAGTTATAAAATTTATTGTCATAGGGATCTTTGTCACCCGTTGCTTTCACCTTAAGCATAAACTCACCATATAAAGTAGTTTGAAAAAGGGCAAAAATCCAGCTAAGCATCAAAGAAATGGCCAATACAATAAAAAGCGGCTTGATAATTTCTGCAGCATTGGAACCTGCCAAATAAAGCGGAAGGAAGGAACAAACCGCTATCACGGTAGCGCCAAGCAAACCCCATTGCGGAATGCTGGCCCCATCGATAAGAGCTTTTCGTATGGGCACACCTCTTTTCATGGCTACCATGGCATTGTCAGTAACAACAATAGCATTGTCAACCAGCACACCCATGGCAATAATAAAGGCTGCCAAAGAGGTCCGGTGCAGACTTTCGCCGATAAAGAGCATCACCATCAAGGTGCCCAGAATACTGAACAGCAAGCTGGTGCCAATAAGCACTCCGGCACGCATTCCCATGGTAATCATTAGGAGAAATACAACAATGACAATGGAAATAATAAGGTTTACGATGAAGTTTGTATTCGCAGCGCTGGCAATTTCATCTTCGAAATAAATACCTTCTATTTCTATACCGATTGGAATCTGTTGTTTAATTACTTTCAATTGCTCCTTCACAAGGGCTCCTACATCCACCACATTGGCGTCGAGAGGGGTTGATATACCCATTCCAATGGCCAGTTGGCCATTAAAACGCATCATGGTAACCGGTGGATCAAGGTAGGCCTTTTCGATGGTAGCAATATCGCTGAGGCGAAACTGCCGGTTATCGGGACCATTGATAATCACATTGCCAATATCCTGAATGTTGCGAAAGTCGCCTTCCGCCTTAATCTTTAGTTGTGCATCGCCGGCCCTCAGTTCGCCGGAATTGATAAGTATGTTCTGCGACTGCAAAGCTGCAGCAATGGATGTAGGTGGAATGCCTAAATTCGATAAACGCTCCTGCGAGATAAATACATTTACCACTTCAATCTGTTCACCGAAAAGAGCTACTTTCGATACTCCTTTTATCGGCACCAGGTTCTTTTTAATAAAATGAGCATAATCTCTTAATTCAGTGGCTGTATAACCCTCATCGGCTACCACCGCAAAATACAATCCGTACACATCGCCAAAATCGTCGTTAATTTCGATGACAGAAGCCCCCGGAGGCAGTTTCCCTTCGGCTGTTTTTACCTTTCTCCTGAGTTCATCCCAAAGCTGAGGCATGTCTTCGGCTTTGTAGGTTTCGTAAATGTTCACAAAGATTTTTGACATGCCATAGTACGATTCGGAGCGAAGAAACTCAACTCCGCGCGAGCCTTGTACTTCTCTTTCAATTACCTCTGTAATGAGTTCTTCAACCTCTTCGGGTGTAGCCCCCGGATAATAAGTAGTTAATACGGCTGTTTTAATCACAAACGGGGCATCCTCTTTTTTACCGAGGGTTTTGTAGCCGATAAATCCCAGAACCAGCACAAAGATGAGTATCATATGGATAACGTACTTGTTATCCAGGGCATATTTTGCAATATTCATGGTGGCAGGATTAATTAGTGGTAAGCAATTTAACTTTCTGGTTTTCACTGAGCCTGTTGCCACCAGCAACAACAACAGTTTCGCCCTGAGTAAGCCCGTCAGTTATCAGAATCATATCAGCTCCCGAAAGAGTGCCTATTTTTACCATCCGTTTGCTCACAAGCATTGAATCGCTTAATACCCATACGTATTTCTGGTCGTTTTCGGGAACTTCATAGACTGCTGTGATGGGTATCGCGATTCCTTCCCTGGAAACAGTGCTTTCATCCTTTTTTAACACCACCTGCACATTGCAACTCATTCCGGGAGTTACACGATTTTCGCTGCTCAATATATTCTTATCGCGTAACACAATGGTAACGGGTATACCAGCACTCCCAACCGACTTCTTTTCAACCTGTTTCATGTCGGCTTCGAATTGCTTATCAGGGTAAGCATCGAAGACTACCAGAAAGTAATCGTAATTGCGATAAAGCATGGCAACCTGGTCGGGTACAGAGAATTTTACTTCCATTGAAGAAAGGTCCAGCAAGCTTACAATGGGCTGCCCAATGGTTACTCTCTGAAAGTTCTCCACAAATTTCTGGTCGATGAAGCAATCAAAAGGGGCCACCAGCCTTACATCGACAAGGGCATTCTTTGCAGCTTCGTAGGCCGATTTGGCTTCGAGGTAAACGGCTTGTTTCTGGTCATATTCGTTTTGCGAAACAGCATTGCGGGTTAGAAGTTCCCTAAAGCGTTCTTCTTCGGTTTTGGCCTGTACATAACGGCCTTCTTTTGCCGACAGGTCAACCCTGAAATCGCGTGAATCAATTTCGGCAATTAATTGCCCTTTCATCACTTTCTGACCTTCTACCGCATTGAGCTTCACCAGCGGACCTGCCACGCGAAAAGCCATCTCAACGGTTTGAACTTCCTGAGAAATACCCGGAAATTTTGCTCCTGTTAATTCTTTAACTGAGCTTATGGTCATGGTTCGAACCGGCCGAATCAGAGCTTCTTCAGTTTTATTTTTGCAGCCCACCAGCAGCAGTGGAAGCAATAAAATGCCAATCAGAATTTGTTTCATCGTCTTTTGTATAGGTTGGTTATTGTTTCTCAAATCTTTACTCATTGTATTCAATCAGGTTAATGATTTTATTCTCCATTAAATGATATACCTATGTATTTTATAGTTAGCTACTAAGCTCGTTATTGAGCGGAGCTTGGATAAAAATCAATCAGCTCAATATCAAAAATCAGAATGGAATTTGTCGGAATACTACCCACCTGTTTGCTTCCGTAGCCTAAACTGGAAGGAATATAGAGTATTCCTTTCCCTCCGCGATTAAAGAGCGGTATACCATATTGAAATCCGGCTACAAGACTGCTTAGTGCGTAATAATCCAGGGTACCCGAATCGAACACTGTACCATCGAGCAATTCTCCTTTATAAACTACCCTCACTTTAGAACTTAAGTCTGGGTAACTTCCCTGGCCCTGCTCGGTAATGGAATAATACAGACCCGATGAATGACGTGTGGCCTCCAGGTCATTATCTTCGAGGTATTGCACGATTATTTGTTCGTCAATTTCCGATTGAATTTCACCTTCTGAACACGAAAACAACAAAATTGGAATTAATAAAAAGAGGATTGAGTAACGCATAATGTATTTTTTTTTGATAAAGTTATAAGTTTTTTACTGAGTGCGCCTGCTCTGCAACATATATTTGGCATCGCAATTTGAATTGCCAGATATGCATTAAGGATTTTTAACAACTCAGTATAAAAATTCTTTTGGTTAGTAATAATATTGTATTTTACTTTGTATTTCAAAGTACTTTTTATGAAACACAATCCACACGAACAAATTCTCGAAATCAGAACCATGATGGAACGCTCCTCGCGATTTATTTCGCTAAGTGGTCTATCTGGCATAATGGCCGGTACCATTGCACTTCTGGGAGCCATGGCTGCATTTTTTTACCTCAATTACGATCTGCGCTACTTTGGGGCACAAGAATACTTTTCAATGGCCTCGCCCATTACCACGCAAAAGATGTTGTTGTTAGCGGCAACAGCGCTGGCAGTGCTTTTTTTGGCTATCGGGCAGGCTATTGTGCTTACTACCCGAAAAGCACGCAAACAGGGAATTAATATCTGGTCGCAACCAACAAGGCAAATGCTCATCAGCCTAATGGTTCCGCTGCTGGCAGGTGGTGTTTTTTGCATAGCACTTTTGATGCATGGCATCGTTTACCTGGTTGCACCGGCCATGCTCATTTTTTATGGCCTTGCCCTTATTCAGGCCGGCAAGCACACGCTGGGCGAAATCAGGTGGCTCGGTTTTAGCGAACTAATTCTTGGACTACTGGCTGCTTTGATTCCGGGTTATGGTTTATTGGCCTGGGCATTTGGATTTGGAATTTTGCACATGGTGTATGGAGGAATTATGCACCTGCGATACGACAAACACTAGGAAAGTGAAAAACCTGATAACCGCCCTAAACAAGAATTTCGAAAGCCGTATCCGGTTGGGAATTATGTCGGTGCTTATGGTAAACGATATTATAGACTACAAGGCTCTTAAAGAGCTTTTAGATACCACCGATGGCAACCTTGCCAGTCACCTTGCGGCATTGGAAAAAAACGGCATGCTCGAGGTTCAGAAACAGTTTATCGGTCGCAAACCCAATACCCGATACAGGGCCACCAAAATGGGACGAGACCTTTTTATCGCACACCTCGAAAACCTTAACCGTTTAATCCAGAATCAGAAATCAATAGAAAAATAAGAAAATACCTATTCATTAAAATTTAATCGTATGTCACCACAAAAAGAAGAAAAACAAAAACGCTTTCGCAATTCCATCAGCCTCAAGTTGATGGTTGTGATCATCCTTTCCTTGATTTTACTCATTCCCTCGTTTATGATCCGCCAATTAATTGACGAGCGAGAAACAACCAAAAACGAAACCATCAAGGAAGTAACTGCCAAATGGGGAGCTCCTCAGGAAATTACCGGACCAATCTTGGTTGTGCCCTATACCGAGCGCGAATATCTTTCGAACGGAACCTACCAGGACAATCTGCGGTATTTTAATATCCTTCCGAATGAACTAACCATCAACGGCACCCTTAATCCTGCCTTGCGCAGCAGAAGTATTTATAAAGTAATCACTTACAATAGCCAGCTTCAAATCGAAGGTAATTTTAGTGCAGAAAACCTGAAATCCAGACCTGATAAATTCCATAAGATATACTGGGAAGATGCCCGTATTGTGTTGGGCATAAGCGACCTAAGAGGTGTAACCCAAAAGATAGAACTGAAATGGAACGATCAAAACCTTTCTTTTTCACCTGGCTATTACAATTGCCCGATGTTTATTTCTGGTATTAATGCCCCTGTGAATGTGGTCGAAGAAAATTCGTATCAATTTGCACTTAAAGTGAACCTGAACGGAAGTGAATCGATGTATTTTACACCGGTGGGCAACAGCACCCATATAAAACTTAGTTCGAAATGGAATACACCCAGTTTCGACGGAAGCTTTTTACCTGCCGAACGAACTGTAAACGACAGTGGTTTTGTAGCTCAATGGAATGTAATAGAAATGAACCGCACCTATCCGCAAGCATTTTCAGGCGATAACTATACAAGCTACAGCGATTATCAGCGCTTTGGGGTAAAACTGCTCATGCCGGTAGATACTTACCAGAAAGCCACCCGCTCTGTAAAATATGCGTTTCTATTTATTGCCCTTACTTTTCTGGTGGTTTTCTTTTCGGAAATCCTGGGCAAAAAACGTGTACACCCTATACAATACCTGATTATTGGTTTAGCCTTGGTTATTTTTTACAGTCTTTTAATTGCTCTGGCAGAACACATTACCTTCAACCTGGCTTATCTGGTTTCCAGCCTGGTAATTATTGCCATGATTGGTGCGTATGTGCAGGCAATTTTTAAAGCTTTAAAAACAACCATTACTATCACCGGTGTACTTGCACTGTTGTATTTGTTCCTTTTCACTATCCTGCAAATTTCTGATTATGCCCTGCTATTAGGTAACATCGGACTAGTAATAATACTCGGTATGGTTATGATTTATTCTAAAAAAGTCGATTGGTATGGACAGGAAGATATATCAAAGAAATAGAATTAATAGTCAAAGCATAAGAATTGGATTGCCGCAAAGAGCATATTGGCTGTTCTTATTTTTACTGGCAAATATCATTATACTATGCAGCAGAAAATAAGCAAAAAAGGTATGGCGTATCAGCTAAAAACATTCAGATGGGCCTTTCAGGGCCTGTCTGAATTTTTCAGAATCGAGACCAAAGCTAAAATTCACCTAGTGGCGGCGATAATGGCTATTGTGGCAGGAATTTTACTTTCAATAGATGTTACCGGATGGATTTTCGTTGCACTTGCAATTGCATTGGTTTTTATTGCTGAGATAGTCAATACTGCCTTGGAAATGATAGCCGACACCCTACCCGATAATTTCGATAGCAAAAGAAAAACAATAAAAGATCTGGGAGCAGGGGCAGTTTTAATAGCGGCTGCATTTGCCCTGGCAACAGCCATGCTTATTTATCTTCCGGCCCTTAAATGTGTGGTAAAACAATAGATTTTTTATTCACAGCAACCTTCGTCGATTAGCATTTTAATGCGTTCGATCTGCTTTTGCTTGTTTACCTCGCGAAGCGTTTGGGCGGTTTGAGTAAAATATTGGTGACCCGAGATAAATTTCAATTGCAGCTGATTCCAGGCTAATAGCGAGGATATCTTATTCATCTCATTGAGCTCGCGGTAAAGCGCATTCGATACCGGAATCATATCGGTACGGCCCAGGTAATCAAGGTCAGCATCGCACATTATTCGTTCCAGCACGTTTTTGGGTGCCGGTGGTAATTTCGTAGATTGGATCAAATCACAAATTATTTCTATCTGCCGCTGGGTATAAAAATAATCTGGCAAGATTTCGCGTACAATCAATGCGCTAAAATGCTCATGATCGTCGTAAGAAAGTATATGCCCCGAGTCGTGAAACAAAGCGGCGGTTTTCAGTAATAAAAGTTCCTCGTCGTTAACGCCTTCTCCAATTCCTATCAGTTCTGCCTGGGTCACTACATCGATGGTATGCTTTACATTGTGATAATAGAGATAAGCAGGCAATTCGCGTTCGAGTTTATTGAGCATAAGCTCTTGTAGGTCGGTAAACTGAATGAGGCCAAAACGCACACTGAAGTGCTTGTTGGGTATTATTCCTTTTTTCTGAAGAGAGTATTCACTCTTAATGCCCTTTACATAATATAATTCAATATCGCCTTTGTATTTCACTGGCATACGCGAAGAATATTCGCAAACGAAAAGGTCTTTAATTAATTCATAGGTGTTTTCCGAAACCAATATACCTCCAGCCTCGCTGAAAGAGCGCACGCGGGTTGCAAAATTCACGGTTTCGCCTTTTACCTCGTATTGAATTTTCTTACGACCCGACATCACCGCTGTAACTGGCCCGGTATGAATGCCGAAACGCAAGTCCCAGATCCGTTCCATACCATAAGCCCGCTGCAGGTCGCGCACATAATAATGCATCTCTACGGCAGCCAGCACCACCTCAATGGGGTTGGTCGTGTTTTTATGCGGAATGCCCCCTGCACACATAATGGTATCTCCTAGTGTGCGCAGGCGTTTTATTTCATATTTCGCGATTATTTTTTCGAGCTCAAGAAAGATCTCATCCAGATGATCTACCAGCTGGTTGCTATTCATCTCACCCGAAATCTTGTTGTACCCCTGGGCATCGGCATAAAGCACGGTAGCCATTTTAAAACGAAGGATATTCTTAGGGGTCTGTTTGTTGGGCTGTACATCTTTATGCTCAAGACGGTAACGAGAGGCCAGATTCTTGTATTTTTCCAATTCGTTGCCAACCTGGTCAACCTGCTGCCTTAGCCGAAAATTCTCCTCTTCCAGGTTTTTAATCTGAGAGATCAGCTCTGCGATATGTTTGATTGAGCTTTTGTTGTCTGAATTCATAAAGATTGGATTGGCCTTACCCGAAGATTGGTTGTTTGGTTGGTTATCGATTTGGTTTAACTAATTTTGAACTCAATAGGTTTCAATTGGTTGTTAAAAGTTATAGTATTTTTTGACGAGCGGCAAATTTTTAATTACAATTTTCTCACATGAAATTCAGATTAACCTCTCAATACAAACCTACTGGTGATCAGCCCGAAGCAATACGGCAACTTACCGATGGCATTCAGACCAACTTGCCCTACCAGACTTTGCTTGGGGTAACCGGATCGGGAAAAACATTTACTGTGGCCAATGTAATAGAAAAAACTGAAAGGCCAACCCTGGTTCTCAGTCATAATAAAACCCTTGCAGCTCAGCTTTTTGGTGAATTTAAGCAGTTTTTCCCAGACAATGCCGTAGAGTATTTCGTGTCGTATTACGACTATTACCAGCCCGAAGCCTACCTTCCGGTTAGCGATACTTACATCGAAAAAGACCTTTCGATCAACGAAGAAATTGAAAAACTAAGGCTTAGTGCCACCTCCTCCCTGCTCTCAGGTCGTCGCGATGTAATTGTGGTTTCCTCGGTAAGCTGCTTGTATGGCATTGGCAACCCCGACGATTTTTTCAGTAATACCATTCAGTTAAAAAAAGGACAAACAATCAGCCGGAATGTATTTCTGCGCAGCCTTGTTGACAGCCTTTACAGCCGTAATCAGGTGGAATTTAAACGAGGCAATTTCAGGGTAAATGGCGATACAGTAGATATTTACCTTGCCAATGCAGATTATGCTTACAGGGTAGTATTTTGGGGAGATGTCATCGAGGAACTCGAATCGCTCGACCCTGTGAATGGACAAATATTTGAGAGTCACGAGCAGATAACAATTTTTCCTGCCAATATATTCATGACAGCCAAATACCGGATGAAACAAGCCATTGAAGATATTCAGGATGACCTGATGAAGCAGGTTGATTATTTCAACAAAATCGGTAAGCCTATTGAAGCCAAACGAATCAAGGAAAGGGTTGAGTACGATCTGGAAATGATTCGTGAGTTAGGGCATTGCCCTGGCATCGAAAACTATTCGCGCTATTTCGATGGCCGCAAACCCGGCACACGTCCCTTTTGCCTGATCGACTATTTTCCCAACGATTTCTTAATGATAATTGACGAAAGTCACGTAACCATACCCCAGATCAGGGCTATGTTTGGTGGCGACCATAGTCGTAAACAAAATCTTGTAGAGTATGGCTTCAGGTTGCCGGCGGCCATAGATAACCGGCCTCTTAAATTCGACGAATTCGAAGGTCTTGCACCACAAACCATTTATGTGAGTGCCACTCCGGCAGAATACGAGCTTATCCGGTCTGAAGGTGTGGTGGTGGAACAAGTTGTAAGACCCACCGGCTTGCTGGATCCAGTAATTGAGGTGCGCCCAAGTTTGCACCAGATCGATAACCTACTGAAAGAAATTAAACTAACCATTGGCAATTCAGAAAGAGTGCTGGTAACCACTCTAACTAAGCGTATGGCCGAAGAACTATCCAGTTACCTGCTACGTGTTGATATAAAATGCCGCTATATTCATTCCGACATCGAAACCCTCGAACGGATAGAAATTATGGAGGGTTTGCGCAAAGGAACTTTCGATGTTTTAGTAGGGGTCAATTTGCTGCGCGAAGGTCTGGACCTGCCGGAAGTTTCGTTGGTAGCTATACTCGATGCCGATAAGGAAGGCTTTCTGCGCTCGGAGCGATCGCTTACACAAACTGCTGGCAGGGCTGCCCGTAACCTTAATGGCCGTGTGATTATGTATGCCGATAAAATTACGCGCTCGATGCAACTTACCATCGACGAAACTAACCGGCGCAGAGAAAAACAAGTACAATACAACCTTGAAAATGGTATTACACCCCAGCAAATTGTAAAACCCACCTCTACCATTTTACAAGGGGTAAAACTAATTTCGGGTGAAAAATATGCCTATACCGAACCGGAAAAACCAGACATTGCGGCCGATCCGGTAATAAAATACATGGATGGCCATGCCCTTGAGAAAGCTATTGAGCTGGCACGAAAAAAGATGGAAGCAGCAGCTTCCAAACTCGAATTTATCGAAGCTGCCCAATACCGCGATGAGATGAATAAACTGAAAGACTTGCTTGCCGGGAAGAAATAAACCCAAAGTCTCTAACTTATACCTTTGAGGGGTTGCTATAAAAAAACCCGGATGCTTTTGCAACCGGGTTTTTACTATTTAAATGAAATTTTGGTTATCCTAAATAGCCTTTGAGCAATTTGCTACGTGAAGTATGACGCAAACGGCGAATAGCTTTTTCTTTTATTTGTCGCACCCTTTCGCGGGTTAATCCAAAGCGTTCGCCGATTTCTTCGAGTGTCATTTCCTGAACACCAATTCCAAAAAAGAGTTTTATTATATCGCGTTCACGCTCAGTGAGGGTGGATAAAGATCTTTCAATCTCGCGATTCAATGATTCGCCAATTAGTTTACTATCCGCCTTTGGAGAGTCGTTGTTTACAAGCACATCCAACAGACTGTTGTCTTCGCCTTCCACAAAAGGGGCATCGACCGACACATGACGGCCGGAAACGCGCATGGTATCGGCAATTTTTTCTTTTGGCAGTTCGAGTGTTTCTGCCAGTTCTTCAGGAGTGGGTGTTCTTTCGTTTTCCTGTTCAAACTTATTAAAGGCTTTATTGAGTTTATTTAACGAGCCTACCTGATTAAGGGGAAGACGCACAATACGCGATTGCTCGGCGAGTGCCTGCAAAATCGATTGACGGATCCACCAAACCGCATAGGAGATAAATTTGAATCCTCGTGTTTCGTCGAATTTTTCAGCTGCCTTTATTAAACCAAGATTTCCCTCGTTGATAAGGTCGGGCAAGCTGAGGCCCTGATTCTGATATTGTTTGGCTACTGACACCACAAATCGTAAATTGGCTCTTGTGAGTTGTTCGAGTGCATACCGATCGCCTTTTTTTATGCGTTGCGCCAGCTCAACTTCCTCTTCTACAGTGATAAGCACTTCTTTACCAATCTCCTGCAAATACTTATCAAGCGAGGCACTCTCACGATTAGTAATTGATTTTGTGATCTTTAACTGTCTCATTGTCCCTTTTTAATTTCCGCGAAAATAGATTATTAATTCTTATTATTCAATATAATTGACAAGTAAAAAAAAAGGCTTGCCAATTGCAAGCCTTGCTATTTTTAGCTTGTAATTTCTCTCTATAGTCCAAAAGCATAATATGCTGCTAAACCATCGGGATAGACTCCCTCGATATAGATACCACCTTTTGTATTTTTTATTATCTCGTTCAGATCGAAAACCGAACTAACTTTTCGGTTATTGACCTCTGTGATTACAAATCCCTCCCGAACACCTTCTGCACGTAATTTACCCGCTTTGAGCTCAGAAACCTTAATTCCGCTGGTTATTCCCAACTGTTTTTTATCTTCCGGCGATAGCTCAGCAAACCTTGCACCCAGTACTTCGTTGTAGTCGTCAGTTTTTACAATCTCTGTACTACCCTGCAAATTACGAAGGGTTAATTCAAAAAGTTTCGTTTTGCCATTTCTTTTTATTTCAACAGTTATATTATCCTTAGGCCTGTAACGACTTACTTGCTCCTGCAGTTCTCCGGAGCTGTTTACCTTTACATCGTTAATTTTAAGAATAATATCACCCACTTCAATTCCGGCTGCTTTGGCTGCACCCTCTGCACGAACATCTGACACATATACACCTTCAATTTTTTCTATGCCCTTTTCCTTGGCTAGTTCTGAGGTTATATCTTGTATCGATACTCCAAGTATTGCTCTTTGTACCGCACCAAACTCAATGAGGTCGCGCACCACTTTTTGCACAATGCTTACGGGTACCGCAAACGAAATACCGGCATATCCACCCGAAGGAGAAACAATGGCTGTATTGATTCCAACGAGTTCACCATTGATATTTACCAGAGCTCCACCACTATTTCCGCGATTGACAGCAGCATCGGTCTGTATAAACGATTCTAGGCGGTATTGATCCTGAATAATTCCAATGTTTTTACCCTTGGCACTTACAATTCCGGCTGTAACCGTAGAAGTTAGATTGAAAGGGTTACCCACAGCCAGCACCCATTCGCCTACCTGAATCTGGTCGCTGTTACCCCAGGGAATAAAATGAAAATCATCTCCCTCGATTTTTAAAAGTGCCAGGTCGGTACTGGGGTCGGTGCCAATGAGTTTGGCTTTAAATTCGCGTTTGTCGTTGAGGGTTGCCCAAATTTGTTCACTGCCAGCCACCACATGGTTATTGGTGACAATGTATCCATCGTTCGAAATAATTACTCCTGATCCAAAACCAACTACCGGTTGAGTTTGGCGATAGGCATCGCCATAGAAGAATTCAAAAATTGGATTGTAGCTAGTGACTTCGGATTGTGTTTTTACATGCACAACTGCCTCAATGGAATTTTTGGCGGCGGGCACAAAGTTCACTCCTAAACCATTCTGATCGGAAAAACCTGCAAATCCAACAGGTCTTTCAATAATAGTTTTCACTACATTTTCTTTGGCTGGAACAAACTTTGAATAAGCGATTACAGCTATAAGACCCCCGATAAGGGCAATAACAAGGGTAGAGATTATGTTTCTAATTTTCATATTGTATGATTTTTTCAGAATTAAAAAAGCATATTCCCGAATCAAAAATTGTGCCTTGCAAGGTATTTACTATTTTTGTCGTTCACAAAATTAACTAAAAGCTTAAGTACTTTGTTTTCGATTCAAAGCCCTTTTAACAAAGTTTAACGCCGCCAATAAAAAAATGAATCTGACTTTTTTCAAATACGAGGGTGCCGGAAACGATTTCGTGATAGTCGATAATCGCCAGGGCCTGTTCGACCCAAACAACCAACAGCATATACAAAAACTTTGCAACCGGCGTTTTGGCATTGGTGCCGACGGACTAATGCTCTTGCAGGAAAGGACTGGGTATGATTTTGAAATGGTGTATTTCAATTCCGACGGAAAAGAAGGCAGTATGTGCGGCAATGGTGGGCGTTGCATAGTGGCCTTCGCGCATACCCTGGGTCTTGTAAAAAAAACCACACGTTTTCTTGCATCGGACGGCGAACACCTTGCTGAGTTAATCAATCCTAAGTATGTGAATTTGAAGATGAACGATGTAAATCAGGTTGAGGTAGCTGAAGATTTTTTCTACCTCAATACCGGTTCGCCGCATTATGTAAAATTCGTAAAAGGCATTGAAGAACTCGACGTGTATACACTGGGGCGTCAGATTCGCTATAACGATCGATTTAAAGCCATTGGCACAAATGTTAATTTTGTAGAGGAAATAAACCATCGGCTTATGGTTCGTACCTACGAACGTGGCGTAGAAGATGAAACACTGGCCTGCGGAACAGGCATTACTGCCGGGGCCATAGCTTTTTCAATGGCTACTGGCGAAATCCGGAATAAATATCAGATGAAAGCCCTGGGAGGCAACTTAAGTGTGAAATTTACCCGCGAAGAAAACCGCTTTACCAACATTTGGCTCGAAGGGCCTGCCACCTTTGTTTTTAAAGGTGAAATAAGTGTTGAATAATAGTTTCCCATTCTTACCTTCTCTTCCATCAAATCGATTAAAATCGACTTAAGAGAATTATAGTTAAACTTTCCAGCTAGTTTTTGTAATAATTCCCCAATCGTTTTTGAAACGAATTTCGATTGTAATCATTGATCGTTTCAACAATTCTCGAAATTTCTTCCGAGCGGGATACCATGGTTTCTTCTGAAAGAAGAGAGGATTCACGAAATACGATTTTCTCTATCTTGTAACCCTGTGCATCAAGACTCATCAGTGCCGCAGCATCGAACTCATCGAAAACAATTACCGATGGCAATACATTGCTTGTATAGGCCTTAACGGCTGCGAGAACCTGGCTGCTTATGTAACTTATTTGTGCCTCTCCAAGGTAGTTTGAACCGAGCATAAGCTTGATCAGATCGATTTTTGCTACTGCGTTCCACCTGCCCTCGACTACTAGTTTATCGTATTGTTTCTGGGTAGTATTTAAAAATAAATCGATGTAGCTTGTTGGCATTGATTGAATGTCGCCGGGTTTGTTTTCGGCAATCCGTAATTTGTATTCTCTCTGAGCTTCCTTCTGACCCATGGGCACATAATACAACCAATCTTTTGTGCGCTGATAGCTTTCAGTCATTGGTTGGGGCTTCCAGTTCGATTCTGGCCTTTGCATCAAGGGCGATTTCAGGTCGAGCATACGAATTTCGAGGGCGTAGGCCACACAGTTGGTAAAATGAACCCAACCGCCACCAAGAGTAGAATTTAAGGCACTCCACAGTGTTTTTTGTAAAATTGCACTAGCGCTATCCGGAATTTGCATTGCATACTCGCTTCCTGGCTTTACAGGATAAAAAACAAACTCTGTTTGATAGTCTTCTTTTGTATCCGACACGTGAAAGGCTTCGCGTAAATCATATGTATAGGATGAATCATTCGAAAGTGTCAGGTAAATCTCATAGTCGAGTTCCCATTTCATTTCAACTACCTGACTGCGAATAGAAAAAGAAGTTAGCAACGAAATAATCAGGATTGCAGTGTTCCTCATAGCTTAAGATTTTAAACCAAGATAACAAAAAAGAGGCTGCCTCCAAAAAACGAGACAGCCTCTTTTGTATTTATTTGCTCATTAAAAAAAATACCTCAAACAGACTTTCGTCGAAATAAGCATAATATCCAGGTATGTTCTCCCTTGAAATCGCTGCTAAAATGATTAAGCATCGATTTTGGCATATTTTGCGTGTTTCTCAATAAACTCGCGGCGTGGTGGCACATCATCGCCCATGAGCATAGAAAATATCCGGTCTGCTTCGGCAGCATTCTCTATTGTAACCTGACGCAGAGTTCTGTTTTCCGGATTCATTGTGGTATCCCAGAGTTGCTCGGCGTTCATCTCTCCCAAACCTTTATAGCGCTGTATGCCAGCTCCTTCGCCAAATTCTTCCACTGCCCTGAGTCGTTGTTCTTCGTTCCAGCAATATATTTGTTTTTTACCTTTTTTTACCAAATAAAGAGGTGGTGTGGCAATATACAGGTAACCGCGATTTATAAGTTCTTCCATGTGGCGGAAAAAGAAGGTCATGATAAGGGTAGCTATGTGGCTACCATCCACATCCGCATCGGTCATAATAATTACCTTATGGTAGCGAAGGCGATCGAGATTGAGGGCTTTAGAGTCTTCTTCGGTACCAATGGAAACACCAAGTGCAGTATAGATGTTTTTTATCTCTTCGTTTTCGAGAATTTTATAGGGCATGGCCTTTTCCACATTCAGAATTTTCCCTCTTAAGGGCATTATTGCCTGAAAGGCACGGTCGCGGCCTTGTTTGGCAGTGCCACCAGCCGAATCGCCCTCAACAAAATAAACTTCGGTAAGCGCAGGATCCTTTTCGGCACAATCGGAAAGTTTACCGGGTAAACCTGAACCTGAGAGCACCGATTTTCTCTGCACCAGTTCGCGGGCTTTGCGGGCAGCATGGCGCGCCTGGGCAGCTAAAATAACTTTATTTACAATGGTACGGGCATCTTTCGGGTTTTCTTCGAGATACATTCCCAGCATATTGCTAACTGCTGTGTCCACAGAGCCGGCAATTTCGCTGTTCCCCAATTTGGTCTTGGTTTGTCCTTCGAACTGAGGTTCTGCCACCTTCACTGAGATAACAGCCGTAAGACCTTCGCGAAAATCATCGCCGGAGATATCAAATTTGAGTTTGGATAGCATGCCCGACTTTTCGGCATAAGTTTTTAATGTGCGGGTTAAACCACGACGGAAACCTGCCAGGTGGGTTCCTCCTTCAATGGTATTGATGTTATTGACGTATGAATGGATGTTTTCGGAAAAAGAAGTATTGTATTGCAGGGCAATTTCGACAGGCACTTCATTCTTCTCGGTTTCGATATGAATGATATTGTCGGTAAGCTTTTCTCTTGAACTGTCGAGAAGCATCACAAATTCTTTCAGGCCTTCTCGCGAAAAGAAGGTTTCAGTGAGTGGAATAGAGCCATTACCATTCTCCTCCATCTCGCGCATGTCGGTAATTTTAAGGGTAATTCCCTTGTTCAGGTAGGCCAATTCGCGCAAGCGTGCGGCCAGAATCTCAAGTTTATATTCGGTAACAATGAAGATTGAATCGTCGGGTTTAAAAGTTACTGTAGTGCCTTGTTTGGTAGTAGGTCCAACTTCTTTCACAGAATAGAGTGGCTTTCCACAGGAATATTCCTGCATATAATGCTTGCCCTGACGGAAAACATCGACCTGCAGATGGATAGAAAGTGCGTTGACACACGATACCCCTACCCCATGCAAACCCCCAGAAACCTTGTACGAGTCTTTGTCGAATTTGCCTCCTGCATGCAGCACGGTCATGACCACTTCGAGAGCCGACCGTTGTTCTTTTTCGTGCATATCGATTGGAATACCGCGGCCATCGTCGGAAACAGTGACGGAGTTATCGGTATTGATAATTACTTCGATGTTTCTGCAATGTCCGGCAAGGGCTTCGTCGATGGAGTTATCCACTACTTCATAAACCAGGTGATGCAAACCTTTTAACCCGATATCGCCAATGTACATTGCAGGGCGTTTGCGCACAGCCTCTAAGCCTTCGAGTACCTGAATACTGCTTGCGGTATAATCGTTCTGGTTACTTCCTTTATTCTGTTCTGAAAGTGAATTCTCGCTCATTATTATCTCCTCTTTAAATCAAGTTATGCCTATATTCCTGTTAGAATAAAGCTTATAAAATTATCCGCCTGATGGAATGAAAGTACCGGCAAGAACATATGCCACTCACTTTCCGGACAGCCTTTTGCGGCCGGTCAAAGATAATAAAAAAGCACCTTAATCGGCTATTTATCAAGTATTTTACTCTTGGTTTTATCAACAAAGAATTAACAGATCATAAAGCTAACAATCAATGATTTACGAACTCCTATGGATGAAGTTTAGTCTTGTATTGTGGCCTGTGAGTTTTCTTTGTGCCTTGGTGCCTTTGTGGCTATTTTTTTTGCCACCAAGGCACCATGAATCACAAACACCCAAACAATTCTCTGCAGAAATACTCCTTTCCTTGCTGAAGTCTCAGCTTCATTGTATTGGCCTTAAAACCAAAAATTGCCCTGCACTTTTAAAAAAGTAGCAGGGCAATTCCGGGCATCGGATTATGCCGGGCGACTAGAATTTATAGCTGAATCCAAGCATGGCATTAAACTTTTGTGCCGGGTAATTATTCCACAGATAATACTGCTGTGCAAAGAGGTTATGAAAATTTAAGAACCCGCTCAGCACATCGTTATACTTATATTCGAAACGTAAATTCATGTCCCAGACAGGCTTTAATTCAATGGTACTAAAATTCAGGCTGCTGTTGCGGCCATAGCGCTTGCCGGTGTAAATTAAATCGGCCGAAGCATAAATTTTTTCCTTAAAGTTGTATTGGGCGGTAAAGTTGAGTTCACTGCCGGGTTTATGCCAGGCTTTTTCTTCTTTTTCGAGGTTATAGCTGTGGTAGGCGGCACGCAAGTAGAAATCGAGATAAGAATAGGGCGAGTACCATAGCTCGCCACCCAGGCGCATGTGATCGTTGTCGTCGTAAACCACTGTAAACTGATTTTCGAGTAGGGAAATGGTATCGTTCACAAAAAAATAATCGTTCTTCTTGGAGTCGATCTGCAAATCGACCCGAAAGCCTGATTTCGAGCTGATACGTCCATTGATGCCTCCATAGCCCGTAAGGGTATGCCGTGTGTCGTTCACATACAAACCTGGCTTGATGTATGGATTCTCCATGGCAATTTTGCCGAAATGATTCAGTTCCAGACTTCCATTGAAACCAAAGTAAGCGTCGATGACATTTTCGATCACTTCAAAACCCAACCGGGCTTCGGGGTAAACCCGAAACTGGTCATCGCTCACCAGGTAAGAATTGGCCCCTACTTCGATGCTCCACTGGTCGCCTTTTTTACTTAGCACCGGCCGAAACTGAAATACAGTCCTATTGCTGCCACGCAAGGTATCGAGCACCGAATGAAAGAAGTGATGCTGGGCATTCAGGCTAAGACGGAATGACTCTATCATAAAAGACAGTTGCCCCTGAGTATTTATATGGTTCTGGCTGTTGGCATAATCGTCGCTGAAATAACCGGCGTGCAGGTTAACTTTGTAGCGCAAGGCATTGGAGTCGGTTTTCATTGAATACAGCCCTGCATTGGCATAGAGCGAGGTGTACCATTGACGGATATCCTTTTCGTCCATTACCGGCAGGGAATCGGTAAAATTGGTAGTATTGTAACCGTAATATCTTCCTTTTAATGATTGAAGACCCAAATCGCCCTCGAGGGTTATCTGTTCGTAAAACCTTTTACCATACAAATTCACTTTATTAATGCCATAGCCGGCAGGAACTTTATGGCCGTTATCGAGTTTCAGTTTCGAATGCGACGATTTATGGTACACATAAGCCCCTACAGAATATTCCTTCGAACGCAGGTTTTGTATACTGAATTCTGCCAGCGGGGTGGTGTAGTTGCCAAAACCCAACCTTACCCGGCTGTGATAGAGGCGGTCGAGGGGTGAACCAACCAGTTTGGCGGGTTTTATGGGTTTAATCTCATAGCGGGCATCGATACGTGAGGGCAATATTGTATAATTGAGAATGGGTTTTACCAAAATGGTATCGGAAAACACAGGAGCAGCATTTATCTTTTCTGCTTTCTCCACAGCAGGTTGATAGGCACCCTCGACCACAACTACTTTATCAAGCTGCTGTGCCTGAATAGTTGCTGTCAGAAGAATGAGACCCGCAAACAGTGAAAATCTATTATTCTTAAAATGCATAAGGCGTTGCTTTACTTTTCAATGTTAACTTCGATAGACTCTTCGGCAGGTTTTTTCTCCGCCTCCAACTTGGCTTTTTCAATCTCAAGCTTTTTGGCTTTGGCCATTTCCAGAATTCCATCGTTTGTATTTTCGTAATAATTGATAATACTTTGCAGAGTTTCGATGGCCTGGAAATAGTTTTTACGTGCCGAAAAGATATCAGACCAGGTGATAAAACTCCGGGCTACCCAATATTCGTGCGAAGTACTCATGCCACTAAAGGCAATCACTTCTTTTTCGGCCGCATCGAGCTTGCCTTGTTTATAAAGTATTTCGATGATGCGGTACTTCGATTCCGCCCCCTGGTAACTGAGCACCTCCGAAGAGATGCTGCGGTATGCCTCCAGTGCAAGCTCGTCGCGACCGGTTTCGTGCAAGGAGCGTGCTTTGATAAAACTGGCCTCGCGTTTTTCTTCTGTCGTTAAGCCAGAAAGGCTTAAAAGCTGGTTGGCCGATTCCACAGCTTCAGGATACAGTGCAAGCTGAAAGTTGAGTTGCATGACCGATTTTTTTGCTTCTCTCAGGTTTGCTTCTGTAGAAGACATCCCGGCAAGTTTTTGGTAGAGAAGCAAGGCATTCTGATTGTTCTTGCGAATTAGCTCAATGCGCGCCGATCCTAAAAGTGCCTGTTCGGTATAAAGATTCTGGGGTTGTTTCAGTACATAACTAAACTGGGTAAAAGCCTGGTCGTACTCCCGTGCCTGGTAGTGGCAGTCGCCACTGTAAAAATAAGCTTTCAGCAGGTAAGCCCCATTGGGATAGGCATCGATATAACGTCTAAAAGCAGCTTTGGCCTCGTTACAGTTCGAGGTCATGTAAAGCTTTTCGGCAGCCTGAAAGCTAAGCGAATCCTTCTCGCCTATAGATAGTTTGGGAACATTTCCTTCCAAACCATCGACAAAGCTGGCATACTCATCAACCCTGCCCAGATCGACATAAATATTTTTAAGCCCGATAAGCGCATTGCGGGCCTCTTCGGTGCCATTGTATGTAGTAACTGTTTTCTTATAACACCGGATCGCTTCTTCGTAGCGGTCGGCATTGTAATTCAACAGTCCCGCCTGTACTAAAGCCTTTCCGGCCAGGTTGCTCTGCGGATAATTTGCAGACAATGCTACAAGGGCATCGATGGCCTGGGGCGAATCCTGCAGTTTAAGGTATTCCTGGGCTATTTCGTAATAGGCATCGTCGGCATAAATCGACGAGGAATAATCGCGAGTAAGTGTTTTAAGGTTTGCTATTTTTTCGAGGCCTCGCTGAGCCAGCCCAAGGCTGATGGCTTTTTGCAGCAGCGCATAATCGGCCGATGGAGTGCTTGCGTCGAGCGAGCGCTGGTAAAAATCAACTGCCTGGGTATAGTTTTTTTGCATAAAATAGCAATCGGCAACGCGCAGGTAGCTGTCGGCAGCATACTCTTTTTGCGCCAAGGCTGTGCTTTCGCCTGCAAACTGACGGAAGTATTTAGCCGCTTCAGCGTAGTTTTTAAGCTTATAATAGGCATATCCAAGGCTGTAATTCACCAGTTTGTATTCGTCGGTGGTATGGGCTACAGGAGCCGAAAGGAATTTTTTATAAGCCGCCACCGAGGCTTCGTACTTTGCAAGCCGGTAAAGCGACTCGCCCAACCAGTAATTCACTCTTGCTTCGCGCTGGCTGTCGTATCCAGAATAAAGTCTGGCTTTCTCGAACATTTCGGCTGCCTGGGTATATTCCTGTACATTAAAAAGTTCTATCCCCCGGTTAAAGGCTATGCGTTGGTAGGCTTCCTTCAGCTCATCGCTTTTAATTTCAACTCGTTCGATAGAAGCCAAAGCCTGGCGGTAGTTGCGGGCTCCCAGATACGACTGGATAAGCATGCGCCGTGCTTCGTCGATGCGTTTCGACCCCGGGTACAAGGTGATAAACTCCTCGAAAGCGCTGATGGCATCGTTAAACGGATCGCCACCAATTTCGTAGGTGAGCAGGGCATAATTAAACAAGGCATCTTGCTTAATGGCCGGATCGAAATCGGAACGCATGGCAGATGCAAAGGCTTTGCGGGCATTTTCTTTTTCGCCTTTCTGAAGGTAACACCCGGCCAGGTAATAGCTTGCATTTTGCCCAAGGGCGTTTTCGGTTATAGAAACCCTTTCGAAGTAAGGAACAGCCGTATCGTACTGGGCAACCTTATAATAAGCATAGGCCAGCTGATACACAGCCTCGTCGTCGGCCGATGGGGTTTCCTGAATATAGATTTTAAAATAGTCGATGGAAGGTTCGAACTGCCCCAGCTTAAAATAGGCTTCGCCGGTAATTCTGGCCACCTCGCCCCTGCGCTTTTCGGTAACATTCTCCATAATGCCGGGAGTAAAATCGATGATCTCCTGGTATTTTTTCTGCATGTAATAGATCTGCACAATGTAGTAAGGAGCAATAGGACCAAAGGTTTCGTCGCCGGTAATCTTTAAAAACTCGTTGAGTGCAGTCTGGTAGTTTTGTTCGAGGTAATGAATATGTCCGTAATAATAGCGGGCGGGTGCAGCAAACTTTGTTTTGCCCTCTTTAATTTCATAAAAAGCAATTTTGGCCGCTTCATTGTCTTTCTTTTCGAAAAAGCTATATCCCTTCTTAAAATGAAGTTCTGCCTGCTGTTCATCGGTTAAGAGAGGCAATTCGACATGGCTGTATACCTCGATGCAGCTGTTCCACTTTTTAAGGGTGTAGAAATAACCCCCCAGGCTAAACCAGGCATCGTTTACCTTAACAGACTTTGGGTTCTCGCGGATGAACTGCATAGTAAGCAACTCAGCATCGGCATTGAACAAGCGCATGGCGCACTGGGCAATGTAAAACTGCGAGAGGCTTTTTAGTTCGGTGTTTAGCGAATATAACTCATAGGCCTGCTCGAATAGTTTTTGTGCAGTGGCATATTTTTCCTTCTCGTACTGGTCGAGCGCCTCCCGAAATATCGCATCATTGTTACTGTGATAAAGGGTAGACTGAGCAGCTATGGGCATGAGCATAGCCATCAATAAAAAAATCCCGGTAACAAATCTTATCATGGTAAGAAAGTTAAAATCAATTTACATTCTAAAATATCAACTGGTAAAATTACGGAATAAGGAGGGAGTTTATTTTGTGAAGGGTAAAATTAAATTAACAAACGAAGGGAGGGAGATGTATTGTGACTTCCTTCATAAATCAAAACGCTTTATTGGCCTCAACTACCGCAAGTCTCAGACTTGCGGCTTATTCAGAATATCTTAAAAATAAAAATGTATGGCAGAAAGGTCAGACATAATTATTATGTTATGCGTTTTTGTTTTTAAAGCCACAAGTCTGCGACTTGTGGCAGTGGGGAACCGGTGTTTTATGTCTTAACATTTTATATTAGTACTAATGAACTGAGCATTTCAAATTTTAAACTTGAAAAGGATTAGAGATAAAACTCCTTAAGAATAAGCAAAAGTATTTTAGATTTGTAAAAAAACTATTTTATGATAAATTTTGATTTCACCATACTACAATGTCCTATTTCAAAGGAAAATTTAAAACCACTTTCCAAAGAAGAGGTTATTGAAATAATTCGTAAGTACGATTCAAACTTTCTAAAAATTGATAATATCACTGAAGGGTTTGTTAATGAAGGACGTTCTTATTTTTACCCTGTTTTCAAAGACATTTTACTTTTACTGCCAGTTTATGCCTTATTTATTGGGCATGGTGAAGATAAAAGAGGTAAAATGGCATTTGACAAGGAAAGGGTTTTTAAATATTATAACGAGATAAATTACGACACAAAAAATAGTCTGAAAATATTCGAAGACTCTCCGAAATGGGTTGATTTCAGAGGCGTTTCAAGTGATTACGTTCGAAATTCATTTACTAAGGCAAAAAAATATTTAAACCCTAAAGGAAAATATCTGCTTGATATAGCCTCCGGGCCAATAGGTTTGAAAGAATATGTAGACTTATCTGAAAATTTCGAAATTCGTATTTGTGCAGATATTTCTGTTAATGCATTGATACAAGCCAAATATAATTACAGCCACAAGAATGGTATTTATATTTGTGCAGATATAACTAACATACCATTAAAAGAAAATATTTGCGATTCTGTACTTTGTCAGCATACACTTTATCATATTCCAAAAAACGAACAAAAAACTGCGGCAGAAGAAATGTACAGGGTAACAAAACCCGATTGCAACATTGCTATAGTTTATAGCTTGTTTTATCACAGCTGGTTTATGAATATAAGCTTATTCCCTATTCAATTGTATCGTATTGCAAGGCATTTTGCAGGAAAAGCTTATGTTAGGTTTTTTAACAGTAAACCACGATTGTATTTCTATCCACATTCGCTTGGGTGGTTTAAAAGGTCTTTCGCATTTAGTAATAAAATAGAATTTTATTGCTGGAGAAGTACAAATAAGTACTTTCTGAATTTATATATCCACAAATGGTTTTTCGGTGAAAAACTTTTAGAGAAACTTAAGAAATCCGAAGATAGGCATCCTAAATTTTGGGGGAAGTTTGGCGAATATCCGGTAATAAAAATAAGAAAATAAGGGGCAAACCACCCCTTATAATTTTATTTTATCCGTTCAAAATACTTTTCTAACTGGCCATCCTTTATTAATCGGTTCATTTTGGCAGTGTCTAACCCAGTATCGTCGTTCCAGAATTCATTATGTTCGTCACTATAATAATATAGCTCGGTAAATGGGTCCTTGTCTATAATAAGCTTGAAAAGGCTATCTGAACCCGGATAAAGAGGCCATTCATAATAATCTTTCTTATCGATTGATAAAAAAGCAGTATTACTGCCACCTAAAATACCATTTAATAAGTAGCCATTGGCCAATTCTTGTGGCCAATTTGATGTAGTATCAACATCATGCGGACCAGGAGCAGCAACTATTTTTGATTTATCAGGCGACAATTCGACAGAAACTTTGTTTGAATAATCCGATTTTGTTTTATATATATATAACCACTCATAATCCCCACCTTTTTCGCATGAAAAAAAAATTAGACCTAAAATAATTATTAAAGCTTTCATAATCATTCAATAATTAGTTTTTTAATAAATGAATCTTTTTCGTTGTATACTCTTACAAAATAAGCACCTTTTTGATTCATATTTAAATCAACCTGAATATTAGTTCCTTTAAAATTTGAAGTATATACAACTTTACCAGATATATCAAATATTTCAACATGATTATTAATATCCTCAGAGTTTAGCTGAATGGTGAAAATACCTGATGACGGGTTTGGATAAATTTCAAATGAAGTAATATTTTCTTCGTTGATTTCTGTTTTCAATAATTCATTTTCCTTTAATGTCAACTCTGCTGTTGCAGATTTTGTATGTAAGGTATTGTCAATTACCGTAACCATATAAGCATGGTCAAGAACTTCGCCACAACTATTACGGAATTTAATAATACAAGCATAAGCATCCATATAGTCTGCGCCACTTCCATCCCAAACACATGCTCTATTGTTTTTAACACTGCCAGCACCATAGTATCTTCGAATGTTCCATCTATCATAAGCTTCACATTCCCATGTATCAGCATTATATACAACGAGGCAAAGTTGGTCGTTAACACCGTCACCATTGGGGGTAAAAGCGTTATACCATGTTGGAACAGAAATTCCAGATTCACCAAAACCCATTGTAATCAGATTGGTATGGAATTCACTTCCATTTTTAGCAGAAAAGCCCGGGGCTAGTTTAACCCTATTACCTGCGGTGAAGATTAATTTGCCTCCGCTGTTAATAGTTAAGGTTTTCCCTGTTGCCGGAATTGTTATATTATTTCTCGCTTGTTCATGCTTTGTTACGCCAGAATTAACTGATGTGTAAGATAAATCCGAAATATCCTGTGGTACTTGGTTGCATGTAGGTGAGAACCCAATTATGGCCTGATTATTTTTATTAAAATTGCTGCTACCAGGAGTTAAATCGTCAATCGTATAAAAAGCATCATAAGAAGAGCCTGTCCAACCCCAGTTAATATGAAATTCTTCGGGACTCATTTTGTAGCCATCAACAACAAAAAAGTGTTTTTCTGCACATAAATCACACTCATCGCCTCTATATAACACGGGTCTGCCAGCATCTATCTCAGCACGTAACATTTGTCTCCACATAGCGTCACTAAAATCAGTTCTGGTCATTTTTTCTACCCCTTTATATTTGAAATTATTTTTCAAGGCGTCCTCAATATTATTTGTTGTAGCCCAAGAACCGTTACAGCAAAAAGTTGTCTTTGCAGCATCACCACAATCTCTTAATAATTGAGCTATTGCATCTGCTTGAGCTTGCGGGGTTGTACTAAGAATTTCTTGTGGCATCATATCCCAATCATATGAACGAAAACTAGAAGATTGAGGGAATTGCCAATACCACATAATTTGAGCCATAGCCACAGCAGCGCATCCTACGGGTTTACGGTCACAATCACAATCATCAGCCGAACCAAAACACCCGATGTTATTATCATTTTTTCCAGGTGCTTTACTATTATAAGAAGGTGTACAAGTTCCACTATTATTTTCTTCCTGCCCCCACGCAATCTGGCCACGTGGAGTATTAAGTAACCATGTACCCTGGGTATAACTATAACTCTTTAACTGGACAAACCTGTTATTAATTACTCTATCCCATTGGTCTGAAATTTCAACTGATGCTGATTTTAAGGTTTTAGCTGTAGAAATTTGTGTTTTATAATTTTCCGTCCATGCAATAAATGCATCAGGTTTTGGTGTTGATTTATTAATAGTTCCTTCAAACGAATAACCTAAAACTGGTATAATGGCATCATCTGCCGAAACCATTACCCAGCCGCCTTCTTTAAATGTTACTATATAATAGGAAGTTTCATTAGCATTTCCCTCGCTTATAACCTCTGAGAGGGTAAATGTTTTTCCTGGTTGCCTGTATTTAATGTAATTGAGGGCAACCGTTGTTGCTGTTTTGGAATCTATTGGCTTTGAAAAGCAATACATACCTAAAAACAACCCTATAAATAATAGAATGTATCTTTTCATATATTTATTGTTTTTCAAGTTGTTCGATGCGGTTAACAAGTTGCTCATTTTGCTTTTTTAATTCTATCACGTATAGCATTGTTTCTTCAACCTTTTTTAATAATAGGGCATTCATTTCTGCAAGGTTGATACCGTTTTCTTTAACTTCCTGCTCGGATGGCATATCGGGTAGCCTTTTATTCTCATTGATGAACGACTCTACTTCATTTAGTGATTTAAGCTTATAATCAGAATGAAAAACATAATCAGCCCAGACATTGGTTTGGACGTTAATTTCCTTGGCATATAATTTTCCATCAATTCTAAAGGTCCTATTATTGAAAATTCTCACCCAAGAAGGATTGGCGTCATCCCCAAAAGCAATGTATGTACTTCCATCGTTATTATTATTTGGCATATAAAAATACATTCCATGAGTACCTCCCAAAGTCCTTAAAACAACATCGCCAACCCTTGATCCATTGCCAAAGGCACCTGCAAAGGTTACTCCCCCAATTTGTAGGCGAGAAGCTGAGCTAGCTAATTCAAATAATGGAATATCTGCTTTATATATTTTAAATGTTGTTGTGCCTGGATCGCAACCAACGCCGATGTTTCCACTTGGATTTATTAACAGGTTATAATCCGCTGTATTGTAACCGATTCCCAAACCTGAAGATGTTACTTCAAAATTTCCATAATCGGTACTGTTATACTCTCTTACAAGCAGACCATGGGTTGTACTGCGAGGTTGAATTTGTACATAATAGTTACTTGCTGCTTCAAGAGAAAGATGGCTGCTTGCTGAGAAAATACTATTACTTAATTTAATGTTACCATTAACATCTAATGATTGCTGGGGAGTACTCAATCCTATGCCTACCCGGGTACCTGACCCGTAAGCGACAGTATATACATTTGGTGAGCTAGATATCCATTGTGAATACAGCTCACTCCCAATAAAAAACATTAATGTTGCAATAAAAAGTTTGAATAAAATTAAATTTTTCATGTTGAATTGGATTTAGTTTTGGTTGCCTACTCTGTTAAAGCTTTTCGGCTTCCGCTATATATAATTATCTTATTGGTTTAAAACCTTAAAAATCAATTTCATAAAATTGTAGTTTTATCCATCCAGGCTCAGCTATAGTCCAAAATAAATGTCCTTCACTGCCATGCCAGTTAATCTTTCTTGCTTCTAACGTAAAACCTTCAGTGTGGCACATAAAAAAACCGTTTATTAAAACATCAATCCTAATCCATTAAGAAAGCGAAATTATACCACCCCGCTTGCTCTCTCTGGTTAATCAATTGGTTTTAAAAACGGCATTCACTCAGGGTAAATATATGCAGACATTTTTAAAAAATATGCATGGGGGGGGGGTAATTTAGATTTAGTCTAAATTAGCATAAACGGGTAAAATTCTTCTCGTTGGGTAATTGAGCCCAACCGGCGTGCTTATCATTTGTTTTTTTACTTTTACAACCTGCAACCACTAAAACTATATTATGCAAATTTTGAAAGGGTTCATCAGTAAATGGTTTCACCAACAGCATCTCTCGCAGAAGTCGAATTTGTTTGAATATGCTAAATTGATATTCATCAGTAGTTTATTAATTGCAATTACTTTCCCTGAGTATTCTTTTTTTTATGGCAGAGGCATCGATCCGCCTCTTGCATGGCTTTTTAATTTTTTGTTTAACGGCAACCTGAATTTGGGCCGCGATATTGTTTTTCCGCATGGTCCGCTTGCATTTGTCACTTATCCGATCTATTCCAATGCCCTTTTGGGTATTGCTGTTAAAACCATGCTTCAATTTTTATTTCTGTATAATTTATACAAGGTAGTGGAGGAGTTCGACGGATCTAAATGGCTTCTGTTTTTTGCAACCGGCTTTTTCCTTTTAAAAATTTATTCTATCAGTCTGTTAATCTTGTCAACTGTGCTGATAGCCTATCTGAATTATCTTAACCATAAAAAGATTCATTTTAAATTTATTGCAATCATAATTGCCTGTCTGGCCTTTTATGTAAAGGCTAACCTGGCCATCATTGCAGGGGTAATTTCTCTTTCATTTCTGATTTTAGAGTATTCCGCTTTTAAAGATTGGAGAAAGACCCTCACAACAATTTTGCTTGGTAGTTTTTTCATTTTGTTTATTTGGATTATCATGTACCAATCTTTTGGCGGATTTGGCCATTTTATTGTTGGAATAATTCACCTTTCGCAGGATAACTCTGCCGCAGCAGCACTTTATCCGCACAATAACTGGGTACTACTTTCAATTTTTTTAATAATTATGGTAATTATCCCTTTTATTCAAAAAGATAAGAAAGCAGTTTTTTTTGCTGCACTTTTTTTACCCGGTCTTTTTGGAGCCTGGAAGCACGGTATTGCCAGAGAGGATGTATACCATATGGCAGGGTTCCTTTATTTTTCCATTTCTTCTCTTGTAATTTTTATTCTTTACATCAGAAAGAACTTATACAGGAATATTGTTTTAGCAATTATTGCCCTCTCATGCCTTTACCTGAATACTGAAAATTCCATTTCATATAAGCCGCTTTTCAGAGAGATTTCTGGAATAGTAAATTTTAAAAATACAATTACCGGCTTTAAAGATTTGTTGAATAAATCAATAGATGTAGCAAACAAAGATATGGAGGTGAGAAAATTACCACAATCGCTCATCGATACTATCGGTAAGGAAACCATAGACATCTATCCATGGGATTATTCAATTATTGCAGTGAACAATCTTAACCTGGCTCCAAGAATTGTTATTCAAAGCTATGCAGCATATACATCGTGGTTAGATAATCAAAATGCAACTCATTTCTCATCCGATAAAGCACCAGAATACCTTCTTTGGCACAGCGAAGAAAATGATCCCACTTTGGCCGACCTTAAAAGCATCGATGGGCGTTATATCCTTAACGATGAACCTCAAACGCTAATCGAATTTTTTAAAAACTATCGTTTACACACGGCAATCGATTGGGCACTTATCTTTCGTAAACGAGATTCTGGCCTGACTGTGCATAGCAATATTCTCAGTAAAGAAAGGGTATCGTGGAACGAGTGGATACAAATACCAGCAAGCCATAACAATATTCTCAGGGCAAAGATTGGTATTAAGGGCAATGCCCTGCGCAAACTCAAAGCCTTCTTTTATAAAGACGAAGCATTTTATGTGTATTATAAACATAGCAATGGCAGCATTCTTAGCAAAAAAATCGTACCCAGAAATGCAGAGGATGGTCTTTGGATTAACCCATTTATTCAATTCCCTGGCAGTGACAAGAAGGAATCAGAGGTTGTGGAGATAATGCTAAAATGTTCAAACCCTAGTCTGATGAATCCTGAAATTTCTATAGAATGGGAATCGATAAGTTTTGAAGGTTTTGATAACTCCAAACAAATTGTCTATGATTTTTTCGGTAAACCTGAAATAACGAAAAACCACGATTCCCTAATCTTTAAGACAGATAATTCCTTCGAAACCGAAAACTCTTTTTGGAAATATACCGCTGAATCCTTTACACAGAAATACAGTTACACCGGGTCAAAATCGTACCTGTTGGAACCCGGCAATTTTTCGCCAGTATTTCAGGTTTCATTAGATACCCTGCCTGAAGGTCTATTGCAGCTTAAAGCCAATGCTTTTGCATTAACCGAAAAATTTGACAAAGCTGTTTTCATACTTTCCTTGGAAAATAAAAACGGCACATTTTTATGGCAGGGCCTTGATACCTATTACCAGATAGTAGATAGAAAAGCATGGAATTATATCGAAAACACTGTGCGGTATCTCAATAATCCAAATGAGCCTGTGCTATTGAAAGTGTATTTTTGGAATACCGATAGTAGCCATTTATACCTCGACGATTTAAAAATAGAGATTTTGAATATAAAGAACTAATTAAGGTAAGCAACGATATACAGTCCGAACACAATATACCCATTTGTATTTACCTGTAAGTGCTATATATCAAGAGGTTTCCTGTAGTTTTAAAAAACGCAATGTAATTATGTAAACATTGTGAAATTGAACCTGTTCAATGATTGTTTTTCATAACTTTGAGTTTTTGAAGGACGAAAGATGATTGATATAAAAAAACAAATTGACTATTGGACTAAGGGAGCTGAAGATGATTTATTGACTGCTGAATTGCTAATTCGAGAAAAACGAATTTTGCATGGATTGTTTTTTTGTCATTTAGTGATTGAGAAAGCTATTAAAGCTCATGTTGTTAAGACTTCTGGTGAGGTTGCCCCGAGGTCGCACAACTTGTTTTACCTTTCAGAAAAAACCAATTTGGAATTTGATAATGAAACTGAAATATTTTTGGGGATTTTAATGAAGTATCAGTTACAAGGACGATATCCTGATTATAATCCTGAACTGCCAGATATTTTAAAAGTAAATGAATATTTCGAAAAGACTAAAACCATTTATTAAAATGGCTAAAAAAGAGATTGTAGAGATATTGAAAAAATATATTTTTGTTTTGCGTTCAGAGGGAATAACCATCGATAAAGCGTATTTATATGGTAGTTATTTATCAAATACAGCCACCGATGATAGTGACATTGATGTTATGATTGTGACTGAAAACGAAGATGATTATCAGACTGGAAAAATTTGGAGTTTGACTAGAAGAGTAAATTCAAAAATTGAACCTTATCTTGTAGGCAAAAGAAGATTTATTAACGATAAGGATTCTCCATTGATTGAATTAGTAAAAAGGACGGGACTAGAAATAGCATAAATATCTACAAGCAACTCGCGATAGAGTATATTACTGGGACAATAGTTTATTCATAGGTAGTTATGAATTGGTTTTTCCAATTGACGACTTATATAAAGGAAAATTGTAAAATAGCTACACACAACACACAAGAAACATGTCAATCGATCATATCATAAGCTTTGAAGCCGCCAATATTTTTCAGGAAGACCACCTGGTGCTTACCAATGTTAATTTCGAGATAAAAAAAAATGAGTTTGTATATTTAATTGGTAAAGTTGGCAGTGGCAAAACCAGCCTGATAAAAACCATCAACGCCGAGATACCTTTAAAACAGGGAGAAGGAACAGTGGCTGGGTTTAGTCTTAAAAAACTAAAAAACAACCAGGTACCCAAACTCCGTCGTAAACTTGGTATTGTTTTTCAGGATTTTCAGTTGCTCATCGATCGCAATGTGAACGAGAACCTGAAGTTTGTACTGGGTGCTACCGGATGGAAAAATAAAAAAGAAATCGATAGGCGCATCGAAGAGGTGCTGGAAAAAGTAGGGCTGCAGCACAAAGGCTATAAAATGCCCCACCAGCTTTCTGGTGGCGAGCAGCAAAGGGTGGTAATTGCCCGCGCCCTGCTCAACGACCCCGATGTGATTCTGGCCGACGAACCTACCGGCAACCTCGACCCCGAAACCTCCGATCAGATTATGCAAATACTTTTTGCCATACAACACACCGGCCGTGCCGTGATAATGGCTACCCATAACTATAACCTGTTCGAAAAGTATCCGGCCAAAACCCTTAAGTGCGAGGAGGGGAAGGTGGTGGAAGTGGGCGAAAACAAAAAGGTAATTGAAGACCAGCAATAGTTCAAACAGCAGCTAATGGAAGCAAATAAAAAAACCGTTTGCATGCTTTCAGATATGCATGGTTTGTTTGACGACAGAATCTATTGGAAAGAGGCTGTTTCGTTAAAAAAAGAAGGGTTTAAAGTCATTCACATCGGCTTTTCGCACCAGGAACAGGATTACATTACCGAAGAGGGTATCAGGCTGATTGGGATCAGGAAAAAGGTGTTTCACTCAAACATCTTCCTTCACAAACTGATCAAAACAGTAAAAAGAGATGACCTCCATAAGGTAATGTTGAAATGGATAAAAGAAGTCAGGGCAGATGCCTATCATATTCACGATGTAAAAATACTAAAGCTTGCCGGAACAATTAATAAACTAGACTGGAAACCAAAAATCGTATACGATATACACGAGGATTATGGGGACATTATCCGCTTCTATAACAAGTTGAATTTCTTGTTCAAAGGCCTCGTATATTTATACGCCTTTTTAATTGATAGGCACGAAAAAAGAAGAGCTGCATTTTGCGATTACTTTATCCCTGTTACACCTTATATTGAAGATAAATTCAGAAAAACCAACCCTGCGATACCTTCGAAAATTCTTTTCAATTACACCAATTTAGAAAGCACTACAAACAGAGTGAATACAGAAAAGATTTATGATTTAATCTATTCAGGTTCAATTAACTGGACAAGAGGGATATTAGAAATTATTAAGGCGTCGGAGATTATTTGTGAGGTTAAGCCCACCTTAAAGGTATTGATTATCGGAAGTTTTGGGTCGGAAGATTATCGTAATTATATTCTCGGTGAAATTCAAAAAAGAAATCTTGAGAATAACATACTCATTCACCCCATGGTTGATTATAATCAGATGCATCAATTTTACAGCCAATCTAAAATCGGAATGGGTGTTTTTTATCCTATCAAGATTTTTACTTATGCCATTCAAATCAAAACGTTTGAATACATGGCATTTGGAATTCCTATTATTTGCAGCAACTTCGGATATATCAACAAATACGTAGAGGAAAGCAATACCGGGATTGCAGTTGATCCATTGAATCCACAATCGATTGCCGATGCAGCCCTTCTGCTCTTAAGCAATACAGAATTATACAACCAACTAAGCTTAAATGGAATTTATGCAGCCAGGCACAAATATAACTGGGAGAGCGAGGCATTGAAACTGTTTAGCATCTATAAAACCCTGTTCAATTAATTGAAAAGTTTTTTTCATACAGAGAATACCTCATCGAAACAGCTGATAGATTTTAGCTGGTACCTGCTCGGTACCATTATCCCTATTTTAGTGAATCTGATTAAGAACCCGATCTTTACAAGGATTTTTTCTACAGAAGAATATGGATATTACAGTTTGGTTTTTCTTACCTATAACTACCTGGCGCTGGCAATTTTCTCCTGGTTATCTAGCACAATATGGCGATACTATTACGAATATAAAGCTAAAAATAGGCTCAATGCACTTTTTAGCAATATCATATTCATCTACCTCATTGCCGCAATTGTACTTTTTGTCTTCTCAGCTGGCTGGTATTTAACAGCTGAAATGATTCTTATAAAAAAACTGATTGCCTTTTCTTTTTTGTATTTTCTCATTAACGATTTAATTGGATTTTACCTTGTAATTATTAGGCTTGAGAAGAAGGTAATCGAATATAACCTCATACAATCGTTAAGAGCTGTATTGAATATTTTTACAGTAGTTGTATTGTCCTTCGAATTTCATTTCAGAATAGAGTCACTCGTAATCGGCTTTTTTTTCTCTTCCTTTCTTTTGCTGGTATATGTGATAATAAAGGTTTACGCACACTATCGTTTTGTACTACCCAAATACTTAACCATAGATAAAAGCTTATTAAAAATGCTTTTTGCTTATGGATTGATAAGTCTTTTCGCGAACATTTCTGCTTTGGTTCTTAGTAGCAGCGACCTCTATGTTTTAGCTCTGTATAACTCTATGGATGTAGTTGGGATTTATAACCAAAATTACGCAATCGCCAACCTTGGCTTTGCTGCGCTTACAACTGCATTTTTTAATACCATTAACCCGGAATTAAACAAGCAGCTTACCCAAAATAATAGCGGATTAGATGCTTTTCTGGCTAAAAACATAGTTCTTTACTTTCTCTTCTTTTTGCCTGTGGCATTTTATTTTTCACTTTACGCCTTCCAGTTCAGTGCCCTGATGCTTGGCAATGATTTCCAAAGTGGGTTTAAGATCATTCCTTATGTTGTTTTTAGCATGTTTTTTTATGGCCTAGCTTCCTTTCCAGAAACCAGAATGAAATTTACCCGTAAGTATATTTCTGTCATCATGGGTTTTTCAATCGCATGTATCATTAATATTGTGCTTAATCTATTGATACTAAAAAATTATCATTACAGATGGGCAGCCATTACCACCCTAATTGCCTATTTAGCGATCTTTTTGTTCTTTGTCTTTAAAGACTTTAAGCCATTTCAATTGGCTATTAAAAATTACAGACCTGTTTTTTCAATCAGCATATTAGTGCTGATAGTACAATTAGTTGTTCATTTATACCTCGTTTCTAATTTTACAATGAACCTATTCCTTCTTATTCTCGAAGGGGTACTCTTTGTTAGTTTCTTTGCCTTTATAGTTTTGAAGCTTAACAAACGGTATAATTTATTCGTAACCAATATTAATTCATGCGTTGCAAATGCCTCCTAAAATAAGAGCGTTCTACAACCGACCAGAAGAATCTCAGTAAGCCGTCAACGGTTGATGGTTGCGAGAGGCGCGTGGTGTGCGGGGCGATAACCTATCAGTTTACAGCTAAGCTACATTTACGAGCTAACTACTTTGTCCACCCAACAAAGCCCACATGCTCGCAGACCATATGTTAGTGTTTGTTAACTACATCTTAATTATCCTTTTATATGAGATAGGATTGTCCACTGAAATAATTTGAACAAAATATAATCCGTTTGACAAATCCGAAATATTCAGTTCTTTGCTGCTAAAATTATGAAGACTAAAAGATAAAGCAACTCTACCACTTAAATCTATTATTTTTAAATCAATACTATTACCTGATTCATTTTTAATCTCAATCATCCCATAGGTGGGCACTGGATATATAAATATTTTTGAATTTATACTATTTTCATCTATATCTCCCCATCCATCAGAAATAATGCAACCAGATTGCAAGGCAAAATCAGCCTGAAATACTTGTATCTCATTTTTATAAAAACATGATAATGCATTATCTGAATATTTAGGAATTTCATAATTCATTTCTGGCTCTGTATGTGGGTAAATTGGGCAACTTAAACTGCCAATTCCTTCAATCCAAATAGGTTTGCATCTAGGATAGTTAAAATTTCTATACCCATCTGGATAATAAAAGCTAAAGAATATCTAACTATTGTAATAATGTTCTCCTGAGAGGTAGATAGCTTTTCTATCACCACTATTTGTGCTTATGTAATTTATTGAATCAACCATGAATTTTTTAAGAGTATCCACGCCTCTCCAATTCACATTAAAAAGCTCAATGGTATCGCCTATCTCTATAGAAAAGTCAAGATATACAAACTCCTCGTTGATGCCGGTCAAAGTTGAATCAGTTCTTATATATACCCTCCTATTTATTGTATCTTCACGTAAATAACCATGTATTAGATATGTATCATTAAATGGTTCCTCAAGAATCTTATATTTTAAAGTATCAATTATAGTATCTCTATTTGCATAATATTTATAGGTTTCAACTCCTTCAAAAACACTAGTAACTATATTCCATTCGTTTGTCATTCCTAATAATGGATTATAAGCCTGAGCATCTAACTGCACTAAAAATATAATTCCTAATAAAAATCCAAATAACTTTAGCCTTTTCATTTTGTTTTTTATTAATGATGAGGTAATTGGTTGCTTTTAATGAACACTAACTTGCAGATAGCTCGACCGCAGAGAGTAACAAAAATAAAACCGCAAGAGGGGGTATCTACGGCACTTTAAAAGGCATTAAATATGAATCTTGTGCTATGAAACCCAATCTAATAAAAAGCAAGCATAGGCAATATTTTATTCATAATTGATAGCTTTATTTAATAATTATACTTTCAGAGTGAATTTTACCTTCTTTTTCGATGTTTATTACATATATACCAGAAGGGTTTCCAGATATGTCGATATATATACTAGGTGCGGTTTCATAAATATCCATGATATTTATACCTGATATGCTTAGAATCGAAATCTTTTTTACAGAAAAATCTTTTTCGGGAAATTCTACTATTAATCTGCCATCTGATGGATTAGGATAAATATTATAATTATCTGACTCAATCATAGAAACTTTCTCATTATTAAAATTCTGAGCAGATTTTAAAACCGCACTTTTTAGGTTTGCCATACAAGTATTGTCACAACCAGTATTGCAACTTTTAATAGTGTTAGCTATTGCTGTAAATCCGGAATACCCGGTAAATCCATCAGATAAAATTACCTCTTGAGCCGATTCATAAGTTACTTCTTTGTAATTTGTGTTTTGAGTGGAAGAAATTGTCGAGTTGGTTGAACTCTTTGTGTTATTGTTCACAGTGCCTGATAGGTTTATTGGTGAATTATTATCAGGACAAAACCAAAGATTTGCTTCCCACAATCCATGACCAAATACTGAGGCTCTAATTTTTCTATCTGAATTATTAATAACAATATCCGTTACAATTCCTTTTGGAAGACAATCAGTAAATTCATACCACTTATTCTCAATTCTATCCCAAACTAATACTCCAACATCAGTGGCTGCATATAAGACGTTGTTTTCTGAATCATATTCAAGTTCGTTAATCAGAATACCAGGTGGATAATTATTGCTTAAGGCAGTCCATGTATTTCCGCCATCTTTTGAATGATAAACCTTGTTAACATTGTCAAATCCTGAAAATGAAAGACCAACCCATAATTCATTTGAATTATATGGACTAATCTCAACGGAGGTCACATATGCCCATGGATAACCAACATTTGTTGTAATATCTGTCCATGAACTACCTCCATCCATTGATTTAAATATCAAGCCGACTCCGGTATCATCCCACATTGTGGTACTAAACACGTACATCACATCAGGGTTTGATTTTGAAATTCCAAAAGCAGAAACACTTCCTTTAAATCCTGTAGGAGTTATAGTGTCGTAACTTGGAGTAGCATTTGCACTGGTAATTCTAAATAAATCTCCAGAACCAAAAAATATTATGGAAGGGTCTGATGGATGCATTGCTAATGCCGGAGTTGAATAGGCTGACTGAGATAAAACTGTTCTGTCACGAGTAATTCCTCTGTTGCTAAATCGACCAAAACCCCCATTAGAACAGACGTACATTATGTTTGGGTTAGAATAATCTATTAGTGCTTTCCCTCCGTCCCCACTTCCAGCATGAAACCATGTACCATTGTCATAAACAAAGTTAGATAAGTCCTGACAACCTCCTACAATTAGGTCTGGGTCGGATTCAACACCTGCTATACCGTAAAACTCTGTTACGTACAAACCGCAAGTACCGTCATCACTTATTTTATCCCAATCCCAAAAACCAGTATTCTGAGCAACACTTCTTGTTACTCCTCCATCATCTCCCGTGAATATTACATCCTCATTGTTTTCGCTTAAAACTACCATATCCCTTATGTCCGGGTGTATCCAATTATCATCATTCGGTCCACACCCATTATTACATGCCACATAATTGTTAACACTAGAAGACCAACTAGCATTACAGTGTATATTTGTATAGCTTGTACCATCAAACATTTTAATGCTTTGTTGTGCTATATAAACGGTGTCGTCACTATTGGGAGATACTTCAATATTGTAGCACCAACATGTGCCAAAATTTGTTCTTCGACTATTTGTTAAATCATAATACGTTCTAGTTGAAGCAAAGGCATCATCAGTTTTTACAATATATGAAGCACTTGTTCCACTTTCATTAAACCAAGATAAGAACCAAACTTGAGATGGGTGGTTTGGATGAACAGATATTTCAGTCCTCATAGGATTGTCTGTCGTAGCTTTACCCATGCCAGTAAGGTAATCAGCTGTTTCATCTGACCAAGAAGTACCAGCATCTGCTGATCGTAATATTTTATACCCCCCTACATAAACAATATTATTACTTGTACCTTCAACAATTGCAACATCCCAAAGTCCTGGGCCTGTTGCCCAAGTTGACCAAAAGTCAGTACCATCATCGTAAATTATATTCCATGATTCACCTGCATTAGTAGATTTTAAGATATATCTGTAAGTAACAAGATAAATAATATTAGGATTATCAGGATCCATTGCCATTTTTCTTGGTTGCATAACTGAATTACCTGTTGGAAAAAATGTGGTTGGATTTCCGTTTATATCGCTTACAGTATTTTTTCTTACCCATGTTTTTCCACCATCAATAGATTTAAATATTCCATTTGAGTAATGAAATTCTTGATTTGCCCCGAATCCGGTTAATATGTAAATAATATTGGAATTATTAGGATCAACTAAAATGTCTTTTATCCCATTAACTCCATAAACATCTTTTGTAAGTAATTGCCATGTATCACCACCATTAGTGGTTCTCCATAATCCACCTCTATTTGCTCCTGCATATATTACATCATGGTCGGAAGGGTTCACGTATATACTCCAAACCATTCCTTTTCCAACCGACCACACTGTACCATTTCCTGATGTTGTTGGGAAGCCTATTGGGCCTAAAAATTGCCAATTTGCCTCTATTGTTGTTGTTGCAGATTTTAATGATTTGCTTGAATAATAGTTATCCATAGCTTTAATATATTCATCCAAATTACCATCTTGGCCAGCTCTGCTATTGTGAAAATTCACAAAACGTAGGTAATCTTTATAGCCAGTACCTTTTAGGTCGGCATTGCTCTTTATTAAATCATCATAGTAAGGATCCATTGAAGCTTTATATTCAAAGTAATTATGAATATCCTGCCCCTTACTAATCTGAAATATGAATAAAGACAATATTGTTAATACATATATGTTTTTCATATTCATTATAGTTACAGGATTTATTGATTAATTTTACTTGAAAGCTCGTTTATTTGTTTTTGCTGGTCAATAATATAAAGAGTAAGCTCCTCAATCTTTTGAAGTAATATGGCATTCATTTCACCCACATCAATACCTTCTTCCATTACCGTTGATTCGTTTGGTACATCGGGAAGGTGATTATTTTCATTAATAAAGCTTTCTACTTCATCGAGCGATTTTAATTTGTAATCACTTTTGAACACAAAATCACTCCATACATTAGTTCGACACCTTATTTCTTTAGCATACAGTTTACCATCAATGCGAACAGTTTTATTATTAAATATGCCCATCCAAAGATTATTGGCAGCATCGCCAAATTTTATATAACTATTTCCGTCATTATCATCATTCGGTATAAAGAAAATCATTCCATGATGTTCTGTTCCTCCCATTGGTCGAAATACAATATCCTCGCTCTTAGATCCGAATGCAAAGGCTCCATCAAAAGTTGCTGCACCAATTTGTAAACGAGAAAGTGAGCTAGCTAATTCAAACAATGGAATATCTGCTTTATAAATTTTAAAGGTTGTTGTACCCGGGTCACAGCCAACACCAATATTTCCAGTAATAACGGGTCCATCTAATTTAGTTGTACCCACAACATGCAAATTAGAAGTTGGCGAAACAGTGCCAATTCCAACGTTTCCTTTAAAATAGGCATGTCCGAAATCTAATGATATAGCAGCATTTACGTTACCATTACTGGTATAAACAATCTGATGCCCAAAATTTGCAATTGGTTTTTTGGCTCCACTACCAGCATTGGTATGTGCATACCCCATTCCATATAAGGTTCCAAAATTGTTAGCAGAAGTACTAATTAAATAACTTGGTGAAATGGACCAAATGCCTTGCACCTCAGCAGAATTATAGGTTCCTGCTAAACCCTGCCTACCAACACCAACCATTCCACGTACATCGAGTGTTGTGTTTGAGTTTGGACTCGAAGTGCCAATTCCCACGCGTGTGCCTGGTCCAAAATGAGTTGTATAAACAATTGGAGCAGTATTATAAATCCATTGCGCATTTAACTGTTTTCCTGTAAAAAATACAAAGCCAATAATGGCAATCCATTTTGTATGTACTAGTTTTTTCATAAGTATTGTATTTAGGTTTTATTGTGTTTACTCAATATGCATTTTCGCAACTGCCGTGTATATATTATTAGCAATACCTTTTGTGATACAATCCGACCTAAACGCAACCCAACTAGGTTCTGTTATACTCCAAAATAAAGGGTTGGCATTACCCTGCCTGATAATTTTTCTTGCTTCTAACCTAAAACCTTCAGTGTGGCACATAAAAAAACCGTTTAATAAAACATCAATCCTAAGCCATTAAGAAAGCGAAATTAAACCACCCCGCTTGCTCTCTCTGGTTAATCCATTGGTTTTAAAAAAGGCAATCACTCAGGATAAATATATGCAGACATTTTTAAAAAATATGCATGGGGGGGGGGTAATTTGTAATGAGTCTAAATAAACATAAATGGGTAAAATTCTTCTCGTTGGGTAAATGCACACAACCTGCATGGGTTTAATTTGTTTATATAAATACAAAAAATTGTAATCGTTCTTAGCTGCTTTTTCGTTGCAGATAAAAGTAAACATTATGGTGGTCCTAATACTTTATACTGGATGCAGCAGTAGTAAGCCTAAAAGGCATTTTCTGAAAATAAAAAGTTTTAAAATAGAATTGCATCTTTGGATAAAAGAGCACGACATGGAACATATTCAATTATATACAAAGCTAAATTATCTGCCAACTGATTTAAAATCTGAAGTGAATGACTTTATTGATTTCCTTTTAAGCAAAAGAAAAAAAGAGAATTTGTTGATACATTATTATGCCAGAAAAATACGGAATGATTATATTATGAAAAAATAAATGTCATGAATATAATCAAATTTATAGAAGACTTTCCTGATGAACACAGCTGTAAAGAGCATCTCAAAGGCATAAGAGAAAATCAGGGTTTAGTTTGTAAAAAATGTGGAAGCAATCAGCATTATTGGTTAAAAGCAAAATACCAATGGCAGTGTGCAGAGTGTAACTTTCGCACAACCTTAAAGAGTGGAACTATGTTCGAGAACTCTAACCTCCCACTGAGAAGTTGGTACCTGGCTATGGCTTTTATGAGCTTTTCCAAAAAGGGCATATCTGCAAGGGAGTTACAAAGACAACAAAACCACAACAGATATGGGACAATATGGTCGATGATGCACCGGATCCGTTCTGCAATGGGCAAAAGGGATAACTTGTATCAACTTGAAGGCATGGTAGAATTTGACGAAGGTTATTTTTCGACAGAAACCAGCCAAAGAGGC
>JAMIIA010000149.1:0-13519 GCA_035913795.1 Bacteroidales bacterium
TTGCACTGATACTGGTGGCATTTGTTTGGGCTTATAAGATCGGCATATATTTAAACGAAATGCTTCCAATTGTCATAAAAAACCATGGCAGAAGGGCTAAAAGTCTTTTTAAATATGGGTTGACAAGTCTTGCTAAAATATTATTCTCAGATAATATTAATGAGTTTAGAAAATATTGTAAATTTTTGTCATGTACTTAGTCATTTGATACAAAATGTCAAAAGGGCTTTTGCCTAACGGTTGGCGGTATGAAACGTGCCGAAATTCGGGGCTGCGTTCGTATCAGCCGTTACAAACTTTAATGCGAGCATAAAGGCTTGCAACCTACTGTCCCCGGCATGTTTTATGACCGCGTGTTGTGCCTAGTTTTTGTTTATATAAAATTCAATTGAATCGATCATGTTTTCTATATATCCAACTTGTCTATATTTTTCTTTTCGATCCTTACTAATCAGTAAAAACCTTGGAAAACTAAGTGAATTGTCAGGGTGCAATAAGTCATTTAATATGGTATTATCAGCTCTAACAATCACAGGATATTGCATTCCCCTATCTACTACAAATTGTTCTAAATAATCATAGTTAACATAGTTTGACGGGCTACCTTCTACTCCTAATACTGAAATCCGATCTCCAAATAACGAGTCAATTTGATTTACTTTAGGAATACTCAGTTTTGACCAACCACACCAGGTTGCAAAGTCAAAAAAGAAAAGGAAATCTTTATTCTCAAGTTGTCTTATAAATTCGATTTTTTCACCATAGATATCATAAATAATAAAGTTATCAATGAGTGATGTGTCAGGATTTAGTCTGTTAATCTCGACGACAATTTTATTCGATTCACAAATCAGTTGATTATTACTAATCAGTAGAATTTGTAATCCACACGATTGATTCTCAATATTGTAAAAATCAATTGCTTTATCTGATACAAACCAATCTAACCCAATCAAACTTAAGGTATCACCAAGAGACAAATTATCAATCGAAAAATCATGAGTTGTGTAAGTCTCTTTATCCGAATCACCAATTAATCGACAACGAAGTTTAACCTGATTTAGATTAGAGTTTTGAATCTCATACTTTACTAATAAATCATCGTAACGGTAGTTGTAATCTGCCTCTAGGATTGTCTCAATTGAAACATTACTCGTATCCAATTCCTGTCTGTCGCATGAAGAAAGAAATCCTAAAATCAGTATACAAAATATGACGTAATTTCGCTTCATAAAATTAGGCACAACACGGTAATATCACCAATATTAACGTTTGTATGCTAAATTTAGGATAATATCAGCAATATCCTAAAATTAAAATGAAAAGCCTAAAAACCGAAATTTGGAAATAGAGTAGGTGTATTGCATTCTAATAATATTCCTTCACAATTGTATTTGCGATGAATAGAACAATTATAGAAAAACCGGAAGCACATCATACCACGTAATAAAGCGTTTATTGCATGGATAGAGGTCTAAAATGTATGTAATTTGGTATGTAAATAAAAATAACCGCTCGTAAAGCATTAATTTATAAGCGGTTATTATTTGTATAAGTGACCCCATCGGGATTCGAACCCAAATCGTCAGAACCGGAATCTGAAATTCTATCCATTGAACTATGGGGCCAAAATAGGGCGCAAATTTAGCATTTTTTGCAAACTTTCGAGGTTTACAATAATTGATTTTGTTTTGCAGGTTCGCAAGATCTTTGTGTAAGGGTTAAAAATGTGATTTTAATTAGTGGCCACAAATTTGTGGTATTCCACAATCAGGTGTTATAGAAAACTGTATTAGCTTCGCAGAAAAATATGGTATGATTTGGAGTAAACGTTGGTTTCAGTATGGAATTTTGCTTTTTCTGGCCTTCATTTGGGGGAGTTCCTTCATACTCATGAAAATTGGTCTTAAAGGCTTTTCCAGTGAACAAGCAGCTGGCATCCGCATCTTCTTAGCCTCGTTGGTGCTTTTACCCGTTTCTATTGTTCACCTCCGTAACGTAAAAAGAAAAGATATAAAATACCTTCTGGTAGCTGGATTTTTTGGTAGTCTCATTCCGGCTTTATTGTTTACCAAAGCCCAAACCCGCATAGACAGTGCTTTGGCTGGTATGTTAAACTCTCTCACCCCGGTATTTACACTTGTTGTAGGTTTGTTGTTTCATCAGACTAAAACCCGCTGGATGCAGATTCTTGGGTTGATAATGGGTTTGCTCGGAGCCTTGGGGCTTATTGCGTCGGGGAGCAATATCTCCTTACAGAACGTAAACAGCTATGCTTTTTTTATTGTGGTTGCCACCAGTTTTTATGCAATAAACATCAACGTGGTGAAAACCCACCTTACTCATCTCAAAGGGGTTCAAATCACCTCCCTTTCGTTTTTCTTTGTAGGACCTGTGGCTTTGGTAATATTGCTAAGTTCTGATTTTAGTAAGGCACTTCAAACACCCGGATGGCCTTATCACCTGGGGGCATTGGCTGTATTGGGCATTGTGGGTACCGCTTTTGCCATGTTGCTCATGAACAGTCTTATACGTTATATCTCGGCTGTATTTGCATCATCGGTAACTTACATCATTCCGGTTTTTGCCATTCTTTGGGGTATTTTAGATGGTGAATTAATTACCTGGATTCACCTGAGCTTTATGCTCATTGTACTAATGGGAGTATACCTGATTAATCGTAAAAAATAAGGCTTAGTAATTCTATTACTGCCTTTCAATTTCCCACGGCAGAATGTTTTCTTTTTATCTGATTGTGCCAAGTTTTTATACTTTTGTGGCTGAAATAAACTGACCTGGCCCCAAAGGCGGCTATCAATAAAATATTACCACGCATGGATTACCGATTTACCGAAATTGAAAAAAAATGGCAGGATTACTGGGAAAAGAATAAAACATTCAAAACCCATAACGATTATACCAACCCAAAGAAGTTCTATGCGCTTGATATGTTTCCCTACCCTTCGGGAAGCGGCTTGCACGTGGGGCACCCCGAAGGATATACTGCCACAGACATTGTGAGCCGTTACAAACGCATGAAGGGTTTTAATGTATTGCACCCCATGGGCTGGGATGCTTTTGGACTTCCGGCCGAGCAGTATGCCATTCAAACAGGCACGCATCCTTCTATTACCACACGCGACAACTGCGACAATTTCCGGCGGCAAATCAAAGCGCTTGGTTTGGCCTACGACTGGGACCGTGAGATTAATACCACCGATCCGAAGTATTTTAAATGGACCCAATGGATTTTTATGCGCCTTTACAATACCTGGTTCGATGCCAACCTCCAAAAAGGAAGGCACATTCGCGAACTTCCCGTGCCAGGCGAAATAAAGGAACAAGGTCAATCTGCTGTTAGAACCTATATAGATTCGAAAAGATTGGCTTATTACGACAATGCACAGGTATGGTGGTGCAATACCTGTAAAATCGTATGCGCCAACGAAGAGGTGCTTAACGATGGTTCGCACGAGAAGTGTGGAACCAAAGAAGTAGTGCGCAAAAACCTCAAACAATGGATGCTGCGAATTCCGCATTATGCCGAAAGATTACTCAATGGGCTTGACAGCCTCGACTGGCCCGAGGGCGTAAAAGACATGCAGCGCAATTGGATTGGTCGTTCCACCGGTGCAGAAGTAGATTTCGAACTGGATGGCCTGAGCGATAAATTAAGGGTTTACACAACCCGGCCCGACACCCTTTTTGGGGCCACCTACATGGTGGTTGCCCCTGAACATCCTTTGCTCGAGAAAATTACACAGCCTGTAGAATTGCAGAGGGTCAAAAACTACATACAGCAGGCTTCGCTGAAATCCGACCTCGACCGCACCGAGCTGGCAAAAGAAAAAACCGGTGTTTTTACCGGACGCTTTGCCATTAATCCGGTTACCGGACAAAAAATTCAGGTATGGGTAGCCGATTATGTGTTGATGGGATACGGTACAGGCGCCATTATGGCTGTGCCTGCACACGATACGCGCGACTTTGAATTTGCAGGTGTTTACAATCTGCCGGTTATCTGCATTCTCGATCCTGCCTCGGCCAACATCGAAATGCGCGAAAAAGTACGCGCTGGTAAAGCCTGCTGGACCGAGGATGGATTCTACATCAATTCGGCAAACACCGAGAAAGGGATAGACATTAACGGGCTGAACAAAGAAAAAGGCATTGCCACTATAAATGCATGGCTTGAGAAAAATGGCTTAGGGAAGGGAGCTGTAAATTATAAAATACGCGATTGGTTATTTAGTCGCCAACGCTATTGGGGCGAACCCTTTCCCGTAAAGCATTACGATGATGGCCGAATAGAACTGGTAGAAGAGTCGGAGTTGCCTGTGATGCTGCCGGAGCTCGAAAAATTTGAGCCCGGAGCCAATGGCGAATCGCCTCTTGCCAACTCAACCGCCTGGCTTTACGGCGAGGACAAAAAGGGGAAATTCCGCCGAGAAACCAACACCATGCCACAATGGGCCGGATCGTGCTGGTATTATCTGCGCTACATCGATCCATCGAACGACCAGGAACCTTTTTCGCAGGAAGCGGTGAACTATTGGATGCCTGTGGACCTTTATATTGGAGGGGCTGAGCATGCCGTGCTTCATCTTTTGTATAGCCGGTTTTGGCACAAAGTACTTTTCGATCTTGGAATTGTTTCAACCGATGAGCCATATCAAAAACTCTACAACCAGGGGATGATACTGGCTTTTGCCTATGAAACAGCCACAGGTTCAAAAGTGCCTTCGGACGAAGTAGAAGAGCGCGAAGGGCAGTATTATCATAAAACTACCGGCGAGCAGTTAAACCAGATTGTGGCCAAAATGTCGAAATCGTTGAAGAACGTGGTGAATCCCGATGATGTAGTAGCCAGCTACGGAGCCGACAGTCTTCGCTTGTACGAAATGTTTATGGGACCACTTGATGCCACTAAGCCATGGACAGATACCGGTGTGAAGGGGGTATATAATTTTCTGCAACGTGCTTACAGGTTTTTCTCCGATCTTGAAAACATTTACGATGGCGAAGAAGATAAAGAAGTATTAAAAGCACTTCATCAATCGATAAAGAAGGTAGAGTCCGATATCGAGTCACTAAAATTTAATACAGCTATATCGCAGTTTATGATATTTACCAATCTGGCGCTTAAAAAGGGCAAAGTAACCAGGGATACTGCTCTTTGTTTTGCCCGCATACTCTCACCATTTGCCCCGCATATGGGCGAGGAACTATGGAATCTTTTGGGGAATACTTCCAGCATAGCTTTTGCCCCATGGCCACAGGTTAACGAGGCCTACCTTGTGGAAGATAGCTTTGAGTATCCGGTTTCCTTTAATGGCAAAATGCGCTTTAAACTCGAATTCCCGATAGAAGAGCTACCATCTAACATTGAAAAAGCTACTCTCGAACACGAAAAATCACAAAAATACCTCGAAGGCTTACAAGTGGTAAAAGTGGTGGTTGTTCCGCGCAAAATAATAAACATTGTATTAAAGTAGAAACAGTTTGCCAAGTCTTAAGAAGGGGTGCAATAGCATCCTTTCTTTAATTTTTATCGATAGCCTGAAGTGGTTAATAAAAAATATTGCATTGCAGGCTATTCTGAGTCATTTTAGCAAAAAATCAATGTTGAATGAAAAAGAGAGTTTTAATTCTTATTCCAATTTTATTAGTGCTGCTGGGCATTATTGTATTTGGCATTTATTATACCTACCATCGAATTCCACAAAATAAATTAAAGGCTGGCGACAAAGCCGATAGTGTAGTAATTGATATACCTACACTGTATGGCATTTCACTTGACTCTTTTAACATTGAAGAGGGCAGAATTAAACCAAATCAGACCTTAGGCAACCTGCTTCAAAACTATAATTTACCCCAGGGTGCTTTTCAGGCCCTATTAACTATTCCTTCCGATACCTTCGATTTGAGAAAAGTAAGGGCCGGAAATAAATATGTGCTTTTTTTCGACAAAGATACTTCCCGTACCTTAAGGTATTTTGTGTACGAACATACACTGGTAGATTATAATAAAGTCTGCTTTTTCGATAGTGTGTGGGCCACAAATGGGCATAAAAAAGTTGACATTGTCCGGCAGCATTATAGGGGTAAGATAGAAACTTCGCTTTGGAATGCCATGACTTCGGCCAATATCAATCCCATGCTGGCTAACGATCTTTCTGACATCTATGCCTGGAGCATCGATTTTTTTGGACTGCAGGTGGGAGATAGCTTTAGCGTTGTGTGTGACGAGGAGTTTGTCGATACCATTTCGCTAGGCTGCGGAAAAATCCATGCAGCCTATTTTCGCCATGCCGATAAAGATTTTTATGCGATTCCTTTTGTTCAAAATCAGATAGAAAGTTATTTCGACCTGGAAGGGAATAGTTTACGAAAAGCATTCCTGAAAGCCCCTCTGCGCTTTTCACGCATCAGTTCGGGATTTTCTCACAGCCGACTTCACCCGGTGTTGAAAATACACCGTCCGCATCATGGAGTCGACTATGCTGCACCAATTGGTACTCCGGTATATGCCATTGGCGACGGAAAAATTATTGCTGCAGATTATGGCTATAACAAAGGTGGTGGGAACTCCCTAAAAATTAGACATAACAGCGTGTATACTACCGCTTACCTGCATTTAAAAGGCTTTGCAAAAGGCATAAAAGCTGGCATTTATGTGAAGCAAGGCGATTTAATTGGGTTTGTGGGTTCTTCAGGTCTTTCAACAGGTCCGCACCTCGATTTCCGATTTTATAAAAATGGCCATCCAGTAAATCCTCTTACTGTAGAAGCACCCCCGGTAGAGCCTGTATTTGAGGAGAACATGTCTGCATTCGATTCGATAAAAGTAATCACTTTAAAACTATTGGAAAACCCATAAAAACGATTACTTTTTAAGTGCTCTGTGGGTAAAATCCTAATCGGTTTTGCTTAATACTTCGATTTCTTCTTCTTTTTCTTTTTTTTGGTGCTTGTTATATACTTGCCTACCAGCATGGCAATTAATATGGCAATGTATAGCTGGCCTGTGGTAGCAAGCATCATGGCCAACACCCGGCTTGCGGGCGAGATTGGCGCCATATCGCCGTAACCAAGGGTTGTAAGCGTAACAAAACTGAAATAAACATAATCGGATAAATTATTCGGCCGCAGATTGGTTAAAATAGGGGTAGCGGTAAACGCATCGATGATTAAAAGTGCAAGGCTGCTTATAATTCCTAATAGGAGGTAACCATTTATGGCCGAGAAAATTATGTTCGGATTTACCCGTTTACTTGCCGATACATGAATAATCAAAGTAATGGTAATAGCAAACAAAAACACGATGAGAAACATCCAAGCCAGAGACCGGATAATTTGAAGGTTTAAGAACACATCTGCCCATATTGCTAAAACTACCAATAAGCCATTAATGACCAAAAATTTTTTTACAGTCGAAACATATTCGATTGCAAAGGTGCTGCTCAAAACCAGTAGGGTGTATAAAATGGCAGAAACAAAAGGAATTTCTGTGGCCAGCTGAAACGATGGCCCAATGAAAAACAAAACAATAATACACAAAAGTAAAATAAGGTTGTTGCGCCAATGTTTGTTCACGTTTCTGTTATCAAAGAGAAGCATAGTACAAAATTTTTAGGAGTTGGTTTTATAAAGCTAGTGAGTTAAAATCACCTTTTCAATTATTTTTGAGAAATAAGCATATTCAAGCTGATGCACCTTTTCTGCTATTTGCTTAGGTGTATCGGTCGAATTTACGTTGCAACGAGCCTGAAAAATAATGTTCCCCTCGTCGTAGTGTTCGTTCACAAAATGTATGCTGATACCTGTTTCCTTATCGCCAGCATTTTTAACAGCTTCATGCACATGCATGCCATACATTCCCTTGCCACCATATTTAGGCAGCAAAGCAGGATGTATGTTGATGATACGCTGCGGATAGGCCTGAATCAGGTAGGCAGGAATCAGCCATAAAAAGCCTGCAAGAATCAGATAGTCAATCTCTCTCTGACGAAGCGACTCTAAAAGATCGGAACTCTGATAAAAACCTTCGCGCTGAATCAAGAAAGCCGGAATGTCAAGTTTTTTAGCTCTTTGCAGCACAAAAGCATCAGGTTTGTTGCAAAAAATAGAATCAACAACAATCGATGGGTGATTTCTGAAATGAAGTGCAATGTTTTCTGCATTGGTTCCCGATCCAGAGGCAAAGATTGCTATCTTATTCATATTCAATTTTTTTTATAGCCGCAAAAAGGACCATCAATTATAGACTCCTTTACAAAAAAAGACATTTTTAAAATATTAAATCCGGTTTTTTGTTTGTTTTTTTTCAGATATTGCATTTCTTTGCACCTTTAAAATTTGAACCAGAGTATAAATTTAAATTTAGTATTATGTCTGACATTACTTCCAGAGTAAAAGCAATTATCGTCGACAAACTTGGCGTTGACGAAAGTGAAGTAACCCCTGAAGCTAGTTTTACTAACGACCTGGGTGCCGATTCGCTTGATACTGTTGAGCTGATTATGGAGTTTGAAAAAGAATTCAACATTGGAATTCCAGATGACCAAGCTGAGAAAATTGGTACTGTAGGTGATGCAATCAACTACATCAAAGAAAACGTAAAGTAATTTATTTTACTGAACAAGAAACTTAACCAGTTTAATTATGGAGTTAAAGCGAGTAGTAGTAACCGGATTAGGTGCACTGACACCTATTGGAAACAACGTTCCGGAATTTTGGGATAACCTTGTGAAAGGTACCAGCGGAGCTGATAAAATTACCCGTTTCGATTCGACCTATTTTAAAACTAAGTTTGCTTGTGAGGTTAAAAACTTTGACCCCCAGGATCACTTCGACCGTAAAGAAGCCAGGAAAATTGACCTTTTTGCAATGTTTGCCCTGGTTGCTGCTGAGGAAGCGATGAAAGATTCAGCTTTGAATCTCGAAACCCTTGACCTTGACAGGGCCGGAGTGATCTTTGGCTCGGGTATCGGTGGTTTTACTACCATTTTTGAAGAAATGGAAGGCTATTTCAAAAATCCTGAAATGCCCCGCATTAACCCTTTCTTCATACCCAAATTAATTATTGATATTGCCGCCGGACAATTGTCGATGAAATACGGCTTCAGAGGCCCCAATTTTGCTACTGTCTCGGCCTGTGCTACTTCCAACAATGCCATTATCGATGCCTTCAATTACATCCGTCTGGGGAAAGCCGATGTCTTTATCACCGGAGGTTCTGAAGCTTCGATTAATCAACCTGGTTTGGGAGGCTTCAATGCCATGATGGCACTTTCTACCAATAACGATGAGTTTAAGACTGCTTCGCGACCTTTTGATGTTTCGCGCGACGGATTTGTGATGGGCGAAGGTGCTGGAGTGTTGATTCTTGAAGAATATGAGCACGCCATCAAACGCGGTGCTACCATCCATTGCGAAGTAGTTGGTGGAGGACTTACAGCGGATGCATACCACCTGACAGCCCCTCATCCCGAAGGATTAGGAGCTACCAATGTGATGCTAAGGGCTCTTGAAGATGCTAATCTGAAAACCACCGATGTCGATTACATCAACGTACATGGAACATCAACCCCCCTTGGCGATATTGCAGAAACCAAAGCCATCTTGAAAGTTTTTGGCGAGCATGCCTATAAACTCAATATCAGCGCTACTAAATCCATGACTGGTCACCTGCTCGGTGCAGCGGGAGCAGTAGAATCTATTGCTTCCATTCTGGCCATTAAAAATGGTGTTATACCTCCAACCATTAATCTTCAGAACCTCGATCCTGAAATTGATTCGAAACTGAACCTTACTGTTGGAAAAGCTCAAAAAAGAGAAGTGAATGTATCCGTTTGCAACACATTTGGTTTTGGTGGACACAACACTTCGGCTATTTACAAGAAATACACCAATTAACCTTGCCCGCTTTTTTTTTTAATAAATCGGAAAAATTAATTCTTAAGCCCGATAGAAAAACTCGTGCACAATTCAAAAAAATACTTGGTTTTAAGCCTGGTAAGCCCGAATTGTATCAGTTGGCACTAGTGCATAAATCGGCTGCGGTTAAGGTTTATGACAACCCAAGGTTAAATAACGAACGCCTTGAATTTCTGGGCGACGCAATACTCGACAGCATCGTTGCCGAACATCTTTATACATGCTTCCCTTTAAAAGATGAAGGCTTTCTTACCCAGTTGCGCTCGAAAATTGTAAACCGCGAAACCTTGAAGCGGATTTCCATTAAAATGGGCATTGGTAACCTGGTAATTTCAAAAGTATCGAACGACAACCATAATGCAGTTTTTGGTGATGCCCTCGAAGCCCTGATTGGCGCCATATATCTCGATAAGGGCTACAAGCGTACCAAACGCTTTGTACTGAAAAGACTAATCAATTACCATATCAATATAAAAAAGCTTGCCGAAACCGAAATCGATTTCAAAAGCAGGATAATCGAGTGGAGCCAAAAGAATAAAAAGGAGTTAAACTTTGCATGCCGCGAAGACTCTTCTCCCGGAAATAAGCACCCTGTGTTTATCTCGCATCTTATGGTATTTGATAAAATAATTGGAATGGGTACTGGCAACAGCAAAAAGGAAGCCGAACAAAATGCCGCCAGGCAAGCCCTTATGCACATCGAATCGTGAAGTATGACTAAGCCTAAGAAACATTTTCTGTCTACGACTCATTCTTCAAAACAATTGGCCATTGGTTTGGTGAGCTCTGATACAGAGTTTCAGATAAGCCTTTTACTTAATAATTCTTTGCGCATCAAACTTGCCCTGTCGGATCCTTTTATAAAGGAAATAAAGGCAAAACCGATTTGTTTTCCTTGTTTTAAATTTCATCTCGAGGATCTTCCCGGAGTAGTTCTGCTGAAAAACAAGGTTAATCAGCATGTATTGTTTGCATCTCACAGCAATTTCGACTTTGTTCTTATTTTCTCAGGAGAAGAAGCCTCCATTTATTATGAAAAGTGTATTAGCCTTTTAAAAACGAACCCTCAGTTCAGTCTTGTGGTTCCAATTGACCCAGCATCCCTCACCAACCTTAAAAAGTTACTTTCGGCAGAGTAACACCTAACAATTTAGACGAGATTTTTAAGGTTTTTCGATAACCGAATCATAGTTTTTTCCAAGGCAGAACTTCCATTTTAGCCTATTTCAAGCAGTGATTTATCTCATTAAGGCAGGGTAAATAATATCATTCGATGCTCATTCGGAAAAGAGAGCAGTTAAGGTATCTTTAGTAATTACTTAAATGTGCCGTTATTGCTATGGATCACGAACAGAAATTCTATCAGGTTTTAGTAAAGAACGAAGATTGGATCATATCGAAAGTCCTTTCAGCAGCCAAAAATTATCACCAACACGAGAGCCGGTCGCTTATTAACTTTGGTTGGCGACAAACCGTCGGCGATTTATCGGTGTTGTTATCGAATAACTTTTTGACATTGAACTCGGAAAATGGCGTTTGTAATATTAGCCAATCCGAAAGCGAAGAATATTGCCGATATGCACAAAAAACTGTGGATATGTGCCGCCAACGACAGATCGAATCGCATGTATTTCTTTCCTTTTTAAAGGTTATCAGAAACACCTACGAGGAGCTGATTTGCGAGGGGAGTTTGCCAACAGGTCAAAAAACCTCCTTTTTCCGACATATCGATAAGTCTTTCGATTGCATTGAGGTTGCATTTGTCAAACAATGGTCAGCCGGTGTTAACCGGGATAATCAAGTGATCCATGCTCCACAACTCGATTCACATACCTATAACTCCCTGTTCGAAAGCCTTCCTATACCGTGCATAATGGTCGATACCTTTCATCGGGTAGTGAAGCACAACAAGGAAGCCAGGCAGTTTATTCCTTCCCTGTTTGAAAGAGAAACCGGCAAGCTTAACCGCAACATTCGCATACGCAAAACAGAATCGCTGCATGCAAAAATTGACGAATTCAGAATCTCGAAGCATGAGCAAAGTAATTTTGAGGTTTTGCTTACTACGGGCGACAGCGAGTTTTATGTGCTTGTCGGGCTTCGTAAGCTTCGTGCAACGGCGCATATTTTGGTTTCTTTTATCGATCTGACCACCTGGAAAAAACGCGAACAAGATTTTATTGAAGAAAAATCTAAGATTAAGGAGAGTAGCAGCGAGAATATCGATTACCTGGCAAATATTTCGCATGAAATCCGCACTCCTGTAAATGCCATTGTGGGCTTTTCGGAGTTACTCTCCAGCACATCCATTCCAGAGAATAGCCGGATGGAGTATATGGGTATGCTCAAAAAAAGCAGCAACGATCTGTTGGGCATTATTGAGGATGTGATTGACCTTGCAAAAATAGAATCGCGAAAACTAAAAATAAGCTATAAAGATTCGCTGGTTTCGGAATGGCTTTTTGACCTCAAACAGGTTTATGAAACACTGATCTCCAGGCATACAGAAAACAAAATTAAATTGTTATTACACATTCCAGAAAGCGAAAAAAACCTCGTTATCCAAACCGACCCTAAACGTGTAAAACAGGTTTTGTCTAACTTAATTGGCAATGCACTTAAATTCACCGAAAAAGGTACCATCGAAATCGGTTACAAGTTGTCAGTCGATAATTTGATTTATTTTTTCGTGAAGGATACCGGAATAGGAATTCCGTATGCGATGCAATCGAAAATATTTGACCGTTATGCCCAGGTTGATGATATTCCGATTAGCCAAAATGGTGGAAGCGGGCTTGGTCTTGCCATTAGTAAAAACCTTGTATCGATGTTAGGTGGAAATCTATCTGTCAGCTCCACTCCGGGCAAAGGTTCCATTTTTTATTTTTATTTGCCCTGTCTGCCTGGCAAGCTTAAAACAGAGGTGTCTGCAGTAAAGGCTTCACCTTTAAGAAAAGCCTTAAGTCTGGCCTCAAAAACATTGCTCATTGCCGAAGATGAAGATGCCAATTTTCTTTATATGAAAGAGGCCCTGCGTCCTACAGGAGTGCGAATTATACGCGCCAATACTGGTGCCGAGGCCATTCAGCTTGTCGAAAGCAACCCTTCTATCGACCTTATACTGATGGACATAAAAATGCCCGAGTTAAATGGCATTGATGCCACCAAATACATTAAGCACATTCGTCCCGATATGCCTGTAATTGCTATTTCGGCACATGCCATGGAAAACGATGAGGAAACCTGTCTGCAAGCAGGATGCATTGCCTACTTAAGCAAACCTGTTGGCCATAGCGATCTTATTTTTCAGATTAGGAAAGTTTTGTCTTTAAAAAGCATGGTGCAGAAAAGGATTACGGCAGGAGCATGATAAAATCAAAAAGAGGGTGTCCAAAAATGGGCATCCTCTTTTTATTTAGCCAACAGATAAATTTTAAGGTATTGCGATTGGTTAACTTTTAAAAGTGTAACCATGCAATAATTTAATAAAGCTTTGTATTTTGCCTCAAAAAGGCTTAAAAAGGTCACAGAAATCGCACTTTTTGGCAAGCAAGCTAGCTTTTTGCACATTTTCGATAGG